>PAXM01000024.1 GCA_002714485.1 Acidimicrobiaceae bacterium
GACGGTGTCGTCGCCGGCACTCGGGAGGACGCGTCCGGCGAGGTCCTCGAGCAGTACTTCGGGCAGCGGCGCGTCAGCCACCGACGACAGTGGTGCCCTCTGGTCGAGCCATGCCTCGGCCCGATTGATGAGATCCACATGCCGTCGGTAGGCGGTCATGGAGTCATCGCCAAACGTGAAGAGGCCGTGGTTGAGCAGCACCATCCCGGTGGTACCCGGATGGGACTGTTCGGGCCAGACCTCCCGCACCACCCGGGCCAGGTCGAAACCNGGCATCACATAGGGCACGACCACCACGTCATCGCCGAACACNTCTCGCACCGTGCCCTCGCCNTCGGCCAGAGCGGTNAGTTGCACGATCACGTCGGCGTGGCTGTGCTGGACCGCCCGGTGCGGCAGGTAGGCGTGCAACAGCGATTCCACCGACGGGTTGGGCGCACCGGGGTCCAACTTGGCCGCTGCCAACTCCCGCATCATGTCCGGNTCNCTGAGCCGGTCCAATTCGATCAACTCGTGGAGTCGTCGGAGGTACAGCGGCGCCAACCCTGAGGCCTCGATGGTCGCCATGTCCCATCCCGACCCCTTGACGTGGATGGCATCAACCTCCCGGCCGGTGATATCGACCACCGGTGCCTTNACTGAAGAGTTCCCNCCACCATGCAGGACGAGCGACGGATCNGACCCNATNAGCCGAGTGCAGTGGACGCACTCGGCGATCNACTGGAGACCCGTTCCGTCNTCAANNTCGGCTGGGCCTAGACCCCAACGGTCCTCCATTGCAGTCCTTCCCGCTGACCCGGCTCAGGTGCTATCCGGGCCGGTAGGTACAGCACCCGAGCGCCCCGCCTGATCCAAGGCCCACTCCCAGACCTCCGGCCACAGCCCGCCACTGANGCGTCCCCGAACCCGCCCATCTGTCCCNACGACCACGAAGTAGGGGAAGCTCCGTAGACCGAANGCNTCGGCCACTGTGCTGGCATCGTCATCACGAACCGCGGTNGTCGGCCAGCCTTCGCCNNCCANCCATGCCCGTGGTGGGTTCCCNCGATCCAGGTAAACGGAGGTGGACACNGCCACCACCTCAACNCCAGANGGGATNCCNCCACGGCTGATCCACTCAACCAACTTCGGGACCTCGGCCTGGCAGTGGGGGCACCAATGGGCGAAGAAGGCCAGGACGTAGCCCGAACCGCCACCAGGTCGNACNAAGACCTCCCGACCGTCGAACGTNGTGGCATCGAAGTCNGGGGCCACCATGCCNACGGCCGNGTCACCGCTCGTGTCGACGAAGGCCGGCAACCCCTCTCCAGCCACCACCACGGGCCCCGTCTCAAGGCCATCGGGATCACCAGCGGGTTCCCCTCCCCCGAGGGTCCACGCGGCCACCAACGCCAGAGCGACCGCTCCCACCAGCGCAATGGCAATGGTGCGGCCTGGTCCGCTGCGATTCTCCTCGGTCACCCGATCTCCTCCGAAGTCGTCGACGCCGTTACTACCCCGGCATCCTCGCGGACGGTGGCGACCAGAATAAGCACCGTGATGGCCACGAACCCGCAGAACGACATCACCGGAATCGACACGAACCCGAAGCGATCCACCCACTGCTGCGTACAAGGCGCCGCCNCCTCGCACGACGACCCCTGATCAGGGAACCATTGGAGTTGCACGTGGTAGGCCGACACGGCAACGCCCAGCAACGAAAACGGCAAGGCCCGCCAACGCAGCAGGTCGTCTCCACGCCAGACGGCCACCCCCAGAACCACCACCAATGGGTACATCAGGATCCGCTGGTACCAGCAGAACTCGCAAGGGACGAAGCCGCCTACCTCCGAGAACCAGAAGCTCCCCGCTGTGGATACTGCAGCCACCGAGAAGGCTAGGCGCTGGGCATCTTTACGCAGTCCGGCGAGCCGGGTCCTTCCAGCGGCAGTGGCCAGNAGGCACATGCCGAGGATGGCCACTGCGGCGGCCACCAGCGCCAAGAGGGCTGTGAACAGGGTCATCTGGTCGACCGACATACGGGGTCGAACCTACCGGCGNCCCGTTCCCGGTCGGGCTCCGGGGNCAGAAGCGGACGGNCCGCGTGGTAGGAAGACCTCCATGTCTCGCCGCGCCGTGATCGCCGGATGGGGCAAGTGTGTTCCNCCCGTCTCCCTGTCNAACGCCGACCTAGANCGGCTCATGGACACCAGCGACGANTGGATCGTGGANCGCACCGGTATCTCCAACCGGCAGTTGTCCCANGTCGAGATGACTGANCTGGCCGAGNTGGCCGCCCGTCGGGCACTGGCTTGCTCGGGATTGGACGCCGAGGAGATCGACCTCGTGGTGGTAGCCACCTGTACGCCCGAGATCCTCTGCCCGAGCGTGGCCGCCATGATCCAGCACCGAATCGGTGCCACCAACGCCGGCGCATTCGACCTCAACGCCGCCTGNTCGGGTTTCGTCTACGGCACGTCGGTTGTAGCCGGGATGATCGAGTCGGGCTTCGTCGACAAGGTCCTGCTGGTGGGTGCCGAGAAGTTGCACTTCGCTATGGACTACCGGGACCGTGNCACGGCCATCCTGTTTGGTGACGGTGCGGGCGCCGCGGTGTTCGAACCGTCCGAAGACGGGGCCGGCGTGCTAGCCGTCGATCTGGGGGCCGACGGCGGCAAGGGCGGCACCATGCTGATCCGCTCCATGGGNTCNATGGGCGAACCCNGCCCCACCAACGACCCGGCNATCCACCGACTTCACTTCGAGGGCCAGGCCGTGTTCAAAATCGCTGTCCAGGGCATCTCAGCCTCAGCGAGCCGGGTGTTGGACCGGGCGGGACTGACCGCCGACGACGTGGACTTGGTGGTCCCCCACCAAGCCAACGCCCGGATCATCGATTCAGCCACCCGGCGCCTCGGCATAGACAAAAACCGCGTGTTCGTGAACATCGGAAACCTGGGTAACACCGCTGCGGCCTCCATCCCCATGGCTATCTCCGACGCCCTAGATGCCGGTCGCGTCTCGCCGGGGGACACGGTAGTGCTGACCGCCTTCGGTGGAGGAGTTACGTGGGGCTCGATTGCCCTCACGTGGGGCGACCGAACCGAACCTGCCGGTGTCCACGAGGGCGAACTGCCCCCGACCGACATGACCTGCTTCGATCTGCTGCAGGACAATTTGGACTTCTTTGCCCCGCTCCACGCCGACGACCCACCTGTCGCGTAGACCTTCGAACCCGTCAGGGAATCTCAACGACCATGGCCCCCACGTGGGACTTGGCCGTGAACGCCTTCTGGGCAGCGTGGAAGTCAGCCAGCGGCCACGAGGCAGCCACCACCGGGCGCACTTCGCCACGCTTGATGTAGCCCATAACGGCCTCGAACACAGGCGGTTCGTAGACAGTGCAGCCGTAGAGATCCAAGTCGTTGAGGTACAGGGTTCGCAGGTCTAGGTCCACGATGGGTCCGGCGATAGCGCCGGCCGTCGTGTACCGCCCGCCACGACTGAGCACCTCCAGTAGTGGAACGAAGTCTGGTCCACCAACCACGTCAGCCAGCACGTCGACCCGGCCCGGCCTAACGCCTGAACCCCCACTGAGACCAGCAGCGGCCTCGGCCACGGCCGAGGCCAGGTTCCCCGAGTCGCGGTCCACGCAAATGTCAGCACCGATGGAGTAGAGGGCGTCGAACTTGGAGGCAGCCGTGACGGCCACCACCCGGGCTCCCCGTAGCCTCGCCAACTGCACCAGTGCCGATCCCACGCCGCCCGATGCGCCGGTCACCACCACGGTGTCGTCCGGGCCGACACCGGGTCTAGTGAGCATGTGTTCGGCGGTGGCCCATGAGCAGGGAAACGACGCCAACTCGACGTCGGTCAGATCCAGCGGTGGGCCGTCGACAGGATCGACTGGATACACGTTTCGAACAGGGATAGCGCAATACTGCGCGTAGCCGCCGTCGCGCTCAGACCCCAGATAACCCGCCTTCGACCGGTCCGATGGGTCAGCTGCATCGCGAATCCAGCCGTCAGCCAGCACCCGTCGGCCTACCAGGTCCGGATCGGCTTTCGCACCGACGGCTACAACCTCTCCGCATGGATCCGCCCCCTGAATCCGGGGAAAGGTCAAGCCGCTACCGCCCCAGGCGGCGTCCTCGGCCACATCACCCACCGACTTGTCATCCGCGAACCCTGCGGTGGCTGTAGCCCCAGTAACCGACTTGGAGTACCACCCCACCCGGGTATTCACATCGGTGTTGTTCATAGCGCAGGCCCGGACCCGCACTAACACCTCGTCGGCGGCGGGCACAGGGACTGGCACGTCATGGCGCAACACCAGTTTCTCGGGCCCGCCGTTACCCACCAGGTGAAGTGCCGTCATGGAATCAGGAATCGTGCTCATCGCGGGGGAAATACCTCGTAACCGGACTCCTCCGGTTCATAGTCGACAATCTCGGCCGGGAACCCGGGCGCCCGGACGTCTTGTCCCGTGGCCTCTTCGAGTCGGCGGATGATGTTGGGTGAGAACTCCCGATCGCCGTAGCGGGCCCGACCGTCCTCGAACACCTCCACGAGCAGCGGCGAGAGTTCTAGGGCAATCCCCAACTTGCGGGACAGTGCGTCGAACAACCCCACGTCCTTGGCCACCAGGTCCATCGTGAAGTTGATGTCCCGACTGCCGTTCAGGATGACCTGGCTCTCGGTCTCGTGCACGAACGAGTTGCCCGACGAGATCCGGATGGCTTCGAAGGTGGTGTTGAGGTCCATGCCGGCCGCTGATGCGGTCACCAGAGCTTCGGTTACCGACAGCAGATTGGCCGACGCGAGGTAGTTGGTCAGCACCTTGAGCACCGAAGCCGAGCCCAGCGGACCGGTATGCAGGATTCGCCGACCCATGGTCGTCAACACGGGCAGTACCCGCTCGAACGTTGCCCGCTCGCACCCAGCGAAGATAGCGATGTTGCCGGTAGCCGCCCGATGACAGCCACCCGACACCGGGCAGTCCACCGGTTCCGCTCCCGCTTCGGCAACCAGGGCGCCGATGCGACGCACTTCGGACTCGTCGGTGGTGCTCATCTCCAGCCAGATACGAGACCTGTCGTCGGCTACGAGGCCTAGCCCGGCCAGAATCCCATCGTCGGCCTCCATGACCGCCGAACAAGCTGCTGGCGACGGCAGACAAGTAATGATCACGTCGCAGGCCTCGGCCATCTCCCGGGGCGAATCGGCCCACGAGGCACCTCCGTCGAGGAACGGGTGGGCGACCTCGGGATCGAGGTCGCGGACGGTTAGGTCGTAATCGTTGCGGAGGAGGCTCCCAGCCAACTTGCCGCCAGCATTTCCCAGTCCGATGAATCCGATACGCATGGCCGCGGAGACTAGACACGATTTGTTCCACGCCGTGACAGCCTGGCCGTTCACCGAAAGCGACGTGATCATGGCCACCGGTTCCGACAAGGCCCTGGACTGCCTGGCCGAACGGGTTGCCTGCTGACGTCACCGAAGACGCCTCGCCGTTGGCCTAGGTTCATTCCATGGTCGAACCCGATCACCACAGATTTGATACCCGTGCCCTGCACGCAGGGCAGCGGCCGGACCCGGTCACCGGCTCACGGGCTGTCCCCATCCACCAGACCACCTCATATGTGTTCGATTCGGTCGACCACGCTGCAGGCCTGTTCAACCTGGAGGTGAGCGGGCACCTCTACTCGCGGATCTCAAACCCGACGGTGGCGGTCCTGGAGGAGCGACTGGCCTCGCTGGAAGGCGGCGTGGGAGCCGTGTGCACGTCCAGCGGTCAAGCTGCGCTGCACCTGGCCATGGCGACCATCCTGCATGCCGGCGACCACATCGTGGCCAGCCGCAACATCTATGGCGGCAGCCACAACATGCTGAACCTGACCATGCCCCGCTTCGGGATCACCACCACCTTCGTCGACCCCAGAGACCCACAGGCGTTCGCCAAGGCCATACGGCCCGAGACCCGCCTCGTGTTCGCCGAGACGCTCGGCAACCCGGGCATCGAAGTGCTCGACGTAACTGCAGTGGCTGGTGTGGCCCACGATGCCGGGCTGCCACTGGCCGTGGACTCGACCTTCGCCACGCCGTACCTGATGCGCCCCATCGACTATGGCGCCGACATCGTGATCCACTCGGTCACCAAGTTCCTCGGAGGACACGGGGTGGCCATCGGCGGAGTGGTGGTTGACGGCGGCCGGTTCGACTGGGCGGCCAGCGGCCGGTTCCCCACCCTCTCGCAGCCCTACGACGGGTACCACGGCATCACGTTCACCGAGGAGTTCGGCACCGCGGCGTTGTCCATGCGAGCCCGAGCCGAGGGCCTGCGCGACTTTGGTGCGTGCATGAGCCCCACAAACGCCTTCCACCTGCTGCAGGGCGTCGAGACGCTACCCGTGCGCATGGCTCGTCATGTTGACAACACCCACCGGGTGGTCGAAATGCTGGAAGCCCACGACGCCGTTTCGTGGATCAGGCACCCGTCCCACCCCACTCATCCGGATTACGAGTTGGCGGCCCAGCTGTATCCGAAGGGCGCGGGTGCAATCCTCAGCTTCGGCGTCCACGGTGGACGCGAGGCAGGACGCCGTTTCATCGAAGCCGTCGAACTGGCGTCACACCTGGCCAACGTCGGTGACGCCAAGACGCTAGTAATCCATCCCGGGTCGACTACCCACCAGCAGATGAGCGCCGAGGACCTTACTGCTGCTGGCATCGGGGAGGAACTCGTCCGCCTGTCTGTCGGCCTCGAGGACCCGGACGACATCTGTGCCGACCTGTCCCGGGCCCTGCGGGCCTCCCAAAAGGGGTAACGACCCGATGCGCTTCGAAGTGGCTGGGCGGTCGGTGCATGCAGCAACCGGCGCGGTGGCCATCGACCGGAGTGATGTAGCCGACACACCCCTGGTCGTGCTGGTCCACGGGGCGGGAATGGACCGCACCGTGTGGTCCCACCAGACTCGCTGGCTGGCCCATCACGGAACCCGCGCCGTAGCCGTCGACCTTCCGGGTCACGGCCGCTCTGATGGCCCGGCGTTGGGCTCGATCGTTGAGCTGGCGACCTGGCTGGGCGACGTGTCTGACGCTCTGGGCGACCCGCTGCACGTGGTCGGACACTCCATGGGGTCGTTCATTGGCCTGGAGGCTGCCGCCACCTTCAACGACCAGATCGCCTCACTTGTCCTGATGGGCCTCGGAGCCTCCATGCCTGTTCACCCCGATCTCCAGACCGCCGCTGAAGCAGACGACCCGCTGGCCGCCGACTTGATGGCGGGCTGGATGCATGGGACCGATCAAAAATTCGGAGCCAACCCCACTCCAGGCATGTCGATGACTGGCACCAGTCGGGCTGTCATAGAGACCTCCCCCGACGGAGTGTTGGGACTGGATCTGGCCATGTGCGCGGCCTACGACGGTGCTCTCGAGGCCGCTTCGAACGTGACCTGCCCCACCACCGTGGTCCTCGGCAGGCTTGATCGGATGACTCCTCGACGCGGCGCCCAGCCCCTGGTCGACACGCTCGATCACGCCACCGTCATCGAGCTAGCCACGTCGGGCCACGCTCCGATGATGGAGGACCCTGACACCGTCCGGTCGGCCCTGCTGGACCATCTGTTTCCTGTGGCTAGCTGACCAGCAGCCCGCACCACCGACGCGCCTAGTTCTGGAGGAGCTCCCGGAACGGGGTGCCCTTGTCCGGGCCCGGCTCCTTGGGAAGGCCGAGCACCCGTTCACCGATGATGTTTCGCTGCACCTGATCGGTGCCGCCATAGATCGCCGGAGCCGGGCTGAACACCGTTACCTCCTGAACCACCCCACCGGTGGCGCAACTAGCCGGAGCCAGCATTCCGTCTGCACCTACGATCAGATTGCCCACGTCGCGGCTCCGACGGACCAGTTCGCTCATGGCCAGCTTGGCCATGTTGCCCTCGGCACCGGTCCGGCTCCCGCCGGCCTTGGCCCGCAACATGTTGAGCCGGTTCACCTCGCCGAGGATATGCAGTTGCACGATCTCCTGACGAACGATCAGATCGTCGGCATTGCCGGCCACCCGGGCCAGCTCGATCATGGCTGACGTGCCCATGCCACGACCACCCTCACCATCCGGACCCCGGTTGGCCCGTTCGGTGTAGTCGCCCACCCGGTTGTGAAGACGCCCAGCCTTTGGTCCGGGAGTTACCGACACCGGCTGCTTTCCTCCACCGCCAAGGCTGGCCCGCTCGAAGGCCAGCGTGGTGTTGGCCACCGACCATCCGACACCAGAACCGCCGATGATGGCGTCATTGGACACCCGGGCCTCGTCGAGGAACACCTCGTTGAACAATGCCTGGCCGGTCATCTCGCGGAGCGGCCGAACCTCAATACCCGGCTGGTCCATGTCAATGGCGAAATAGGTAATGCCTTGGTGCTTGGGCGCCTCCGGATCGGTTCGGGCGATGAGCATGCCCTTCTGTGCTAGGTGGCCCCCGGAGGTCCAGACCTTCTGTCCTGTGATGATCCACTCGTCGCCATCGCGAATGGCTTTGCACTGGAGACCGGCCAGGTCGGATCCGGCTCCCGGTTCGGAGAACAGTTGGCACCACGCCACTGAGCCGTCAAAGATCTCAGGGACGTAACGGTCGACCTGCTCGGGAGAGCCGTGCACCGCGATGGTCGGGGCGGCCAGCATCAGACCCAGCCCTGTCGGCGGACCGACCACGTTCGCCTCTGCTAGGGCAGTCGAGACCACAGCCGTCAGGTCACGTCCATAGCCACGACCACCCGCCTCGGTCGGCATGGCCGGTGAGGTCCAGCGTCCAGCGGCCAGCCGGGTCCACCACTCCTCGACGGTGATCTCCGGATCCCAGTTCTCAGCAAGCCAGGCATCCAGTTCAGCGCGGACCTCGTCAGGAGTCCCGGTCGCCGCCACGGGGCTAGCGGTGTCAGTCATGGCCGGATTCTGGCACGACCGCCCGAGCCCTCTCCCACCGGGACCCGCCTCGCCTGGTGGCCGTCGGTAAGGTGTGTCCTCACCCCGATCGGCCTAACAGCCGGAGAGGAGCCGGCCAGTGCGCTGGTCGTCCCTGTTCATCCCCACTCTGCGCGACGCCCCGGCTGAGGCTGACGCGGCTAGCCACCGGCTGCTGGTGCGCGGCGGCTTCATCCGCCAATTGCAGTCCGGCCACTACTCGATGCTTCCCCTCGGTTGGCGGGTACATCAGAAGGTGGCCGAGATAATCCGTCAGGAGATGGATGGCATTGGTGGCCAGGAGTTCCTGCTACCTGCCATGCATCCCGCATCGGTGTGGCAGGCCTCGGGGCGCTGGGATTCCATGGGCGACGAGATGTTCCGCCTGACGGACCGCAAGGGTGCGGACCTGGCCCTCGGCATGACCCACGAAGAGGTCTTCGCCACCATCTCCCAGGAGTTGAACTCGTATCGGGAGTTGCCCCACCTCTGGTACCAAATTCAGTGGAAGTTCCGCGACGAGCCCCGCCCCAAGTCTGGTTTGCTCCGGGTGCGCGAGTTCGCCATGAAGGACTCATACTCCTTCGATCTGGATGATGAGGGCCTCGACCGGTCGTTCGACCTGCATCATGATGCCTACCAGCGGATCTTCCAACGCCTGGACCTCGAAGCCCGACCGGTGGAGGCCTCCTCGGGAGCGATGGGCGGGAGCGCCTCCATTGAGTTCATGGTGGCGTCCGACGCCGGCGAGGACGACGTAGCGGTCTGTGACGGCTGCGGCTACGCCGCCAACGTGGAAAGGGCTTCCGCTGCTCTGGACCCACTGGACAACCGGCCGGCAGGCGACGCCCCGGAGGCCTTTCCTACTCCTGGTGTGCGGACCATCGCCGCTCTGGCCGAACTGGGGCACCCCCCGATCCACCAGATCAAGACGCTGGTGTACCGCATCGACGGCATGCTCACTTTGATACTGCTGCGCGGCGACCATCCGTTCCTGGAGCAGAAGTTCAGCGACGCCACCGGTGCTAGCGAGGTCATCCCAGCCGAGGTCGACGAGATCCGAGCGGCCCTCGGTGCGTCACCAGGCAGCCTCGGAGCCGTCGGGGTGGCTGACCTGCCCATCTACGCGGACGAAGCACTGCGGGGTAGGTCGGGCATGACCACCGGCGCCAACGTGGATGACCAGCATCTCGAGGGCGTCGACATGGACCGAGATGTCACCGTGGACCACTGGGTGGACGTCCGGGGCATCCTCGACGGCGAGGCGTGCGCGACCTGCGGCGAGCCCCTCCGGGTGGTCCGGTGCATCGAAGCCGGACATATCTTCAAGTTGGGTCGGAAGTACGCCGAGGCCATGAAGGTCACGGTGCTGGACGGCGAGGGCGTCAACCGAGTACCTACGATGGGTTCCTACGGCATTGGTGTGGGCCGGGCTATGGCCACGGTGGCTGAGACCCACCACGACGAGCACGGCCTCCTGTGGCCCATGTCGATCGCTCCCTACGAGGTGGTACTGACCGTGGTCAAGGTCGATCACGACGAGTCGATGGCCGTTGCAGAGCGGCTCTACGACGAGTTGCGGGCTGCAGGCGTCGACGTCCTGCTGGATGACCGAGACGGCCGCCCGGGTGTGAAGTTCGCAGACGCCGAGTTGGTCGGAATCCCCCTGCGGGTCGCCATCGGGCCACGGGGGCTGGACAATGGCCAGTTGGAGTTCACCGTCCGATCTAACGGTGAGAAGGTCGACGTTCCGATCGACGAGGTGGTCGCCCGGGTGGTCGACTCGGTCGTCACCGGGCGCACGGCCGGCCGGTAGCGTTGCGCCAGCCGAGACCAGCCTCCTGACACCTGATACCGGGGATTCCCATGGCCAAGACCATCGACCGCACGCTGCCCATCAAGCGCTACCAGAAGGTCGTGGCCACTGTCGACCTGCCTGGCGTTCCCGAGGGGACAACCGGCAAGGTCTTGGTGTCCAACGGCGTGACCTGGTACCGCTACTGGGTGGACTTCGACAACGGTGTGAGGCTGGGTCAGGTCGGCCACCAGCAGGTCTGCTTGGCCAACGACTGGGACTCCTTCCGGATCGACCGGGCCGAGGCCGAGCGGAGCGCCGCCGAAGCCCCCGAGAAGTCAGAAGAGTCCGACGATGGCGGTGATGGAGGCGGTGCGGCGGGCAACCAGTTCGGTGTACCCGAGCACTTACTGGAACGCAGCAAGGCAGCCCGCCAGCGCCTCGCCGCCTAACCGGTCCAGACTCGCCCGGAGGATCCCTGTACCGTTCGGGGACCGCTTCGTGGCGGTATCCTGATCCCTTCCCAGCAGCCCTGGAGGCTCCTTCGATGTTCAAGCCCGGCGACAAGGTCGTGTACCCGCACCACGGTGCAGCGGTCATCGTCAAGAAGGAGAAGAAGAAGGCCTTCGGTGAAAATACCGAGTACCTGGTGCTCGAGATGGCCCATGGCGAGTTGACCCTTTCGGTCCCGGTGGACAAGGCCGAGGACGTCGGCATGCGGTGGCCGATCGATAAGGACGACGTAGGGGACCTGTTTGAGGTACTGCAGAAGCGGGACATTCGCGAGCCGGCCAACTGGTCCCGACGATTCAAGAACCACCAGGAAAAACTCAAGAGTGGCGATGTGTACCAAGTTGCCGAGGTGGTAAGGAACCTCGCCCTACGCGACCAGGCCAAGGGCCTGTCTGCCGGTGAGAAGACGCTTTACACCAAGGCTCTCAGCGTGCTGGTCTCGGAATTGGCATTCGCCTTGAACACGCCCGAGGAGAAGGCCATGGCCAAGGTCGAGGACGCCCTCTCCTAACTCCTGTGGCGTTGTCCTAGACTCGGCGAAGGTAGCCAGTCGAGGAGCGCCTGATGGGTGACCAAGCCGAGCGACGCATCGTCGTCGGGGTTGAGGGTTCCGGATATGCGCGCGAGGCCCTGATCTGGGCCATCGAAGAGGCCCACCACCGCGAGGCTGTGGTCGAGGTGGTTACCTGCTTCTCCCCCACCTATGTGCCGGCCGCTCCCGATCTGGGCTACGTGCCGCTGGACTCTTTCGATTTGGCCACCGAGGTCGAGAAGATGCAGGGCGAGGTCATCGAGGCTGCATTGGCCGCCGCCGAGTTCGGCGATGAGGTCGAGATCCGACGCCGCCTTAAGAAAGGCCGGCCGGCCGACACCCTGATGGCAGCCGCGGCGGGGGCAACGATGCTGGTGGTCGGCAATCGGGGTCGCGGCGGCTTCGCCGGGCTGCGGCTCGGCTCGGTAAGCCAGGCCATCGCCCACCACAGCCCATGCCCACTGGTCATCGTCAGGTCAGGCCTCGAAACCGACTGATCTTTCACCGCAACCAGCACCGTCCGGACGGTCCTGTCCACCGGTGTGATGCAAATCACATCGTTTTGCGCGAGAGTGTCTGAAACACGCCCACGACCCGTGAAGGGGGACCTGCATGAGCAGCACCGAGGAGGAGGTTGACGGTAGGCCCATTGACGAGATCGCAAAGATCGCCGGACCGGTCGGAGGCCTCTGGGTGGCTTGGAATGACCACGGCATCTCCGGAGCAAGTTTTGCGAACACCACCACCTTCGCCCGGTTCCGCGAGGAGCATCATGACCGCACCGGTCGCGGAGCTGCACGTGCCGATGCCATGCCGGACGACCTGTTCGACCTCATTGAACACTCCTTCAACACAGGTGACCGCAGCAGCCTCGACTTCGACCTGCGGGGTGCCACCCCGTTTCAGCAGTCGGTCTGGAACGCCTGTCTGGCCATCCCGGCGGGCACGACTCTTACCTACGCTGCCTTGGCCAAGGCAGTCCACCGGCCCAACGCCGTACGTGCAGTTGGAACCGCCCTGGGGTCTAACCCGATCCCGGTACTCATCCCCTGTCACCGGGTGCTTCGCACCGATGGCAGCCTCGGAGGCTACGCCTTTGGCCTGCCCATCAAGGAACTCCTGCTGGAGCGCGAGGCGGTCCGAGCCGCCGCCTAACCCTTCCTGCTTGGGCGGCCGTGCCGCCGCCCGATCATGTAGCCGTGAGCTGCGTCGTCCAGACTCCGGTGGTTCGCGCCTCAACGAGCGACGCTTCACCGGGAGGACCCCATGACCCAGTTCGATCCTGCGGACGGCGGTATCACCACCGAGGTTCGTGGACGGATCCTGCTCATTGGGCTGGACCGGCCGGCCAAGATGAACGGCTACACGCCTCAGATGGCCAACCAACTTGTCGCCGCCTTTGAGCGCCTCGACACCGAGGATGACCTCTGGTGCGGTGTGCTGTTTGGTCATGGAGCCCACTTCACCGCCGGCCTGGACCTGCCAAAGTTCCATGCCGGAATGAAGGAGGGTCGCCGCTCCACCAGTGGTCGGATCGATCCGATGTCTCTGGGCCGTCGGTGCCGCAAACCGATCGTGACCGCCGTGCAGGGCGTGACATTCACTCTCGGGATCGAGCTGATGCTGGCCGGTGACATCGTGGTGGCCGCCGACGACTGCCGTTTCTCCCAGCTCGAGCCGATGCGCGGCATCCACGCGGCAGGTGGCGCCACCATGCGGTTCGTGGATCGGGGCGGCTGGGGCAACGCCATGTACCACCTGCTGACCTCCGACGAGTTCGACGCCACCGAGGCTCACAGGATCGGACTCGTTCAGGAAGTGGTCCCCGCCGGCACCCAGTTGGAACGGGCTATCGAAATCGCCGAGGTGATCTGTACAAACGCCCCCCTGGCCATTCAGGCCACCAAGGCCTCGTCGGCCCGTTACATCCGCGAGGGCGAAGAGGCCTGCATCGAGGCCCTCGGCTCCACCCAGGCGGAATTGGCGGCCACCGAGGACGCAGCCGAGGGCGTGGCTGCCTTCCGGGAGCGGCGCCCGGGGAACTTCATCGGTCGCTGAACCGGCGGCCGCCTATGGCCAGGGAACCTCAGCCAGCGCGTCCTTGAGCTCGTACTTGAGGATCTTCATGGTGGCGTTACGGGGCAGCGGCCCGTCGTGGACCACCAACTGTTCAGGCACCTTCTGGCGCATTAGACCGGCCCGGTCGCACGATTCGACAAGTTGCTCGGTGGTCAGTGGCTCGGCACCTTCGGCCGTCTCGACCACCGCGCAGACCCGCTCACCCCGCTCGGCGTCAGGTAGCCCGATGACGGCAACGGCGCCAACCGACGGATGGGTGTAGAGGATGTCCTCTATCTCCTTGGCGGCAATGTTCTCACCTTTGCGGATTATCACGTCCTTGAGGCGTCCGGTCAGCGTGACGTGCCCGTCGTCGTGCATTACCGCTAGGTCACCGCTGCGGAACCGCCCTCGGTCGTCGAAGGCCTCGATGTTCAGGGACGGATCTCGGTAGCCCTTGAAGAGTTGTGGACCCGAGATCCGGACCTCCCCTTCCTCGCCCCGGTCGCACTCAGTGCCGTCGGGCCGGCAGATGGCCACCTCGGCGGCGTACACCGGATGCCCCTCAGTGTGGGCGAGCTGGTCATCGGTGTCAGTAGGCGAACCCTGGCAGATCATGGGACTCTCCGTCATGCCGTAGCCATGGGCCACCGGGATCCCCATCTCGGCTTGCACCTCGAAGAACACCTCGGGAGGCTTGGGCGCCCCCCCACCGGATAGCAGGCGCAGCGTCGGGATGATTGGTTCGCCGGGCTGCTGACGTTGGACTCCTAAGAACATCGTGTAGAAGACCGTGCTTCCACCGGCCATGGTCACCCCGTGACGGCGGTAGGCGCTGATCACCTCTCCGAGATCGAACTTCTCGATTAGCACTGCCGGGAAGCCGCTAGCCAGCAGGCAGACCAGGTAGTCCGGACCACCGATGTGGGCGTACGGGAAGGCGATCGACCCGACGTCGGTGGGCTGCATGTCCAGTGCTCGGGCAAGGCCCACCCCTCCGGCCATGAGGCTTTCGTCGGTGTGTAGTACGCCCTTTGGGTCCGAGGTGGTGCCAGACGTGTAGTAGATCCATCGGACGGGCGGAGCGGCGTTCGGCTCGTCAGGTGGTGCTCCCGGGACGGGAGGGAGGTCTCCGGGATCGCCCTCGGGAAGCGTGTCGTAGACGTCCAGCAAGGTCGGAGCCTGGTCCAAGTCGGCCGTGACGCGCTCGGCCATGGCCCGATAGTCGAAGCCGTTCCACTCCCCCGGCGTGATGACCACCTCGGCTGCGGTCTGGTGAATACAGAAGCCGACCTCCCGGTCTCGATAGATGTGGATGATCGGGTTTTGAACTGCGCCGAGCCGTGACAGGGCTAGCGAGGCGACGACGGTCTCCACGCGGGTCGGCAGCACCCAGGTCACCGGTGTGCCCTCGACAACGCCCATGGCGGCAAATCCGGCGGCCACCTGCTCGGCCCATGCCTTTGCCTCGGCGAATGTCACCGCGCGCTCAGGCCAACCGTCTCCTCCCGGGTCGATGAGGAACGCCCGGTCGGGGCTGTCGACGACTCGCCGTTCGACCAGTTCCCAGAAGGTCTTTGCGTCGTAGATCGGTTCGCTCATGGTGTCGTAGGCCTCCGGGAACGCATTGTCTGCGGTTCTAGAGGATCGCGCACCGTCGGGGCATCGTCATGTTCGGACAGCCCTACACCGCCACGTTGGCCGACAGCCTCTACTCGTACACTGGCCGCCGACCCGGGATGTGGCGCAGCCTGGCAGCGCACCTGCTTTGGGAGCAGGGGGTCGGCGGTTCAAATCCGCCCATCCCGACGTGGCATTCGTTTGGTGACCTGCGGAAACGCAGGTCACCTTCGATTTTGGGTTGTGCCCGAAACGCTGCTGGTAGCCATTGTCGACAAGTCAGACTTTGGTTCTGAGTATTGGAACTGCACCCAGTCGTATGGCGGTGACTGGTCCTGCAGCGGAGACGGAGCACGAATAGCGATCTTCAGCACTCCGGTACCAATAGCAGTCAGTTGACGCCTGTACTCATCTGCACCTAGGGCTCCGATGTCGCCCCCGCCCCCTCGGGGGAACAGACTGGGCTTCATGAGGCGGGTAGGGGTGTTCATAGCGGTCCTGTTGGCTGTATCAGCCTGTGGTGGAAGTTCAGACACAGCCGCAACCACGACTACAGCCGCCCCAACGACTACTGGTATCTCTACAACGACGGTCACCGCGACTACGGCTACTGCCCCAACAACCACTCCGGCACCGACCACCACCACGGAAGCACCGACCACCACCACGGAAGTACCGACCACCACCACGGAAGCACCGACCAGCACGACTGTTTCTATGTCTGCCGAGGAAGGCAACCTGTTCGCCAGAGCGAGCGGCGATCTTCGTTCCTGTTTCCTTCAGACGCTTGGATCAGAGATCTTTGAAGAACTCGTAGGCGGCCGTCAGCCGACTCCCGAAGAGGGAGTGAGGTTCGGGCCATGCATGAGCCCGTCAGGACCAAGCCCGGGAGTCGAAAGTACTGGAGGTAGTGAGGCGGGCGACGCCACTTCGCAGTCTGTTGACCAGCCGTCGAATCTTTTCGCCTCAGCCAGTCCTGAACTACGGAACTGCATCATTCAAGCTGTCGGTCAGGGAGTGTTTGAGCAGTTGGTTCGTGGAGTGCAGCCTTCACAGGAAGTCGGAGCGAGATTCGGGCACTGTATGGGAGCCCAGGGGTCAAACGCTTCTGGAGGGGGCGGCGAGTCATCGGATAGCGGCTCCTGCATTCCTGAAGATCCGAGCGGATACGGGAGGCCGAGTCGAGACTTCCTCCTTGGCATAAAGGCCTTTCAACTTCAGCCTGGCAACCAATCGGTTTCGAACGCTGCCGATATCAAGGCTCTTGGAATGAACGCCGTCAGCCTCTCCTTTCAGATTCCATTCGATAGCGGCGGTCACGTCCGTTACCCGTTCTCAAGTTTCGGCACCAGCCATCCAACACTCGAATCCAGCCTCTGTCATATCGGCAACCTTGTGCATGAGATGAAGGCCGCTGGACTCAGCGTCTACTTGTCGGGTGAGCCGATCTACTACGCCATCCAACCTGGGGTGGAGCCAACCGCTCTAGATGCAGCTGTGGTTGGGACCTACACCCAGGAACTGCTTGAGGTAATGAAAGCACTGGCTTCCACTGCTGAGACCTTCAAAGTTGATTGGCTCGCCCCGATCAGTGAACCCGACAAGTACTTCGGGCCTGGCCCTGCGGATGAGTTCATGCAGGAGATCAGGCCACTCATGGAGGGCTTCAACGGAAAACTTGTGTGGCAAGTCCAAAGCAGCGACCAGAGACTCGACCTGAGCGGCTACGACATCGCAGGCCTGGCGGTCCTCGGTTGCGATTTGGACGGGGTTGGTGGAATGTGGGACACCTATATCCCGAAGGTCGTCGCCTGGGCAGAAGCAGACGGAGTTCCCGAAGTTGCCCACGTTGAGTTCGGCTGCATAGGTCGGGCACAGGACGTGTCGACTGCCAAAGCAAACCTTGATCGTTGGTACGGCGCGACGTCGGGGTTTGGCACTGGGCTGATCGTCCTGGACGAACCTGCAAGTGCCCCAAACTCCTCACAGGTGGTNGGAACATGGCTCGAGGACTGNGTGGTCGGGGTCGCTGAAGAACTCGGATTCAAGTAGCGNCNCNGTTGCGNGTATCTATACGNGGGGGCTCCGATGTCTGCCANCTCTGCGCGGGGAANNGGTNGCAGGCCTCACAAGGCTCAACGGGTCCCAACCTCCANTTCNTNAGACCGTNTCGAGAAAATANTTCGTGGAGNAGTCGGTACCNTGGGGTGATCACTGAAANCNATCCACAACATCCCTTTTGNGCTGACCANGCAGCCGCCCTGCTGAATGGGTCNGAGACCTATGAAGACCCAGTTACAGGNTTTCTAGTNTTTACCGAGATTGCGTTNTTNAAAGCCGGGAGTTGTTGCGGNAACTCGTGTCGTCATTGTCCGTATCCGNAGATGTAGCNCAGTTGNTTCAGACNCCCNATCGGNGGANCGACGGTNGANCTGCCTNCNCATATCTACACCTGGGGTCTCCCATGTCNCCATCGCTCTCTNAAGCGANNAANCGCNAGAGNTCCGTCCTGACGTGGCGTTTATGTCAGTGAGCGGACCAAAAGGGCCACAGCACCCAATGCACCGACTGNGTATACGGCTTGGGCCACACCNCGACGATCCACGACATGGCGAAGGGGGCCACTAAGCACGATCCCAANAACTGCAGCGGANGCCAACACGGTTGCTACNGCTAGATCCGAACGATCNATCTCGTTAGCGAAGGCGAGTGTTATGNCAGAAAGGATNGCCATCGTCATTCCCCATCCATTCAAGGTCGAGCGNAACCTNGGNCCTTGGTATTGACTCATAACAAGGGCCAACGGAACGAGAGGTANANCTGCAGTGACACCCGTAAACCCACCGATGGCACCTCCCAAACTCAATGTCATCTGGTTTTGATTCACGCGGGAACCAGTTACCTGAAGACTGATGACGCTGAGGAGAAAGAGGCTGGTTAGGAGGCCGAGACCGTCTCGACTGACTGAAGTGAGCGTCCATGTTCCTAGCGCCACACCAGGGAGCAAACCAATTGTTGCCCATTTAAGCGCTGGAAGATCTATCGCTCTTCGTTCCCGCCACGTAATTGCGCTAGTAAAGAAGACCCCTTGCAGGAGCAGTGGAACAGGAACGAATTCTGGGTTTATTAGGACAAGAAATGGAATGCCAACAATGCCACCACCAAAACCCAACGCTCCGCTCAGCGTGGTCGCAACAATCCAGATGGCGAAGCCTGCAACCAGATCCCACACACCCACAGGCTCACTCTTCCATGGTGCCACCCCTTTGAGTGAGCAATAGAGCATTCCGATACTGCCCCAACTTCTCCTGCGCAGTGGGTCTCATTCTGATTCGACGAAAACAACTATGCATACCTATGGTGTTCCGCACAGCAGTCCCTNAAGACGGAGCAACCATGATTTTCCTTATACAAGAAGAAATCACCGACGGGCTAGAGGTCTTTAAGACATGGTTTGAAAACGAAGCCATCCCACAAATCGAAGCTGCTGGAGGAGGCTGCCTCGTTTGTGGAGTNGANGCAGAGAACGAGAACGTTCTNCACCTAGTNATGGAAACCCCNTCGATGGACGTAGTCGAAGGGTTCATGNCCTCCGAGGATTTCACGAAGGCCCGACAGAGCGCTGGTGTACTCGTAGAAACCACACAGATCACCGTCTTAAAGCAATAGGCACTTCCGTACCCAGCTGCATCCCGGGGATCCGACGTCACGCCACCCCCCTTGCGCNTGGGACAACCTTCCTAGGCTCGTGCCCATGGGCGCCTTGGTCGGGATATACAACTCTGACAGTGGGGCCATCGGTGAGCTCACCTACCTTTTCAACAAGGTGGTGCGAAATGCCCGTTGCCACCTGTGTGATCTCACACATGGCTGGAATCCATACGGACGACGTTCCTGGAAACAAGCATGTAGNGCGTCTTCTCTAGTCATTTCCTTCATCCACCGCAACGAAGCGACAGACGCNCAACTCGCCGCAGCTGATCTGCTTCCCGCCATTGTCGCTCTCGATGATGGGGAGTGGGCATGCGTGGTGACAGCAGCCGAACTGGCCGAGCATTCTGATGACCCTGGCTGGGTGATCAGACAGGCGGGATCGGGGTAGCAGTCGAGGAAGCTCAGAAGCCAGTGAGCTCCGCAACCGTTGGCTGATTGTCGAAGCGGCTGGATTGAAGAGAAGAGATGTCTATTCCATCGATAGATCTGCCGCAGATCAGATCAGCGACGATCTGGCCCACAATGGGGGCGTGCATTAGGCCGGTACCAGAAAACCCGGCGGCGGTAACAAGCCCAGGCATGGACTGCTCAAGCACTGGCAGGTAGTCGATGGTTCCCGGGTAAAGGCCAGCCCACCCTTCTCGAACCGGAGAGTCAGGGCGACTGAGGCGAAAGGATTGAGAGGCCTGTTCCCGCACGGCAGTTGACCATCGTTCAGATAATGCTGGGTCATAGTCGTCGGGGTCGTCGGGGTCGTCATAGCCGAGAAAACCCCCTAGGAGTGCTCTGCCTGAACCATCGGGACGCATGTGAACCTGACGGTCAGTGTCGATAAGCCAAGGAATGCCTTCGGGCACGCGAGCTGCCTGCTCCAGGATCAGGAGTTCGTGGCGACGCGACACAAACGGGATCTCAAGCCCAGCGAGGGCGGAGATCACTCCGGCGTGTGCCCCGGCAGCATTGACGACGGTCTCGCTGGTAAACGAGCCCTCCGAAGTGTGGACTCCTGTGATTCTGTCGCCGTCACGCAGAACTTCCTCGACTCGAGTGCGCAGCTCGAGGTGCGCTCCACCGGCTCGGACCGTTTGGGCGAATCCCTTGACCACTCGATGCTGGTCGAGGTAGCCACCGGTCTTGCAGTAGTTGCCAATCGAGAAATTCATGGAACTCAGTTCTGGCCACTGCAGGCTGATCTCCTCGTTGCTCAGCACATCGCAATGAACTCCCAGCGACTTGAGTAAATCCGCTTGGGTTGCCAGACCTCTGCCGTCCTTCGAGGAGAGGAAGAGGTGGCCGGTTTCTTGGTAGTAGGGGTCAATCCCGAACTGTTGCTCGAAGGAGAGCCAAGTCGGCAGGCTGAGTTGGGTCAACCGAACGTTGATTTCTGATCCATGTGCGAGGCGGATTCCTCCGCCGGTTCTGGTCGACTGGCCAGTTCCGGGTTCGGACTGCTCAATAATCCGGACACTGTTTCCTGCGAGCAGGAGGGAGTGAGCGGCAGCAAGCCCGACTATGCCGGCCCCGATCACTATGACGTCACTTGTCTTTGTATCGATCCCCTGAACACTAGGCAGTGAGATCAGCGGTCTTAACAGTGTCGGGTGGCTCGCAAACGACCCGTCGTAGTTAGGGAACAGATACCTGCCTGTCCCTTTATGCCTGCCGCTGACTGGGATGCCACACTGAAGCCATGATGCGTCTCAAGATCTTCTTGGCTGTTTCGTTGGTTGCTTCAGGATGCGGGGGTGGCTCCCAAACCGCGACGCAGGCCACCGCAGGATAAAAGAGTCCGCGAAGAAGCCCTAGGGAAGACCATGAACGACTTCAGGGAAAACGTCGAGAAGCTCAATGTTCGCGGCATCATCATCGCATCGATCATGACGGCCTTCGGTCTGGTAGTGGCACTGTCGTGGAAAGATGCCATCAACGCCCTGGTAGCCCGAATCATCCCGAGCGGTAACGCTGACTCCCTCCTGAGCCTCTTCATCACCGCCAGCGCGGTAACCCTGCTGGTAGTAGTCCTGGCCTCAGTAGCACTGCGGATCAACCGTCGGCTCGAGGGCCAACTGGAACGCATGGCCGACCAACTCGAAAAGATGGGCGACCTCTTCGACAGGGACTAGCGCCGGCCCCAGGCCCTGCTTAGGTGGTCGATGTCAGTCGTGCCAGTCGAGGGCGGTACGCATCGTGGTCTCGAAATCTTCGAAGCTCATTGAGGACTTGGTGGCGTCAATAAGTTCGGCGTCCCCACCGACAAGGATTCGAANCGGAGTCGAGGGGTCANTAGCAGCGCGAGCAATGGCGTCGGCAACGGATTGGGGGTCGGCTGGGGGGCCGCCTCCGTCAAGGCTCGTCAANGACTCCCGGAATGCGAGGGCCCGNTCCTCGTGAGGCGANTCCTTCCANGCCGGGGGGAACACGATGTTGTCGGAGAAGTTGGTCGGGAAACGCCCGGGTTCGATGAGATGGACTCGGAGCCCAAGATGGGACACCTCGAAGTGGAGCGATTCAGTCAGAGCTTCGAGAGCGTGTTTCGATGCCGCGTAGGCACCGCTGTAGGGCGGGGCCACCCGTCCGGCAATGCTGCTGACGTTTACGACCACTCCACTTCCACGCTGGCTCCATGCTGGGAGAACCGCTCTCATAGTGCGNAGGGGGCCCATGACGTTGGTATCGAGTTGGCGTTGCATNAACACATCGTCGATCTGTTCTATTGCTCCCTGGACTTCGAAACCGGCATTGTTGACCAGCACATCAATGTCGGCCGGGTCAGCCATAGACGCTTCAACTGAGTCTGGGTCGGTGACGTCAAGTTGACGAATCTCGATGTCGAGACCTTCTTCCTCAGCAAGCCGCCGAAGGTCCTCGCCCTTGGAAACGGTCCGCATGGTGGCGACCACCTGATGGCCCTGCCGGGCAAGGGTGAGAACGGCCAACCTGCCGAAACCGCTGTTACTACCGGTTATAAGAATGTTCGCCATGCTGCGAAATATACGATCCCTTAGGCACNGTTCACCGCACGNGTCTGCACCTGCCGACCCCACACCTAATCCACCTAGAGGCACCCTTGTCGAGTAAGGGCCAACGCTCGTGAAGTATCGCCAGACAACGGAGCGTTCTCACTCCCGTTACTACCGGTCTACAAAGGTGGTGGTCTGCCTGGGGGTTGTCTCNATGTATGCCACCGCAGTCACGTGCAGCAGCNACGCCCCAGACTCGCTCATCTCNATGGAGGTGCCGACCACGACGCTGGTNCCGGCCACGACCACNACGGCGGTGCCGACCACGACGCNNGTACGGCGNNNNCGACCACNACGNNGGTNCCGNCCACGACGCCAACGACGGCGCNNNCAACGACCACGACGCCAACGACGNNGGTNCCGNCCACGACCACGGTGCCGACCACGGCAACGCTGATACCGGNTGCAGGAGCATCCACTNCCGTCGCTTCTTCGGAGAAGAAGGAACCTGATATCAGCGCTGTCGGCGAGGTACAACTTCGCCGCATTGCCTATGGAACTGATCCTCTTCAAGTTGGCGATCTCAGGATTCCAACGGGGGATGGACCCTTTCGGGTTGTGGTCCTAATCCACGNGGGATTCTGGCGGTCAGGTTTCGACAGTTCATTGATGACGCTCTTGGCCGACGATGCGACTGCGCGGGGGGNTGCGACCTGGAACATCGACTACCGATCGGTAGGTGATCCGGGAGGGGGGTATCCGGGGACGTTGGAAGANATCGCGCGGGCCATCGACCATCTCGCCCACGTAGACGAACCGCTAGCGCTCGACGATGTAACCGTGATCGGGCACTCGGCCGGTGGCCACCTTGCACTCTGGGCGGGGAGCCGGAGCCAACTATCTCCTGGCGACCCAGGCGCCAGTCCGATCATCGAACCACACACAGTGGTTGCTCAGGCCGCAGTCGTTGACCTGCGGTTAGCCGCCGCAATGAACCTTGGATCGAGTGCAGTGGAGGCACTGCTAGGCGGAGAACCCGATGAGGTTTCCGAGCACTACCGGGTCGCCCAGCCGGTCTTCGACGGCCATCGGATCATTGCCGTCCACGGAAGCTATGACCAGATCGTGCCCATAAGTCAAAGTGCACTAATTCCCGGAGCGGTCAGGATCTTCTCCGATACCGGCAACCACTTTGATGTCCTGGACCCAAGACACGATCTCTGGCTCCGGACAGTGNCTGAACTNGGCCTCANTAGTCCGAATTGACCTCNAGANCTCNGACNAGGGCNACGAATGGCAACGNTCAGANATGAGGGGTGCTGACATCGGAGGCCCACTAGCGGCCAGAAAGGTGTCGGCTCGTAGGTTTGGGGATCGTGGAACTCCTCGTCATCAGGCACGCGCTCCCCGAGGCCGAGGTTCGCGATGACGGCCCGGCTGACCCACCGCTTTCGCCGCTCGGCCTCCGTCAGGCTGAGGCGACGGCCGACTTCCTGGCTGGCGAAACCGTCGACGCCATCGTCACCAGCACCATGCGCCGGGCCATCGAGACCGGTCGCCCGCTGGCCGAACGCCTGGACATCAACCCCGAACGACTCGATGGGCTCAAGGAATCCGACCACCGACGTGCCAGTTACACGCCGATGGAAGATATGGACGAAGACCACGAGGTCATCCAGGAATACCTCGAGGACCCACTCCTCATGTTCTCCGACGGCTACGACACCTTCCGCAACCAGATACACGACGCCTTCGATGCCATCGTCGAAAACCACAGTGGGCAAGTGGTAGCCGTGTTCTGCCACAGCATGGTGGCCAGCGTCTACCTGCAGACCGTGCTCGGGCACGGCGACCCGTTCGCCCTCATCTCCGACTACTGCGGAATCTCACGGGTGACCGCTTCGTCGACCGGCATCCGGACGCTTCGGAGCGTCAACGAGACCGCACATCTCCGTCACCTGCCCTGAGGGGCACCTGTCGGCAGCATGCTCTCAGATATGAACAAAAAATGAGGTCAACCGCCCTCGAACGGGCGGTCGGCCTGCGGTTTCCCTTGTACCCCGTACGGGATTCGAACCCGTGCTACCAGATTGAGAATCTGGCGTCCTAGGCCTCTAGACGAACGGGGCCAGAACCGCCCGATGTTGTCGATCCGAGGATCTGAACCACCAGAGCGGCGGTCATTGTAGCGACGACGTCTAANGCCGCCTCCTGCTCGGGGGGGAGGACTCGAACCCCCAACGACTGGACCAGAACCAGCTGTGTTGCCAATTACACCACCCCCGAAGGTGGGCCCATGAGGGCCCGNTCAGCGTAACGGCGGGGTCGCGGCGACCAACGCTCCCAGCATCGTCTCAAGCGTGGCGTAGATGGCGGAGAGGGGCTACCCGCAGGGAGCCCTANAGGCGAGCCCGGGCTCGGGCGATCCGCCGGAGGACNTCNTCTCGCTCCATGCACTTGGCCATCGTCTCAAANAGCGGCGGTCCCACCGTCCGACCGGTCACNGCCACGCGNACCGGGGCCTGGGCCTTGCCAAGCTTCAGGCCCAACGACTCACCCACCGCTGAGACGGCCGCCAGGATCGCCTCGGTCTCCCAAGGACAATCAGCCAAGGCCGCTGCTGTCCCGTCCAGCATGGCGGACGCCGACGGACCCTTAACCATGGCCTTCTCCCACGAGTCAGGGTCGTCNACCGGCTCGNCGNGGNACAAGAAGTCCACGAANCGNGGNGTATCGCCCAACGTNCNGAGCTTCTCCTGNACCAGGTCAACCANGGTCGAGAAGCGTCCGGGGTCGAACCGGTCNNTCGGCCAGGGNGCATCANCNNCTACCCACGGCTTCACCCGTTCCATGAAGTCCGCNTTTGACAGNGCCCGGAGGTGGGTGGCGTTCACATGCTCGAGCTTCTTGAGGTCGAAGAANGCCGCCGCCTTGTTGACGTCCTCGATGCGGAACAACTCGACAATCTCTTCCAGAGGACGAATCTCGACGTCGTCGGGTGGTCCCCAGCCCAAGAGGGCCAGGTAGTTCACCATTGCCTCGGCTAGGTAGCCGCGGGCTCGATAGTCGCCGATGGAAACGTCGTCGCGGCGCTTGGAAAGCTTCTTGCGCTGTTCGTTCACCAGCAGCGGAAGATGGGCGTACGTCGGTCGTGGTGCCCCGATGGCGTCTAGCAGAAGTAGCACCTTGGGCACCCCGGACAGCAGGTCCTCGCCGCGTATGGCGTGCGTGATGCCCATGTCGGCGTCGTCAACGGCGTTGGCCAGCAGGAACACGGGCGAGCCGTTGGACCGCCAGATGACAAAGTCCTCCAGGTCGTCGGTGGCAAACGAGACCTTGCCGCGCACCACGTCGTCGAACTCCATGGTCGCTCCTGCCGGCATCCGGAACCGGACGGCCAATCCGTCGACCAGCGCTGAACCTCCGACCTCCCGGTTGTCGGCATCGCAGAGGTAGGCGAGGCCTCGCTCGAGGAGGTCCTCGGCCACCTCGCGGTGCCGGTCCCGGCGCTCCGACTGGAAGTAGGGCCCCTCGTCCCAGTCAAGGCCCAGCCAATCCAACTCGGTCAGGAGACTGTCAGTCAGGTCGGTCCGATTCCGTTCGGCGTCTGTGTCCTCGATGCGAAGCACGTAGGTGCCACCGACCGACCGGGCATGCAGCCAGTTGAACAGCGCCGTGCGGGCACTGCCGACGTGCAGGTAGCCGGTAGGTGAAGGGGCGAATCGGACTCGGGACGTCACCCGGTGGAGGCTAGCGGTGGGTCGGCTACTGGCTCCGAGCCCGACCTCCATCCAAGCCCACGAGTATCCAGGATTAGGGCCACGAATCAGGCCACACCGAGGATGGTGCGACGGATGATTCCGGCCACCGTCTCGACCAGTAGGTCGTGCGACACGCCCCACCGTTCGAGGCCGTGCTGGTGGTTTGCCACGTGGGCCAGCATCCCGACCACGACGCCCGCCGAGGCCCTCGGATCGCCAGGGGTCTCGCGCTTCGCGGCCAGGCCCATCAGCGCCTCGGTGGCACCCGCCAGCAGGTTGGTCCGGATGCCCCTGAAGCGCAGGTCACCCTCCATCGAGGCCATGTCGAGCACCCGGAGCACCGGCTTGTGGCGCGTCCAGAACTCAAGCATCCCGTCGGCCACCCGNTGGGCCGANCCGTCCGGATCACCTTCCCAGTCTCTGTTGGTGATCAGCTTCGAGAGGTCGTCGTGCCAAGCCTCGCCGAGGTCNGCGGCCATGGCCAGCACTGCCGCTTCGACGTCGGGGAAGTACTGGTAGAAGGTCGCCGGTGAGGTCCCGGCTTCCCGAGCAATGTCGACCACCTTCAGGTCCCGGTACGCCACCGTCTCCAACAGAACGCCGGTGGCATCCATCATGCGCTGTCGGGTAGCCAGTCCACGACGCCCAGGCACCCGTCCGTCGGCGGCCCTGGGATCCTGAGCCTCCGCCACGGTGGTCATCTGATCGCTCACGGGCTAATGGTAGGCCGGAACGGGTATCTGATACCCCGTCAGGAACCGGCCGATTTCCCCACCGTTCCGGCCTAGTACTGNGATGTTCGAACATGTTTCAAAGTCATTCCAGCCCGTTCCTAGGTCGACCCGGCGAGCCACGCGGCCGTCCCGGCCAGGGACAGGTCCAAGAGTGCACCCACTCCGTCATCCAGTGCCGCCCGGACGGCTACCGCGGCCAACATCCCGGTGACGGGGTCAGCTACCGCGTCGGCCACGAAGCCGCGAGGCTCGTCAAATACCAACCCTCCCGACACGGCAGCGTCGTCACCGAAAGCCACCCCGCCAGAACGCTGTCCGGTTCGGCCGTATCCAGTGATGGAGGCCCATACCACCCCGCGTGCTACCTCGGCTTGAGCGTCCAGCCCCCAGTGAGCCAAAGCCCGCGGTCGGCTGGCCTCTAGCACCACGTCGGCCCCGTCAACCAACCTGCGGACCTGTTCGAGGCCGGCCTTCGTCGTCGGATCGACAGTCACCTCTTCCTTGGCAGAGTTCAGTGAGGCGAAGAACGATGCAGGACCTCTACGCGCCCCGTCGGGACGATGCACGCTCTCCACCTTGACCACCCGACAGCCAGCTCGAGCCAGCAAGCCACCGCAGAGCGGCGCCGCCCACAACGAGCCGAACTCGACCACCACCGGCTGGGCAGGACGTTCGCTCCGTAGGGGTCCTATCGATGCCACCAACGGACGCGAGGGTGCTGTCCCCGGTACCCCGAGGNGTAAGCCCAGCAGGTCGGCCGCCTCTACCAGCTCAGAGCGGGTCCGCCCCGCCAGCGCGCGCCGGACCGCCGGCCAGTCGGTGGGGTCCAACAGCGGTCCCCNGNCCTCCGGTCCGACCAGAGCAGGCAGGGCGTCAAAATCNTCGGGACGCGCCAAGTTCAGGCAGATCATCCCATCGGCTGCTTCGAGCAGGTGGGCGTTGCCCCCTACCGAGGTTGCTCCGCTACGTCCCAACCCGGCGGCCGAAGCGCGAGCACCGACCAGCGCTGGGCCGTCCACTGACGGCCCACCAGATGCTGCCAAGGCCGAAGCTAGGACGTCGACCCCCTGCACCAACCCGTCGGGAGCGGGACGACGCGGCCCGTCGACCGGTCCGCTGAGGTCGGCGGCCGTGGAGCACAGCCACCGTCGATTTGCCGCAACCGGGTCATCGGCGCGTGGTGGTGTGCAGATCCAACGCTCTAGCTCATCAAGGCCGGGCGATCCAATAGGTCTTGCCATCGGCCCGACGCTAGCCATCACCGATTCAACGTCAGTTCGGCGCCGGGGTGGCCTGAATATGGCATGGTGGGCGATGCTTTGGACCGATGGTCCCAAGATCACACCCAGGAGTCCCCCATGCCCGACATGAAGCCCGGAAGCCGGTTCGCCAGCAACGTCTGCACCACCGAGGTGATCGTGGTGAAGGGAGTCGGCGANGCTGACCTCCGCTGCGGCGGTTNCCCCATGCTGCCACCAGGCTCGGTCCCCGATGGNGGTACCCCCGACCCCGAAGCCGCTNCTGGCACCCTCATGGGCAAGCGCTACGTGGACGCCGATGACACNCTCGAGGTGCTGTGNACCAAGCCGGGTGATGGCTCGCTGGGCCTGGGTGACGCGCTGCTAGAACTCAAGGAGGCCAAGCCTCTCCCCGCCTCCGACTGATCCAGGCCCACCTCCAACTCTCGAAACCTTCTTTGTAGAGACGAGTCGGCTCAACCATGAACCTGATGATGCTGCTGGAGATGGCGGCCGGTGGCTTCGGCGACCGAGTGGCTGTCGGGTCTCGTAACGGAGGCTTGACCTTCCAGCAGCTCTTCGACCAGGCCGGAGCAGCAGCCGACCGCTTCCGGGCTAGCGGAGCAGAGGTGGTGGCTATGGCCGACGTGTCGTCGACTGCGCTGCCCATCTCGCTATTTGGAGCGGCCTGGGCTGACCTACCGTTCGCCCCACTCAACTACCGGTTGACCGACGATGAACTGTCTGCGCTAGCGGCCCGAATCGCCCCAGCAGTCGTCGTTCTCGATCCCGCGGCCCCTGGGCGCCTCGCCGACCTCGACGATGTGGTTGTAGCGGACCGGCAGGCCCTACTGGACGATTTGGCCAACGCCTCGGTCCCCGACGCCGGTTGGGGAACCGATTGGGACATGGCTGGCGAGGGAACAGCGATCCTGTTGTTCACCAGCGGAACCACTGGAAAGCCCAAGGCGGCCATGTTGCGCCACCGACACCTCGTCTCCTACGTCCTGGGGTCGGTCGAGTTCATGGGGGCCGCCGAGGATGAGGCGACCCTGGTGAGCGTGCCGCCATACCACATCGCTGGTATGGCGGCCCTCCTCTCCAACGTCTACGCGGGCAGGCGGATCGTGCAGTTGCCCACGTTCAATGCCGAGTCATGGGTGGACCTCGTACGGACCGAGGGGGTGACCAGCGCCATGGTGGTCCCCACCATGCTGACACGGATCGTGGAACACCTGGAGTCCGAACTTGCCGCCGGGTCGGCCGGCAGTGGAGTCCTGTCGACGCTGCGGTCCCTGGCCTACGGCGGTGGGAAGATGCCACGTCCCACCATCGAGCGGGCCCTCCAGTTGCTACCTGAGGTCGCGTTCGTCAACGCCTATGGCTTGACCGAGACCAGTTCCACCGTTGCCCTTCTCGGACCTCAGGAGCACAGGGATGCACTGGCCAGCGACGACGAGGCGGTTCGAGCACGCCTGGGATCGGCTGGTCGACCACTTCCCACCATCGAGGTGTCGATCCGGGACGAGGATGGTACTGAGGTGCCCTTAGGGCTCCCCGGCGAGATCTGGGTACGTGGCGAACAGGTATCCGGCGAGTACCGGGGACAGGCCCCCCGACTCACCACTGACGGTTGGTTCCCGACTCGCGACGGTGGTCGACTGGACGACGCCGGCTTTCTCCACGTGACTGGGCGGATCGACGACGTGATCGTCAAGGGCGGTCAGAACGTGTCGCCTGGTGAGATCGAAGCCGTGCTCGTCGAGCATCCGGCTGTGGCCGACGCGGCGGCAATCGGGCTGCCGGACCGGCAGTGGGGCGAACGAATCGTGGCCGCCGTGGTTCTTGCCGATGCGAGTTCGGCATCTGACCCCTTGGCCACTGCCGAGGAACTCCAAGAACTGGTCCGAAACGAGCTCCGCTCAAACCGAACACCGGACCACGTGGAGTTCGTGGCTGCTCTCCCCTACAACGACACGGGAAAGCTGCTACGCCGTGTGCTACGCACCGAGTTGGCCCACCTCGGGGATGGCTCGACCGCGTGACCTCGTCGGCGCCCGAGAGCGAACCTGCTGAGATCCTGAGTCGCGCTGACGCTGGACGACTCCTTACCTCACCCGCCGCCGACCTCGATCTCGGCGTGCTTCGAGGCGTTCCGGTACTCGTCATCGACGACGCCGACCAACTGGCATGTGAGGCTGCCGTCACCCTGGCCAATCTGCCACTGGTGTCTGTGGGGATCGCCCCGGCAGGTACTGCTCCCGCCTTCGACGTCTTAGTTGACGACGTGGACGCGGTGACCGCCGTGGTCGAAGGGGTAGCGGCCAATCCGATGGCTGCCGTTACCTGCTGCCAGGTCCTGCGCTCCGGCCCGGCTCCGAGAACCCTCGACGGGATCCAGGCCGGGCTGCTGCTGGAAAGCACCGCCTATGGCACGTTGCAGGCCGGCCCGGAGTTCGCACGCTGGTTGGCCCGTCGCGGTCGCCGGGTGCGACCAGAGGAGCCGGAACCACCGGTCCTCGTCGACGCTTCTGGCGGCGAGGTCCGTCTGATCCTGAACCGGCCCCGGCTACGAAACGCCTGGTCGGCCGCCATGCGTGATTCGCTAGTGGACGCGCTCCGGGCTTTGGCCATCCCGGGCGACGAGCGGCCCATCCACCTGATCGGGAACGGCCCGGCCTTCTGCTGTGGCGGAGACCCGGCCGAGTTCGGTACCGTCGATGACTCGGTCACCGGCCATCTGGTGCGATCGTCGGCTAACGCTGCGCCGTGGCTGGATCGTCTGGCCGATCGTCTCACGGTGACCGTCCACGGTCCGGCGGTAGGTGCCGGCGTGGAGTTGGCCGCCTTCGCCGCCCACCTGCGAGCGACCTCCGGGGCTACCTTCCGGCTCCCGGAGGTCTCTATGGGGCTGCTTCCCGGGGCAGGTGGGACGGTCAGCATCCCGCGCCAGATCGGTCGTCAGCGCGCCGCGTGGTTGTGTTTAACCGGCGCAACCATCGACGCCACTAGGGCACTCGACTGGGGTCTCGTCGATGAAATCAGTGACGAGCCCGTCGACGCTCCGATCGGAGATCGAGCCAACTAGAGCCGTTCGATGATGGTGACGTTGGCCTGACCGCCGCCCTCGCACATCGTCTGGAGGCCGTAGCGACCGCCGGTGCGCTCCAGTTCGTTGAGCAGTGTGGTCATGAGCTTGGCACCACTGCACCCCAGCGGGTGCCCCAGAGCGATGGCTCCACCGTTCACGTTGACTTTCTCGTGGGGCACCCGGTGTTCGAGCATCCACGCCAGGGGCACGGGGGCGAACGCCTCGTTGCACTCGAACAGGTCGAAGTCTCCGATCGACATGCCCGTTCGCTCCAGCGCATGGGCGGTCGCCGCGATGGGACCGGTCAGCATGTAGATCGGATCGTCGCCACGCACGCTCATGTGGTGGATGCGAGCCCGAGGGGTGAGGCCGTGGTCGGCTACTGCCTGCTCTGAGGCCACTAGCAGTGCGGCTGCCCCGTCGCTCACCTGGCTGGCTAGGGCNGCGGTGAGCCGNCCACCCTCNACCAGAGGCGACAGTTGGGCCATCTTCTCGAGGCTGCCGCCACGGCGGGGGCCTTCGTCGACCTCGACGCCGGCCAACGGGCTGATCTCAGGGTCNAACCGACCCTCGTCGATGGCCCGGATGGCCCGCTCGTGGCTCTCNAAGGCATANGCCTCCATCTCCTCGCGGGAGAGGTTCCACTTCTCGGCGATCATCTCGGCTCCGCGGAACTGTGAGACCTCCTGAGTGCCGTAGCGNTCCACCCAACCGGNCGAACCGGTGAANGGGTCGTCGTGACCGAANGGCTTGGCNGCCTCGAGTGCTAGGCCAATGGGGATCATGCTCATGTTCTGCATGCCACCGGCCACGACCACGTCCTGCACCCCGGCCATGACGCCCATCGCCGCNAAGCTCACNGCCTGCTGGCCAGAGCCGCACTGCCGGTCCACGGTGGTNCCGGGCACGGCCTCGGGTAGACCGGCGGCCAACCACGCCGTACGGGCGATGTCGCCAGCCTGCGGGCCCAGGTTGTCCAAGCAGCCCATGACCACGTCGTCGACGGCCTTTGGATCAACATCGTTGCGCTCCAGCACCTCGGCGATTACGTGGGCCCCCAGGTCAGCGGGGTGCACCTGAGACAGTCCGCCGCCCTTCTTGCCTGTAGGCGTGCGGATGGCATCGACGATGTAGGCCTCGGACATGACGGGTTGCTCCTGGGCTTGCGAACCTTTGGAAGGCGGGCTCTNGGAAAATCCTACGGGAGTGGGNGGTCGACGGGTCTGATCGGCCTAGCGGGGTTCCCGCGGCAGGCCCAGGACTCTTTCGCCGAGCACGTTGCGCTGAACCTGGTTCGACCCGCCGTAGATGGTGTGGGAGCGGCTGTACAGGAAGGTGCGCTNAAGACGGTCCAACCGGTANCCCACNCCNAGGGGGTCCTCCAGCGGCGAGGTGGCGTCCACNCCGACCATGCCGCTGGCCCCGCGNACCCGGATNCCCAGCTCNCCTAGNCGGCGATGCCACGACGCCCAGTACAGCTTGCCGATCGACATCTCAGGGCCAGGCACCCCGTCAGCNACTAGGGCGGTAAGCATCCGGAGCTGGTTGTACCGGAGGATCTCNAGCTCGNTCCAGGCCCGCATCAGGTCCTGGCGCAGCGACGGGTCGTCGATGCTGCCATTGTCCTGGGCCAGTGCCAGGAGGGCTTCCAGTTCCTGTCGGTAGCCGGTCTGCTGGCCGAGGGTGGAGGCGCCGCGCTCNAACCCNAGGGTCCCCATGGCGACNGCCCAGCCGTTGCCGGCGCCGCCAATCACCAGATCGGCATCGGTCTCGGCGTCGTCGAAGAACACCTCGTTGAACTCGGTCCCGCCAGTGATCTGCACGATGGGNCGCACCTCGATACCGGGCTGGTCCATGGGNACCAGCANGTACGAGAGGCCGGCATGACGCTGNCTGTTGGGGTCGGTTCGGCACACCACGAACGCCCACTGGGCNAATTGGGCCAGCGATGTCCANATCTTCTGACCGGTGACCAGCCACCGNTCNCCAACTAGGNGGGCCCGGGTCGAGACGTTNGCCAGGTCGGAGCCGGCATTGGGCTCGGAGTACCCCTGACACCAGTGCTCGGTTCCCGCCAGGATNGGCGGTACGAAGCGCTCCTGCTGTTCNGCCGATCCGTAGGCGACAACTGTCGGTCCTAACANGGTCAGGCCGATGTTNGGNATGCGCCCNGGGGCTCGGGCCTGCACGTAGATCTGGTGGAAGATGACCTGTTCGGCAAGCGTGGCATCGCGACCACCGAGGTGGGTGGGATAGTCCAAGCCCAACCANCCCCCNGTGGCCAGTTCGCGCTCCCAGTCAAGGAGTCGCTCAGGAGCCACGTCCTCCTGGCCGACGCCGCCATGACCACGCAGGTCTGCGAATTCCCCGACCAGGTGGTCCTCGAGCCATGTCCGTACCTCGTCGGCGAACTCCTCCTCGGCGGTGCTCCGGGTGAAGTCCACGACCTGACCGTAGTCGTCCACCCGAGGAATCTGACGGTCCGTCAGATGATCTACCGGATGTAGCAGGTCAGGTCATGAGGCGGGCCAGAGCGGTGCAAATCCCGTCCAAATGGTCTGCACACCGGCGGTACGCCTCGTCCGGTCCACCCCAGGGATCGGCCACCTCGTCGGCCACCCGNCCNGCGGTGAAGTGTCCACCCCGGGCTCCGTCCAGCGCCCTGACCCAGTCGGCCATCGAGCGGTCACCCCGTGGTCCGACCTGNCCGCCGAGTCGGACCACCTCCCCGGCCANGAAGGTGCGTGAACGGGCCNCCGATTGCAGNAGGTCCACTGCGGATTCGTTTCGACGGGTCATGGCGACCAGNAGGTCAGCCTTGTCCACCGTCTCGACCGAAAGGGGTGTGGTCGCGTGCGATGCGAGGTCGATTCCTCGATCGGCCAGTGCCTCGACGGCGGCTGACGTCGCGCCCCGGTCTTCCTGGTCACGGANCTCGGTGCCCGCCGAGCCGACCACCGGTNCCTCCCTACCCCGCTCGGCCAACCGGGCCCGGAGCAGCCCCTCGGCCATGGCCGAACGGCAGGTGTTGCCAGTGCAGACGAAGAGGATCACCCGGTCGACGGTAGTGGCCTATTCGGGGAGATCTATTCCAAGTAGCCCGGCCCCATATGGGGCCGCTCGAGCCGCCCCGCGTAGGTTGCACCCGGACCCGACAGCGGGCCACCGACGACGGGGCGTCTGAAATGAACGGCACCGACACCGATACGACCGAGGCGATGGGCCCTATGCGGGGGGTGAAGGTCGTGGAGCTCGGCGTGTGGCTCGCCGGCCCGGCGGCTGGGGGGATTTTGGCCGACTGGGGTGCCGACGTGGTCAAGGTCGAACCTCCGTCGGGGGATCCGTGCCGCCTGTTCCAACGGATGCTGGGTGGCGATATGCCCACCAACCCGATCTTCGAGATGGACAACCGCTCCAAGCGGGGCATCGCCGTAGACCTCAGTACCGAGGAGGGCCTGGCAATTGCCATGGACCTGCTGGCCGGCGCCGACGTATTCATCACCAACCTGCGAATCGGCGCCCTCCAGCGCCTCGGCCTGGACCACCCGTCTATCGGCGAACGGTTCCCCCGTCTCATCTACTGCCTGATCACCGGCTACGGCTCGGCGGGTCCCGACGCCGACCGGGCCGCCTACGACATCGCCGCCTTCTGGGCCCGCTCAGGCATCGCCGGCCTGCTGACCACCCCGGGCGGCGACCCCCCGTTTCAGAGGGGCGGGATGGGCGACCACTCCACCGGCATGGCGGCAGCCGCGGCGGTGTCGGCCGCCCTGTTCGATCGGGAGCGAACCGGTCGGGGCCAGCTGGTCGAGACCTCGTTGATGCGGCAGGGGGCCTACACCATCAGCTTCGACCTGAACCTGCTCCTCATGTGGGGCACAACCCTGGAGGCCGGGGAGCGAACTTCGATGGGCAACCCCGCCATGAACAACTACACGGCGGGCTGCGGTCGACGGTTCTGGATCGTCGGCCTGGAAGGCGAGCGCCACTGGCCGCCGTTGGCCCGGGTGGTCGGCCATCCCGAATGGCTGGACGACGAACGGTTCGCCCGGCCCCGGGAGCGGGCTGCCAACGCCTCGGACCTGATCGGCATGCTGGACGGGATCTTCGCCACCCGGACGCTGGACGAGTGGGTCGAGGTATTTGCCGAAGAGCCCGACTTCTTCTGGGCCCCGGTGAACTCTCCTGACCAATTGCTGGCTGACCCGGCCTTCCACGGGTCGGGGGCGCTGGTGGATGTACCCGACGAGGTGTCGTCCACCACAATGGTGGCCAGCCCAGTCGACTTTCGGGGTACCCCGTGGGCCGCCCGGTCCACGGCGCCGGGCATCGGGCAGCACACGCGTGAGGTGCTGGCCGGCCTGGGCCGGTCCGACGACGAGATTGACGCCCTGGTGGCGTCGGGGACGGTGGTCGAGCCGAGTTAGTCGGCGGACAGGGCGGCAATGGTCGCCCGGAGTGACGCCAGATCGGCCTCCCGGGCGGCCCCACACGACGGCACTAGCGCCGCCAGGTTCCAGTATCCGTGAACCTGCTCAGGGTGCAGGGTCGTGGTCGTCGCGACGCCAGCTGAGTTCAGGACTGCTGCATAGCCAAGGCCCTCGTCGCGGAGCGGATCGAATCCCGCCACCATGATGTGTGCTGGTGCCAGACCTTCATGGCTGGCGGCTCGGATTGGAGCGGCTCGCGGATCTCCACCGAGGTCGNCTCCACCGCTCAGGTGCCCACGAAACCACCGCATGGTGTCCAGTTCGAGAAAGAGTCCGGTGGCGTTCTCCTCCAGCGACGGCCACCGGCCGGTCTCGTAGTCGAAGTCGGTTGCCGGATAGATCAGGAACTGGAAGGCCACCTCCGGGGCCCCGCGGTCCCTGGCCAGCATCGAGACCACGGCCGAGAGGTTCCCGNCGGCACTGTCGCCAGCAACGATCAGCCTTCCNGCATCGACGTCCAGATCTTCTGCGTGCTCCGCTACCCAGCAGACGGCCGCGTAACCATCGTCGACGGCCGCCGGGAAGGGATGCTCGGGAGCCAGGCGATAGTCGACCGATACCACAACGACGTCGGAGGTCGCGGCAATCGCCCGACAGATCTCGTCGTGGGTGTCAAGGTTGCCGATCACCCACCCGCCCCCGTGGAAGAAGACCACGACCGGCCCACCGGACGCCACTCCAGTCGGGCGGTAGACCCGAACAGGGAGGTCGTCCCCGTCCCCACCGNGGATGACACGGTCNGTCACCGATCCCATCTCCGCNCCNCCCGGCCCGAACATCTCNTCGAAGAGGGCGCGTCGGTCCTCAGGGCTCGCCTCGGAGATGGGCGTATTCCTCGCCTCGACCATGGCATCGAGCAGGGGCTGCANGTCGGCGGCAACCGGCACGGGTGTCCTCCTGGGGTTCAGGCGTCGGACTCGGCGGCCAGCCGGTCGGACTCGTACTGGTACTGGGGGACGTCGACCCGTTCGTTGCGGGTGTCGGAGCGAGNTCCGGATTCGGATTCGGCAGTCTCGCTCTCCACGCCAGTGGGTGTGGCCCGGCGCTTCCAGGAACCATTGGCGTCCCAGGACACCCCGGTCNGANCGATGGTCCCGGGCTCTTCCATGGCCTCAGCCGCCTGGAGGGCACGACGCAAAAGGTCGCGTTGAAANTCTGGTTCATGGGGTCTCCCTACGGTGTAGCCCAGCGGTAGATCAGAGAAGGCGGCNCGCGGCGGNTTGACCGATGCCGTGATGCTGTAGGCNGAGGTGAGGCANAGCGTTGGAACCCCNGCGGCCTCGAGCGCTCTCGCGACCAGACCCACGGTCTGGTGGCAGACCGGTCAGACCGGCACTAGTAGAGCCAGGTCGACGTCCATGGCCNTCACCTCGGCNACGATGGCCGGNGCGAGTTCCTCGGTGGCTCGACGCACTGAGTAGATGCCGCCCATGCAGCCCAACGCCGTGGAAGCCAGACCTCCGAGCACACCCTCGTCGACCAGTTCCCGCAGGCGATCGACCGGGAACACGATGTTGGGGTCTTCGCGCGCCGGCTCGAGGTCGTAGGCGAAGTGGGTAACCCGGATGTCGGTGGCCGGGTCGGCTGAGGGGATCAGCCGTACCCCGGTGTCGTCCTTCCAGTGGAAGGCCGTCTGGCCCTCTCGGTAGGCGCCACCGGAGCCGATCAGGGCGATGGTGGAATCGGCCATCGGGCGGGACAGTGGTGTCCACGGAGGGGGTTCGGAGAGTTCGACCCACTGGTAGGGCGGGTAGCCCATGGCGTCGTACCGCTCACGAGTCAGAGCGATGTAGTCGACCGGCGACGATCCGTCCAAGGGAACTCCCATTCCCCCATCGTGTCATCCGCGGCTAGCCGAATCGGGACTGGGCAGTGAAGCCCGNAAGAGAATACGCCGGTCNCACACCGACGAACTCACNAAGGTNTGAGCATCGACACTGAGAGTAAATACTCGTAAAGTTNAGNNNTGACCCTCGCCGATGCCTTGACCAAGAGCGACAACGCCGAGTTGACCGTCGANCAGGTGGCCCTAGCAGCCGGCCTCGGCATAGACACCGTTCGCTACTACCANCGCCTNGGGCTGATCCCGGCCCCGGTCCGGAAGGGTCGTCGGGCCGNCTACTGCGAGGAGCACGTNGCCCGNCTGGCCGAGATCCGTCGGCTNGCTGACGACGGGTTCACCCTGGCCCAGATCGCCGCCCTCGGCGACGAACCAGTGGCCACCGATCCCGTCGCGGACCTNCGCCGCCTGGCCGCCGCCGCGNTGGACCGCAGCCTGTCGAGAATTGAGGTAGCCNACCGGGCCGGGGTCCCCGAGGGCCTGGTGGCCTTGCTCGTCGACAACGGACTACTCGCTCCCCTGTCTGAGGATCCGGAACCCCGATTCGACGACGGGGCGGTCTCCATGGTCCGTGCAGGCCTGGCCATCAGCGCGGCAGGCGTTCCTCTGGACGAGCTGGTGGCCTTGGCCACCGACCATGGTGCTCATGTGGACGAGGTGGTGGAACAGGCCATTGACCTGTTCGAACGCCATGTCCGGACCGGGAACAACGAGCCGCCCATCGAAAGCCCTTCCCCTCAGGAACTAGTCGACGTGGTTCGCTCGCTACTCCCGGCAGTCACCCGGCTGGTAGCCCAGCACTTTCACCGGACTCTGGTAGCCCGGGCCCGTGATCGAGCCGGCGCCGATGACGGGGAAACTGGCCTGATTGAGGCCCTTCTGGCCGCCGACGCCGACCGTCTGGAGGTGGACGTCCGGTGGCGCTGATCTCCGACGCCAGCGATCACTCCCTCCAGCACCCCCTCCGGGCAACAACTGTCGAGGTGCAGTCCGGACCGGCCACCGACCCCCTCGCCTGGCTGGCCGTCGCATCGGACGACGACGAAGCGTGGTTCTGGGAGGTCCCCGACGACGACACGTCATGGACCGGACTCGGGTCGGCTGTCGTCGTCGACGTCGAGGGGGCCTGTCGCTTCGCCGAGGCCGCCTCTCGAGCCTCCGAACTGGTAGAGGCCATGGCCCTCACCGCCCCGGAGGATGCCCCTTACCCCAGGCTTGCCGCTGGATTTGCCTTCGACGACCACCTTCCCGAAGAAACCGACGCCTGGGCTTCCTTCGGAGTTGGACGCCTCGTGCTTCCGGCCGTACAGGTGCTCCGCCTCGATGGACGAACCTGGGTGACCCGGATCGATGACCAGGACCGACCCACCCCGCTACTCGCCCCGCCGTCGGGCCCCGTCAATGCGCCACCGAGCGAGCCAGCCGACCATGCCGACCCCGCCGCTCGCCAGCACTACCGCAACCTGGTCCGCCTCGCCCTGGAAGCTATCGACCGGGGCGATCTAGAAAAGGCCGTTCCCTGTCGTTCGCTTCACGTCGACCACCGACCCGACCCCATACCGCTCCTGGCTGCCCTGAGATCCGCCTACCCCGCGTGCGCCACCCTCGCCGTCCGTCCGGCGGGAGGACAGGCATGCTTCGTAGGGGCCACACCCGAACGCCTCGCCGCCGTGCACGCCGGTCACCTCCAAACTGCCGCCTTGGCCGGTTCCGCCCCGCGGGACCCAGACCCGGCTGTCGACGCCGCCCTCGGACAGGGTCTCCTCACCAGCCCCAAGGAACGGGTCGAGCATGCCGTGGTGGTGGACGCCGTAGACCGGGCGTTGGCTGGCCTCGGTGTGGCCGACCACCACCCCGGCGATCCCGTGCTGCTCCGGCTCCACGGCATCCAGCACCTCCACACCCCCATCGACGCCGAACTACCCGATGGCGTAGGCCTGTTGGACCTCGTCGGCGCCCTCCACCCCACACCGGCGGTAGCTGGCTATCCCGGCGGACAGGCCGCCCAACTCCGAGCTGAACACGAGGGCATGCAACGGGGCTGGTTCGCCAGCCCGGTTGGCTGGATGGACCCCAACGGCGACGGGGAGTTCCGAGTCGCCCTCCGGACCGGACTCATCCACGACGGTGGCACCACGCTTTACGCAGGGGCCGGCGTGGTCGCCGGCTCCGATCCCGACCGGGAGCTGGCCGAGACCGATGTCAAGCTGCAAACCCTCCTCGGCCTCGTTCTGGGCGCCGCCGAGGCAACACCGTGAACGCCCTCCCGTCGGCCGACCCGAGGGCCACCCAGGCGTGGTGCCATGCACTATTCGCTCAACTCGTGGAGTGCGGAGTGGCCCACGTGGCCGCCTCACCGGGTTCGCGGTGCACGCCGATGACGGTGGCCGCCGACCGCACTATTGGCCTCGAGGTATCGATGCACCTCGACGAGCGGGCCGGAGGATTCTTCGCTCTTGGGCTGGCCCGCGCCACCGGCCGACCAGTAGCCCTGCTGTGCACCTCGGGCACGGCAGCCGCCAACTACCTCCCGGCGATGGTTGAGGCCTTCCACTCCGGAGTTCCCCTGATCGCCCTCACTACCGACCGGCCACCCGAACTACAGGGGGTGGGCGCTCCCCAAACCATCGATCAGGACGGCATCTACGGCAGCCATGTCCGATGGGCCACCACTACTGCAGTAGCTGGCACCGAGGCTTCCGGTGAGGCCGCCTCGTTGGCCCATCAGGCGGTAGTGCGAGCCACCAGACCGTCGGCCGGACCGGTCCACCTCAACGTGCCACTGCGTGAACCGTTAGACCCCCCCGCCGCTGATCCAGCCACGACTGGACTACTACCCCTGCCCCCGGACCAAGTACCGGTAGAGGCTGGCTGCCTGACCGAACTGGTGACCGGTGACGACCGGCCAGAGCGGGGACTGATCGTGGCCGGCCCCATGGACCCCACATTCGATGGGGCCAATGCCCTCGCGGAGCTGGCCCACCGGACCGGATGGCCGATCCTGGCCGACCCGGTCTCCGGTCTTCGACGCGGGCCCTACGTCACCCATGCCCCCATACTGGCCACCGGTGACCACCTGCTGCGGTCCAGATGGGCCGACGACCTCCGGCCCGATGTCGTCGTCCAGATGGGTGCCATGCCGACCAGCAAGGGCTACCGACTATGGCTGGACCGGGTGGGCACCGGGCGCCTGGTAGCCGTCGACCACATCGGCCGATTCCCGGATGCTGCCCTGCGAGTGACCGACCGGGTAGCCGCCGAGCCGGGCCGGGTAGCCACTCACCTCGTCGACCGACTGGCCGACCTGGCAAGGGGTGATGATGGCACGAGCGACTGGACCCGGGCCTGGACTACAGCTGAGATGACTGCCACGAACACGGTGGCCGGCGTATTGGCAGCCGCCCCATTCGACGAACCAGGCGTGGTGGCCGCACTGGACGCCGCCCTCCCGGACACAGTGACACTGGTGGTCGGCAACTCCATGCCGCTACGTGATGTGGATTCATTCCTACCGGTCGATTGCCGGAACTGGGCAGTGCGCGGCAACCGAGGTGCCAACGGGATCGACGGACAGGTATCCACAGCGATCGGCATGGCTGCCGGTTCCGACGCGCCCACCGTGCTGCTAACCGGCGACCTGACCCTGCTGCACGACCTCAGCGGTCTCACCGCCGCCCTCCGGCTCGGCGTGGACCTGACAGTTGTGGTGGTCGATAACGACGGCGGTGGCATCTTCTCGTTCCTGCCCATCGCCGCGGAGGGTCACATCGACCATCGGCGCCTGTTCCATACACCCCACGGCCTGGACCTGAGCCATGTCGCCGCCCTGGCCGGCGCCACCCTCCACAAGCCAACCGACCGTCCCTCGCTGGAGGCCGTTCTGGTGGGCACGGTCGGAACGTCTGGACTACACCTCATTCACATCCGGACCGACGCCTCCATCAACGTCAGACTCCACCGTGAAGCGGCCCGGGCCGTCGACCACGCCCTGTTCACAACGGGAGTGGACCGATGAGCACGGACAGCACCGGCCTCCACGTGGAACTCGACGGACCACCTGACGAAACGGTCACCCGACGCCCGGTACTGACGCTTCACGGATTCACTGGCTCCACGGCCACCATGTGGCCTCTGGTACGCCCGTTGGCCGAGACCCGGCGAGTGGCCGTCGTCGACCTACCTGGCCACGGTCGAAGCACCATCACCAACGATGCACACGCCTTCGGGTTCGAACACACCGTGGACGCAGTGGCCGCCGCCATCGACGACCATCACCTCAGACCCGCCCACGTGGTCGGCTACTCGATGGGTGGTCGGGTGGCCCTCAGCTTGGCCATCCGCCATCCGGGACACGTGGCCTCCCTCTCGTTGATCGGGGCTTCCCCGGGTCTGTCCGACCCGGTGGAGCGGGCGGCCCGCCGACGGTCTGACGATGAAATCGCCGACGACCTGCTTGAGGACGGCCTAACCGCCTTTGTTGACCGGTGGATGGCCAGCCCTCTGTTCGCTAGCCAGGTGCGCCTGGGCACCGACGCCTTGGCCGATGCCCGGACCCAGCGCTTAGCCAATGACCCGGGCGGGCTGGCCGGCAGCCTCCGGGGCGCCGGAACCGGTGCCCAACCGTCGTACTGGCAGGACTTGGCCGGGATTGCCGCACCGGTACTCCTGGTGGTCGGCGACGAGGATCCCAAGTTCCGAGCGATCGCCATGCGTATGGCCGCCGGCCTGGTCCGGTCGGCTATCGAGGTGGTGCCCGGGGCCGGCCACGCCGCCCACCTTGAGAACCCCGACTACGTGCGGGCCGCCATCGGTGACCTTCTCGACGAAGTCGACAGCCGATGACGGACAGCGGCGACGGTCGGGCCGAACTGGGCGATCTCGATCCACCGGATGTCCGCCGAATCAAGATCGAACGGACGGAGTTGACCTACCAGTCGCCAATCAGCACGGCACACGGCCCAATTGACCACCGTGAGGTCGTGGTGCTCACTCTCACCGATGGCGAGGGACGCATCGGCCTCGGCGAAGCTGCACCGCTCGCCAACTTCACCCCGGAGTTGGTCAACGAGGCCGAACTCGCCATTCACCGGTGGGCCGATGACGGCACCCTGCCCGTAGGCTCGCCCACTGCCCGGGCCGCTATCGACGGCGCCCTGCTGGACCTGACAGCCCGAGCGGCCGGCCGACCCGTCCACGACCTACTAGCCCCCGACAGCTCCGGGATCGTGCCCGTCTCGGCCTTTGTCAGCGGCGACACACCCGACGATCTGGCATCTGCCGCCGCCGAGGCGGTGGCCGGCGGACACGGGACGGTCAAGGTAAAGGTGGCTGCCAGCCCGTTCCCCACTGATTTGGCCCGCCTGACCGCCGTTCGAGAGGCCATCGGGGATAAACGACTCCGGATCGATGCCAACGGGGGGTGGGCACCCGGCGAGGCATCCGAACATCTGGCTCGGCTGGCCGCCCTCGACCTCGAACTGGTGGAGGAGCCAGCGGCCGGGCTCGAAGCCCTGGCCACGGTCCGGGCGACCTCACCGGTCCCGGTGGCAATCGACGAATCGGCACGGACCATCGACGACGTCCGACGGGCCATCGCACTAGGCAGCGCCGATCTGGTAGTCCTCAAGCCCTCCGCTCTGGGAGGTCCACTGGTCACCGCTGAAGTGGCCCGGGTGGTCACCGAGGCCGGTCTGGGCCTTGTCGTCACATCCCTGCTGGAAGGCTCCGTTGGAATCCGCTCGGCGGCCCACCTGGCAGCCGCCCTCGGAGCGTTGGACCCGGCTCCCGGCCTGGCCACCGCGACACTCCTGACCGCCGACAGCGGCCCGCCACTACTTCCAACCAAGGGTGCTCTGGTCCTCGACTGACCAGTCAGCCCAAGGCACCCCGGATGGCATCCCGCATGGCGTCTCCATCCACCTCCCCACCGAGAGCGGCCTCGGACTCACGAGCCGCCGCCGCGTACACGCCCTTGGACATTAGGGACCGCTCGGCGGCCCGACGGTGCCAGTAGACGTCGGCCCGAGCCCGCTGAGCCCCTTCGTGGGTCGGCTCGGCGGCCACCGCCATCTCGGCCAGGTGGCAGGCGAGGCGCAGGTCCCCAGCGTCGACCAACTCAAGCGCCCGATCCACCACCGACTCAATCGACCCGGCCAAGGCCACCACCTCGGCGGCCAGCGCAGCCTCGGAAGCCGGCTTGAGATTGGCCGGATTGCCGTCCCACCACCCGCCGAACTGCCGGTACACGTTGCGCACGACGAACTCTGGCTCGTCATACTGCGGAGCCAGCCACGGCCGGTCGACCAGATGCTCAGGAACCCGAACGGCGTGGATGATCTCATCGATGGTGGCCCCCTCGTTCATCAGGTCGAGAGTGCTCCCCGCCAAGTGCTCGAGGGCCTCTGCGATGTCGCCCAGCACCGTCTCGACTCGCTGACGCCCCACGATTGGCAGCCCGTGGGCCGGATAGACCCGTTCCACGCCGATGGCCAGCATGTCCCGCATGGCGGCCGCCCACTCGATGGGGTACCGCTGGACCTTCTGGGGGTTTCCAGCGTTGGGGAACACCCACGAGGTGAAGTCGCCGGTGTAGGCCGTCCGGCGCTCGGCGTCCCAGCCCCAGGCGTGGTCGTCGGTTTCGCCCCGAGCATGCCGTAGTTCGAAGGTCCGGCCACCCACCGAGAACGACATCCGGTCCCTGAAAGTCTCATCAGGTTCAGCCACGTCCTCGACGAGAAAGCGGGGACCGTCACCGCCGATGCCCAGGTTGGCTCGGTTGCGGATCCCGCCGAACTGGCGACGGTTGATGGCCAGGTTCCAGCCGTTGGTCGTCCGGTACCGCTCAAAGCGGGCCGGCACGGCCTCGTGGGCCAGGAAGCGGGGTCGGACGTCCCCCCGGGCCTCGGCATCGGCAACGAAGGCCCCACTGCCACCGACGTGGTCGACATTACCGTGGGTGTAAACGAGGCTGTGGACCGGTCGGTCCGTCCATCCGCGGAGTGCAGCGACCACCGCCGGACCGGACCGCACGCCGCTGGCGTCCCAGCACACCAACCCCTCGTCGGTGTCGACCACCCAGCAGTGTGAGAACGATTCCACGACGGCTACGTCATCCTCGACGACCGATAGCTCATGGGTCACCCGATTGTGGGGCGGCTCGGCTTCACCGGAATCGATGACCCTGTCGGCCAGGTCCACTGGGTGCATGCTCCGGTCCTCGGTTCTGCTCATCAATCCGTCTCACCTTCCACCGTGGCACCAGCCTGGCCAGGTCCATCCGGAAGCTGATTCCCCAGATTCCTCAGGTGTTCCTCGATCAGGCGCACGCCCCTGTCTACGTCCTCGAACAGAAAGAAATGGCCTCCGTCAACAACCTCGATGTCGACGCCGAGGACCTCGGCCTGGCCGCGGAACCACTCTCGGTCCAGATCGGTGGTGGATCCGACCAGCACTGCGGCCGGCACCCGACCATCGGCCGCCACCCGACGCAGCGCCTCGAAGGATTCCGCCGGCCCGTGCCGTTCAGTCGAGCCGAAGATCTGGGCTTCGGTCTCCGGTCGACACGAAAGCTCGACCCGTCCATCGGGTCGGTCGCGAAAGCCCCACCGGACGTACCCGGCCAGGGTGTCGGGATGGAGTTCGTCCAGTGGCGGCCTTGACCCGTAGGAGGCCCGAACGGCGGCCCGGTCGTCCCACACGTCCCGCCGACGTCGGGCCCCGGCGGCCAGAGGGTGGACCGGCCCGTCAGGACCGTCCACGAAGCCGAAGAGTTGGTCTTCGCGGACCCGGGCGTCGATGGCCACCGCCTCACAGAGCACCAGCGCCGTGACCCGATCGGGCGCCACAGCGGCCATCTCGCCGCCCACCGCCCCCCCGAACGAGGCTCCGACAACCGCGAACCGATCGATGCCGAGGTACTCCAACACTGCCAGAGCATCTGAGGCCATCACGTCGTTACCCAACAGCATGGGGTCGACCACGTCGTCGCTGTCACCGTGGCCCCGGAGGTCGATTCCGATCACCCGATGTCCGCTGGCCAGCCTTCGAGCCAATGGGTCGTAGACCCCGGCACAGAACCCGTTGGGATGCAGCAGTACCAGGGCGTCGCCAAAGCCGCCCCAGTCCAACCATGCCGCTCCGACACCGTCGGATTCGATCCGACCACCCACCGGTTCACCTGAACAACCCATCAGGTCGTCGTACGATCGCGCCATCCGGTCACGGGCGGCAGTCTGACCGTCCACAGACGACCACGACGAGACGAGGAGGCTGGATCCATGTGCAGGCGAGCTAGTGGCGCTGCCTCCTTCCCACTCACTGCAGCCATGGCCCTACTGGTCATGGTGACCGGTTGTGGATCTTCCGACCCCAACACGGGCGATGGCATCGCACCTTCTTCCGAAGAAGTCGCCGTACCGGCTGACCGGCTTACGCCCCGGGTCGTCGCCACCAGTCCCCACGACCCGGATGCATTCACCCAGGGCCTCGAGTTGGTGGACGGCCGNCTACTGGAGACCACCGGCGGCTACGGCGAGTCCGACATCCGAGAGATCGACCGTTCGACGGGCCGNGTCCTGCGGTCNGCCCCGCTGGATGCCTCGTGGTTCGGCGAGGGAATGACNGCTATCGGAGGCGACCGGGCCGTACAGCTCACCTGGAAGGCNGGTCGGGCCTTGGTGTGGGACCTGGCCACCCTGACCGTGGTCGACGTGTGGACCTACGGTGGCCAGGGGTGGGGGCTGTGCCTGCTGGAGGCTGGCACGTTGGCCATGTCTGACGGCTCGTCGTTCCTGACCTTCCGCGACTCCGGAGACCTGACNCGGATCGCNGACGTCCAGNTCCTGCTCGACGGGAGGCCGGTGGAGCGCCTGAACGAACTGGAATGCGTGGACGGCACCGTCTGGGCCAACATCTGGCTNACTGACAACATCGTNGCCATCGACCCNTCGACGGGTCGGGTCACCGCAGTGGTCGACGCCTCGGGACTGTTGGCCGACCGCTCCAACTTGGGCGTCGACGACGTCCTTAACGGCATCGCTCACGACCCCCTCAGTGGGCACTTCCTGCTGACCGGCAAGAGATGGCCGGTCATGTTCGAGGTGGTCCTCGAATCGGCCTCCGACCAGCTATCCAACTGATCAGGTGAACCGGGCTTCGATCTCGTCGACGCTCCAGAACCCGGGCAGCGGTCGGTCGGGAGAAGCCGTTGCGTAGTGGCCGAGACGGTCGGCGGCCGCCCCGTCNAACAGTTCCAGAACGTCGAACACCCCGTGGCCACCAGCAGCGCGCAGGGCCCGGTCACCCTCGGTGCCCGGCCGCGGCAGCCGTGGCGTCAACACCAGCAGGCGCGGTCGCCCGTGGGGGCCGTCGTCAGCGTGGCCGNTGGCCAGNACNTGAGCNCGCCCGAGGGTGCGCCACAGCACGTCGGCCCGCCGCATNCCGGCTCGGGCATTGGTGAACGCCCCNGCCACCTCNACGTACCACTGGCGCCCCAGATGCGCGTCGGTCACCAGGAACGGGAACTGCAACCCGAGGTCTCGACGAGCAGCGGGTGCCTTCACAACTTCGAAGCCGGCTTCGACGAGGGCCGCCTCGGCGATGTCAGCCACTTTCTTGCCGGACGCGGTGGCCCGATCCAAGGCCTGGTCGGGGCCAAGCGAGCCAGTGACCCCTTCACCGAACAGGCCGTCCTGAGACACGCTGGTGCCGGCCAGGTCGCTGCGGCGCCACGCGGCGACCGGCTGCTCGTCCAGCCGGCGATGCTCGTCGGCCAGCCGCTGTTTGGCCAGCGTCACGTACTCCGGATCCAGGTCGAAGCCCACCCCACGCCGGCCNGCCCGGGCGGCGGCCACCATGGTGCTACCTGAACCCANGAACGGATCTAAGACCAGGTCGTCGCGATAGGTGTAGAGGTCGATGAGCCGGCGCGGTAACTCCACCGGAAAGGGCGCCGGATGCCCGACCCGGGTGGCCTGCTCGGCGTCGATACGCCACACATCGAGAGTGGCCTCCATGAACTCGTCGGTGGTGATCGTGCTCTCCGACGGCAGGCCGGCACGGGAACGACGAGCCGCCGGAATGGCGCGGTCGAAGCGGCCCTTGCTGGCGATGACTACCCGTTCGGTCATGTCTCGCAGGACAGGGTTGGCAGCTCGACGGAACGAACCCCAGGCCACAGAGCCAGTCGCCCCTTCGGCCTTCTGCCAAACAACCTCGCCTCGCAGGAGCAGGCCCAGCTCATCCTGCAGAATCCGGATCACGTCGGCTGAAAGGCTCCGATAAGGCTTACGNCCCAGATTGGCCACGTTGACGGCGATCCGNCCACCCGGCTCGAGGACCCGTACNCACTCNGCGAACACGTCNCGNAGCATCCCCAGATACTCCAGGTACGANGTGGGCACGCCGTCGCGCTCTACCGAAAGCTCGTACTCCTTGCCCACGAAGTAGGGCGGTGAGGTCACCACAAGTGCCACCGAAGAGTCGGGCAACTGATGCATGTCCCGAGCGTCGCCATTCAGGCAACCGTCGCCGAGGTCCGGTGCCCGGACCACCACGTCGTCGTCGGACAGGGTCGGAGCGGTGAACCGGTCGTAGAAGGCGGAGGCGTCGTGATTCTCGCGGCGTCCCACACCGAAACTGGTCGTCGAGGTGCCGAGGTTGGCCGCCACACCTGGAGTCGGGGCCGCGTCGCGCCGCTCACTCATTGGGTGTCCCTCCCCGTCTGTCGACCCGATCGCCCGCCGGGTCGATCGGACCACCCATGGTACGCGGCCCGCGCGCGCGGGCCAACGGGGCTCCACACCGACTGTGGATCACCGTCGAACCACCGGACGCCACCTTCCAGGGGTGCCGACCTCGTGTCACAAGCCGCTGGGCAACCTCTACCGGCGCCCCCGCACAATCAATCCACGACCGGAAACGAGCCGGCCATGAGCTCACCGAATAGCCGCCGAGCATCCACGCCCATGGTGGCCCAGTCGTAGATCGAACCCCCGATCGCCCCCTCAGCGGATATTGCCCCCACAAACGGAACTAGGTCATCCACTGAGGCCAGGGGCTCGCCGGGATCGACCATCGCAGTACCGTCGGCAGCACCGACTCCCCCGATGGCGTGGACGAGAGCCGCCGGGTCGACGAGGTCGGCTCTGAGGCGCCGGACATTGTCAACCGTGTAGAACGCCGGATCGGCGTGCTCGGCGGTGCGGAACGACCAGTAGCCCATGGGGAGCCAGACGTCGTACCGGTCGGCAAGTTCTGCCCAGGGGAACCCGGGCCAAAACGCCGGGTTGATCTCGTCGGTGATCACCGGCGGCATCACGATCGCNCCCAGCGGATCGTCCCCNACGGTNCGTCGCANCCGGTCCGACAGGTTGACCAGTCGGTCGGAGCGTTCGATCCCACCCAGGTCGTCTTGGTTCCACTCGATGTCAACGGCAAGGCCGGCGAACCGTCGGCCGATGACCGTGAAGCGGTCGATAGCCAGGAGTCGGTCGAGATCCTCGTCGTCGGCCGTCCACTTGGGCAGGTACCAACCCACCAAGTCGACGTCTNCANCGTCGGCGGCCANCAGGAATCCGGCCAGGAGCCAGGGGTCAGCCACCAGCCCTTCGGCCCGCCGATCCGAACGGGAAGCCTGGATGAACAGGGTACGNACACCGGTCTCAGCCATNTCNGCCACNTCACCGGGCAGGACGGTCAGNTCNCCCGGCGCGTACGCCGGATCGAAGTCATAGGCGTCGACCCAAGTCCCGTTCCCGCGATACGGGTCGAGCGACCGTCCGGGAACCGGGTCCACGACCAACCGGGCCTCGACGACGGCTAGCGGCGTGCCTGTCACCCATGACTCGACCCGACCCCCATCTCGGGATGCCACCCAGGAGAGCAGGGCCGCCACGGCGAGTAGCCCCACCAGCAGGCCGGTTCCACGGGGAAACCCGGCGCGTCGGGGCGTCCCGTCGACCACCCAGCCACGGTAGCCATCAGTCGGCCCCGGGACCGGGCGCCCCACCACTAGCGTCCCGCCCGTGGAGGAGGAACCAGACGATCCGCAGTCCGACAGTGATCCGGGTCCGCAGTCGGACCCCCTCCACCCTGAGCCCGGTGCGGGCCCCCATCCGGACAGCGATCTCCGCCCCGACGNGGTGGGCCGACGGCGCATAGTGCTGGGCATTGGGTTCGCTGCCGCCCTNGTCGCCCTCGGTCGACGACTTCCCGGCCGATCCCTCTCCGCCACTGGGCCGTCGGGCGCCTCGCCGACCACCGTGCCGGCGGTTCTGCGCTCCACCAGTACCCGACCACCGGATCCCAGCACGGCACCAACCAGCGAGATGTCCGAGGAACCAACTACCACCGTGGACGACCACCGCTACGACCTCGTGGTAGCCGGCGGCCGGGTGATCGATCCCGAGACCGGATTCGACGCCGTGGCCCACGTAGGTATTGACGGGAACACGGTGATCACCGTCTCGACCGGAGCGCTGAGGGGGCGGACCGTACTGAATGCTGCCGGCCTGGTGGTCGCTCCCGGCTTCATCGACATCCTCTCCTACCCGGTCAACGGNTACGGCGAGTGGAACAAGATTGCCGACGGGGTCACCACCAACCTGTGCATGCACGGCATCGACCACCCCATGAANAGGTTCCTCGAGCGGTCCGCCAAGCANCGCCCACCGGTCAACTACGGCGGGGCGACTGACCAGTACAGCCACCGGGCCGACATCGGCNTCGGCATCGACTACGCCAGCGACCCCCAGATCGACGAACTGGTCCGGCGTGCCGACGCCGACATCCGGGCTGGNGCACTCGGCATCCACGAACAGCCGGAGTACGTTCCCGGTGTCACCCTGGACGAAATGCTCCGCCACGGCGAGTTGGCCGCCTCCCACGACGTGCCCCTTTGCCTGCACCTCCGATACTCGGAGAACCTCGAGCCGGGCACCCAGGAGCAGGCCATCNCCGAGGCGGTGACCGTGGCTCGACGAACCGGATGCGCTGTGCACGTCGAGCACCTCAACTCGACCGGTGGCACGGGGAGGATGGCTGATGCCATCGCCCAGATGGAGACGGCACGGGCAGAAGGACTGGCNCTNACCGCCTGCACCTACCCGTACACCTTCTGGGCCACNTATGCGAACAGCGCCCGNTTCGAGGACTTCCGGGAGAAGTACGGCATCACGGTGNCTGACCTCCAGATCGCAGCCACCGCCGAACGNCTCGACGANGCCGGCTGGCAGCGGGCCCGGGACNCCAACGCCCTCACTGCNGCGTTCGCCATGTCCGATGACGACATCGAAAGACCGTTGGCCACCCCGTGGATCATGGTGGGCTCCGATGCCATCCTGGAGCGGCCCCACAACAACCACCCCCGGGCCTCGGGCTGCTTCAGTCGGGTNTTGGGCCACTACGCNCGTGACCGGAACGTTCTTTCGCTCACCGAGGCTCTGGCCAAGATGACTATNCTGCCGGCNCGCCTNCTNGAGGGCCGGAGCCCGGACTTGGCTCGTCGTGGGCGCCTGTCGACCGGTGCGGTAGCCGACATAACAGTGTTCGATCCGATCACCATCGCTGACCGGGCCACCATCGAGAAGACATGGCTGCCTTCGNTCGGTGTGCANCACGTAGTNGTAGGTGGGCAGGTNGTCCGCCGGGAGGGCACGACAGACCAGTCGGTGCGCCCGGGTGTTCCCATCCTCAGCCGGATCGACGCCACGTGACCGACCCCGTNCACCCCCTGTTCCGATCTGAGCGGCGGTTCGCCTGGGTGCTGCAGGTGGTCATCGTGGCAGTCATGGTCGGTCTGCTGATANTTGACCTAGCCAGTGACGACGAATCTGTGGGCGGACCGGAAACGGCANCCCCGGTCGCCCCGACCACCGGTGCGCCCGATACGACGGCTCCCTTGACAACTCGCTCCTCGGACAGCGCCCCCACTGCCNCCACGGTCCCGACCACGAAAGAGCCACCGAGCCGNACNTTCACGCTGGTGGCCACCGGGGACATCATCAGCCACGGCGCGGTAGCCGAACGAGCAGCTACTTCTGCCCGGGAGAACGGTGACGACGGGTGGAACTTCACCCCACTGTTTGCCCGGATCCGACCGATCATCGCCGGCGCCGACCTGGCCCTCTGCCACCTCGAGAGCCCACTGTCGATGAACGACGACGACCTGAGCTTCCGGGGGACCTTCAGAGTCCCGTCCTCGCTGGCCGATGCCATCGCCGAGGTCGGATACGACGGCTGTTCATTGGCATCCAACCACGCCCTGGACTCTGGTTCATCCAGTGTCACAGCCACCCTGCACCACATGCGGCGCGTCGGACTGGCCACGGCAGGAATGGCCGACACCTCCGATACCGCCGGACCAGCGTGGTTCACCCCCGGAGGCATCCGAGTAGCCCACCTCTCGGTGACCGACCTGATCAACGGTCGCGAGCTTCCCGTCGACCCACCATGGATGGTCCCCCACCTCGACGTTGACCGGGTAATCGCAGAAGCCGCGATGGCTCGGTCCGAGGGCGCCAAATTCGTGGTGGTAAGCGTTCACTGGGGGGAGGAATACCAGGCCAATCCCACCGATCGTCAACAGGCGGCAGCCGGGCGCCTGCTGGACTCCCCCGAGGTGGACTTGGTGCTCGGCCACCACGCTCACGTGGTCCAACCCGTGATCCGACGTGATGGCGACGCCGTGGTGTACGGACTCGGAAATCTCCTCACCAACCAGCCCGGCGACGAGGCAAATCCGTGTCGCTCATGCCCGCCGCAGACCCAGGACGGCCTGATCGCCTGGTTTCAGGTCACCGAGACGGCCAACGGTGCCCAGATCACTGACGCGGGCTACGTCCCGACCTGGGTCGACCGGACTACCACTCACGAGATCGTGCCCATCGGCGTCGACGATCCCGAACAGGTCGGCCCCGGCGTCCTGGCCGAATCGGCCGTCCGGACCGCGGCGATGGTCGAACCGGCACTCCGACGGCTGACGTTCACCGCGGGCTGACCACCAGAGTTGACCCCACTCCCCCCCGTTGGGAACGCTCTAGTAGGATCATCCCGTCCATTAAGGACTCGTTCCCGCCAAGAACGCCTACCGACGACCCCTATGTCCGCCTCGGCCGGCCCGGGCTCGACCAAGGGAGAACCCCGATGACCACCTCCACCCGTGTCCACAACTTCTGCGCGGGCCCGTGCACCCTTCCAGTGTCAGTCTTGGAAGAGGTCCGCGATGAGATCCTCGACTTCGACGGCACCGGCATGTCGATCATCGAGGCCAGCCACCGTGCGGCGGCCTACGACGCCGTCCACATGAACGCTCTGGCCGACTTCCGATCGCTGGCCGCCGTTCCCGACGACTTCGCCATCTTGTTCCTGCAGGGCGGCGCCTCGCTGCAGTTCGCCCAGGTTCCCATGAACCTGCTAGCCGAGGGCGAGACCGCCGGCTACGTCAACACCGGTACGTGGGGCAAGAAGGCCCTCGGTGATGCCAAGAAGATCGCCGACGTCTACGAAGCGTGGACCGATCCCGACGGCGCCTTCGACCGCATGCCGACCGCCGGCGAGATTGAGGTTCGCGACGGCGCCCGCTACGTGCACCTGACCAGTAACGAGACCATCGGCGGCATCCGCTTCACCGATCTGCCGTCCTTCGACGTGCCCTTGGTGACCGACATGAGCTCAGACTTTCTGAGCCGGGCCATCGACTGGGATACCCACGACCTGGTCTACGGCGGAGCGCAGAAGAACCTGGGCCCAGCCGGCCTCGCTGTCGTGGTGGTCCGGAGAGACCGCTTGTCCCCTCACGGCAGGTCGCTGGCCTCGTACCTCGACTACGCCAGCCACGAGTCCAATGACTCGATGTCCAACACGCCCCCCATGTTCGCCATCTACGTGATGGGCAAGGTTCTGCGTTGGATGCTGGCTGAAGGCGGGCTGTCCGCGTTCGAGACACGGGCCGCCGAGCGGGCCTCCATCCTGTATGGCGCCATCGACAACAGCGACGGGTGGTACCGCTGCCCGGTCGACGAGGCCAGCCGGTCACAAATGAACATCGTGTTCCACCTGCCTGACAAGGACCTCGAGAAGCGCTTCGTAGCCGAAGCCGCCGAGGCCGGGATGGTCAACCTCAAGGGCCACCGCAGCGTGGGCGGCATCCGGGCCAGCGTCTACAACGCCCTTCCCGTGGACAGCGTCCGGACCCTTGTCGAGTTCATGGACGACTTCCGATCCGCCAACGGCTGAACTGTTCGCCCAACAACAATCGTCCAGAACACACCGGCGAATTAGAGACGATCAGTCCAGGATTCGTACCGTCCCAGCCACACCGTCGACCTCGATCGGCGTGCCGTCGGCGATCATCGTCGTCGCTCCGGTGACGGCCACCACGCATGGCAAGCCCAGTTCCCGAGACACGATCACTGCATGGCTCATCTGACCGCCCACATCGACCACGACAGCCTCCACAGGAACGAACAGTGGGGTCCACGATGGATCGGTGAGGGGCGCCACCAGTACGTCACCTGGCCCGAGGTCTCCGGGGGCAGAAGGGTCGAGTACCACCCGGGCCCTGCCCCGGACCACTCCCGGCGAGCCTCCGGTGCCGGTGAGGATCTGGCCCGCGGTGGCTCTTGCCGACCCACCAGACCCATCCTGAAGAGCGGCACCGTGCCACTGGTCGACAGGAGGAAGTTCCCCCTCGAAGCAAAAAGGCGGTTCAAGTTCCAGTAACTGTTCCCTGATGGCCCGCCGCTCGGCCACGGTGACGGCGAAGGCATCAGGAGCGGACCGGTAGGGAGCGAACTCGTCGAGCGTCACATAGAGAAGGTCATCGGGAGCCACGCCTTGATGGCGATCGGCAAGACGCCGACCTAGTTCCCGGAGGCGGAGGCGGCCTTCGTGGATGGCCTCTACGAGGATCGTCTTGCATCGCTCCCGACCCCGGGTTCGTAGCACGGTGCACCGCAACCCCCGGTCGAACAACCAACGCTCATGCGGCCGCACACGACGTCGCGCCACCGCCACCGCCTGTTCCCGGTCGGCGGCCCACCGGGCACCCCGAGTACCCGGAGCGTGGTCGTCGGCGGCACCACGCATCCGGTCGATGAGAGCGAGCGGTAGGGCCGGATTCGTCCCCCAGACCTCGCATCCCATCTCCCATTCGTTCGGACCCCGGGCTCCGTAACGATCGAGAAAGTCATCGAAGGCATCCAAGAACGCTGCCGCGGCGGGATCATCGCGGAGGCGCCCTTCGAGACCGGCCAAACCGTTCTCAAAGTGAACCGTCAACTCTGGAGATCCTCTTACGAGGCGACCCAGAAGCCACAGGGCATCGGACGGAGCCGCCGAGTCCACCTCGCCCAGACCGCCCAACAACGCCATCAGGTCCTCACCGCGACGACCGGCGGTCCGCCGCAGAGCGTCCAGACCAATCCCAGCGCCACCGGTGATGGCTAGGTGTACGGCGAAGATTCGACTGACCATTGGAAGCATCCCGACGGTGTCCTCGACCAGTTCCTCGTCAGTGGCCTCGTCAACCGGAGTCAAGCCAGTCCGCCACATGTCGATTTCGGCCACCGCGTCATCCAACGCCGGCAGACCCGGGCTGGCTAACACACGCCATCCGTAACGAAGACCTCGCACGGTGGCCAGCAAGTTCCGGTCACGACGATCGGGCACGTGATCCGGAGCCAAGTCCTCGGATCCAAGAAACGGCGCGTCGGCGTCGGTAAGGGACATGCCCGGCGTCCGGACTGCCACCACCCGGGTGACCGACAGGTTCAGGTACGTGTAGCCACCAAACACCCCCATGAAGACGTCTGCGTCCTCATCGCACTCGCTATCGGTGACCATGCCTGTCGACCGTAAGAAGTCCCGGGCCGGGTCGCCGGCCAGCGCCCGGCCCATCGCCGAAGTCAGGGGGAAGACCGGCTGCGGATATACCTCGCCGGCGTTGCCGCGGGTATAGACCGGGAACCTACGACTGGGTGTCCCGTGGACATAGGGCCCCAACCCGAAGTCGACCAATTGGCCAGCAGCAGTGGTCGTTTCAGCCATCGAGGAAACGCACATGGTCATCCAAGGCGCGCAAGACATCGTCTCGGCCCGCTGAGGGCACCCGCAGCACCGTTTCGGTCACCCCCAATTCCGCGTAGTAAGTCAACTTCCCGACCTCGGGCACCGACCCGAAGGGGATTACCGAGAGGTCGGCNNGATCGCGATCCANNTCNTCNCATGCCATCCGAAGNGCGTCGAGACCGACTCTCAGGCCNGACCCTNCTATGGGTAGCCAGCCGTCGGCCCAGGCGGCCACCTCCGACAGCATCCGGGGACCTCCCCCACCACCGACCAGCACCGGCGGTCCAGGGCGTTGGACTGGTACCGGCCACGACCAACACGGATCAAAGTCCACGTACCGGCCGTGGAACTCCGCCACGTCATCAGCCCACAGAGCCCTCATGGCGGCCACGTGCTCGCGGACCTGGTCGCGACGGGTGGAGAAGTCGACCCCGTGGTCGGCCATCTCCTCTCGATTCCATCCGAAGCCCACGCCGCACACTGTGCGGCCATCAGACAGGGCGTCAACGCTTGCCACAACCTTGGCCAGGTTGATCGGGTGGTGTTGAGCCACGAGGGCCACNCCCGAGCCCAGCCGGATCCGATCGGTCACTGAGGCCGCNGCGGCCAACGACACCCACGGATCGGGGGACCGGGCATAGTCCTCGGGTAGTTCGGNCTCTCCNGTCGGTACCGGCGTGGTCCGANTTGTCGGAATATGGGTGTGTTCGGGCACCCACAGCGAGGAGAATCCTCGTTCTTCCACGGCGGTCGCCAGTTCCGNAACTCCAATCGACCGGTCGGTCAGGTGGACGGTGATACCCAGTTCCACGNCNGCGTNNCCTACGGCNCTTCGGATCAGTGGCCGAGCCGCTGGCCGTCGAACCGATCCACTGTGGTGAAATCCTCCACCGGACGCCTCGACAGTTTCGTGAGTTGACGAACCGGCACGCCGAGGGGCAGCATCGCCGCCACNGCATGGGTGTACGGCAAGCCAAGGAGGTCACGAACNTCGNCCTCGGCGGGGACGACCGCCGTGGTGACCACGCCGGCCAGGCCCTCGGTGCGGGCGGCCAGCAGGATGTTCCAGACCAGCGGGTACACCGAGGCCCCAGTGACCAAGCCGACCCGGTCGAGGTCCTTGTCCATGGAAGCCACCACCGACAAGTCCACGCTCACCACTAGCACCACCGGAACGTCACCAAGGTTGTCGAACAGGCCTGACCGTCCGGCCGCCGTGTCTCCGGGGTCCTCAGCAGCCATCACCGCCTCAGCGTCCACCGTCGACTCGACGACCGTGTTAAACGGGTTTTCGCCGGCCGCCCCCTGGGCGGCGTACAACCGCATAGTCGGACCACAGAGGTCNCCGAGCCGTTGGCGCATNTCTCGGTCACGCACCNCCACCACATGGGCNCCCTGCCTNTTNCCACCTGAGGGAGCGAACCGGGCANCGTCCAAGATCCGGTGGAGCTGGNCGTCGGTGACCGGTTCATCGGTNAAGTCCCGACAAGAGAAGGTCGTGCGCATCGCCTCGAGGAGTTCCATGCGAGAAACCTAGGCGCGAGCTGCTTCCGGCTATCCGATCCGGGAGNCTGGGCCTTCCGCTNCCCAGAAGCCATCNAGAGAGCGATACGGAATGGTGATGGACACTGTGTGNCTNCCCTGACCGCCGATAGTGCCCGGGGCGAAGGAAAGCACGAGGCCACCATGGGTGAGGTTGAAGCGCTCGAAGTTGCCGGCCTCAGGTGANGCACCAACGACCCGCCGCTCGTCAGTCCACGGCTCNTGNGACAGTCGGCTGATGGCCTCAGCCGATACCGCAGCNACCCAATCGGTCATNGGGTCGAANAGTTCGGCCACCGTGATCGGCCGACCAGTCGCCAAGTCGAATGTCTCGGTCCGGATCTCCTCGTCGACTGCCGATGCCCCGGGCATGAGGCGCCGGACGACGTCGCGGACGCTGAACANGTCGTCGGTGGCCAGTAGGACCTCGGGNCGATGCTGCAGCCAGGCACACCGGGCATGCGAACCGTCGCGNCAGGCGAAGCCGAACCGCTCCACCTCGTCGGCCACGTCGGCCACGAACGAACCCACCGAGGCCTGCACGAGCCCCCGGAGCCGGCCGTTAACCCGTGGCGCTTCATCGGGCCCCTCGAGGCGCTTCCAGTCGGCGAATACCTCGATGATCCCCGGNCCGCCGATCTGGACACCGTCGGGTCCGAACGCCGTGACCCCGGTGTCCACCTCGCAGTAAACGGGCTCGACGAGCACCGCTGGACCATCGACCGCAACCTCTTCCTCGATCCGCTGGGCCGGGACCACGAGTACCTGACCGACCTGGAGCAGGTTCGGATCCGAGATCCCGTTGGCCCTCATGAACTGGTCCACGGTCCTGTCGAACCGGGCGGCAATCTTCCCGAGACTGTCGCCAGATTCGACGATCACTGTTCGCGGCCCCTCGTCGTCACCGACCGTCGACGAGCCGAGGTCAACCAATGCCACGCAGGCCTCGAGTGCGGTACGCATCTCGGGCAGCTCCCGGTACGTCCATCCGGGCACGGCGGGGCCTTCCACCGTCGTGGTCGCAACGGACCCGGCGAAGAGTTCCCCGACCGTGGTGGGTGCCGGGTCGGCCTCATCAGACCCCCCACAGCCCGCTATCAGGCCCGCCATCAGGGCAGTTGCCAACGCCACGTGATGCGAGAGGGCGCCTCCATCCCTCTTCCCGGGTTCTCTCATGGGAAGAGGATCGCATGTCCGGGCACCATTCCACCTCCACCAGCCGACAAACGCGCCTCCATCGCCCGTCCCCACCCCACGCGCGTCCGTCTGGAAGACTGACTCAATGAATCTCAACGTCCCGGCACAGGTCCGACGGCTCGCGCTCGGATTTCTTAGCGTCATCGTGCTCGCCGCGGGGCTCACCGCCTTCACCAGCACGTCGAACGCCGACACCCAAGTAGAAACGAGTTATGCCACCTCGGGGATCTCAGATCTGATCTGGGCCACCGAGCACCTCGGCTACGACTCTCCGGCGGATCTGCAGAAGGCCGGAGTGCAGGTCATCCACTACATCCTGGCCGGGTTGAGCGGTATGACCGACGACGAGTGTTCCCTCGGTCTGGGTTCGATCATTGACGCGTCAGGTCCATACACCTACACCTCGACCTGGACCGCTGACGAAGAGGCAGCACTGGACTGGGTCGCCGACCACTACTGCATCACCACTGCCCAGGCGCAGTCGTACGGTGGGACGATTCTCACCTTTTTCGCCGGTCTTGACGCAGGGGAAAACGGCACAACCGCTGTCCGTCGCGATCCTCCAGCCACCACGACGACGGCTGCACCCACGACGACGGCTGCACCCACGACAACGGCTGCACCCACGACAACGGCTGCACCCACGACGACGGCCGCACCCACGACGACGGCCGCCCCGGCTCTCTACGACCGCTTCATGGGC
>PAXM01000054.1 GCA_002714485.1 Acidimicrobiaceae bacterium
CCAGGCCAAGCGGATTTGTCGCACTCGTTTCTGCACTCTTTTCCGCAGGTGCAGGAGCAGCCGTTGTAGCCGGCGCAGCCGTAGTAGCCGGCGCAGCCGTGGTAGCCGGAGCAGCCGTAGTAGCCGGCGCGGCATCACCGCCATCGTCGTCGCTGCCACAGGCTGCGGCGACCATCGTCAGTGTCAGCACAACTGCCAACACTCTGGTCAATCGCTTCATGTCAGGTTTCCCCTCACTTGTCGGTACCCGGACCCCTCATGGAGTACGAGATCTGTCGGTGGGTGGCGACTTAGTAGCTGAACGGCCAACCCTTCCAGTAGTTGCGCACCTTGACCCATATCCCATAGAGGCCAAGGGGTTCGAATAACAAAAAGAAAATAATCAGGAGTCCGAAAATGATGTCATCAAGGGCGCTCACTGGCAACGGGTAGCCGAGCGCAGTCTCCGAGACTGATACGAACCCTCCGTCTCCCTGACCGGTACTGATGAAAAAGTCGAAGATGCCAGAGAAAAGGCCCCCTTCTTCGGCCTGATGTTTCATCCAGTCCACGATCTCCTCGACGAAGCGGTGGGATGTGATCACGAAGAAAGAGCCCATCAGAACTCCCGATACCCGACCCATTCCGCCAATCAGAAGAGCTGCAACGAAGTTGACTGCACCAATGAGACTCCATTGTTCGGGAGGAATCTGGCCTGAGAACGAAGCGAACAGCGCCCCACCGATACCCGCGTAGAACGACGAGATAGCGAACGCTGTCGTCTTGTACTGATATTCGGGAACCCCCATGATCTCGGCGGCGATGTCACGATCACGGATCGCCTGCAGCGCTCGACCGGTCCTGCTCCGCGCCAAATTGGCCGCCGCCCAAGCCATCAGGACGACGATGGCGAGCAGGAGGAGGTAGGTCTTTTCGTTCTTGTTGATGTCAAACCAGAACCAGTGCCCATCCCTGGAGAAATCGACTAACGGGCTTTCCTCTTTCCATAATCGAAATTCCAGTCTTGGCCACTTTCGACCGAGGCCACCAGGGCCCGCAATCTCGGGAAAGACTCGAGACAGGTGGAGTCCAATGAAAACCAAACCGAGAGTCACGATGCCCAAATAGAGGCCCCGTACTCGCACTGCTGCCGGTGCAACCGCTACGCCGACAAGTGCGGCTACGACACCGGCGGCCGGAAGCCATACCCACATCGGAAGGCCCCATCCCCAGAGATTGGCCGAAGACTTCCCCCCGACCAGAACAGCGGTGTAGGCGCCAACACCACCAAAGAAGGTGTGACCGATCGAAATTTGGCCAGCCAGACCCATGAGAATGTTCAAACCCAGGGCAGCAATGGCAAAGCACAGCGTTCGGTTGATAAGCCGAAGCCAAACGTTGTCACCCAGGAAGCGAATGAACGGGATCTGATCAATGACCGGAAGATCAAAGGGCATCAACACGAGGACCAGCAAGAAAAGACCCAGGGCGACTTTCTTGGTGAGAGTGGGCATGAGCTGCGACTCACTCTCATAGGAGGTATACAAGTTCGGGCGGCCCCTCATACGCGCCGAACCTCCTCTGTGCCGAACATCCCGTAGGGCCTGACTAGGAGGCCAATGAGCATGACGATGTACGGCACAACCTGCTGATATCCGGTCCCAAGTACGCCCGTGTAGGAAGCGAGGTACTGGCCAGCAAAGACTTCGGCAAAGCCAATGATGAGGCCACCGGCAAGCGCCCCGATAGCCGAATCCAAGCCACCAAGAATCACCGCCGGTAGAGCGCGAAATGCGAAGAATGCGCCATCCCGGCTAGCCATGCCTGCTGGTCCCCATGGTGGCATGGAGGCAAAAATCCCAGATATTGCAGCCAGAACGGCACCAGCTGCCCATGCGATAGCGAAGATGCGACCCACGTTGATGCCCTGCGCTAGCGCGGCTTCCTGGTCAAAGGCTGTCGCCCTCATGGCGACACCCGTTCGGGTCTTGAAGAACCGCCACGTGCCCAGGAAGGCAACGGCGGCCATGGCGATAGCCGCTATGTAGGACCACGCAATCATGGCCCCGCCGATCTTGAACGTTTCTGTACCCCATGGGATGCCGAGAACCCGGGGGGTGGTGTTAACCGCGTCGAAGGCGACGACCCTGATAACTACTTCTAAACCGAGAGTTATCACTGCCATCGAGAAGATGGGCTCACCGATCATCGGACGGATGGTCAACCGCTCAATGACGAGACCGACTACCCCCGTAGCAGCCGCCGCCAGAATCAGTGCAATGAACCAGTGGAACCAGCCGGGCCCTCCAATCCACCGACCGGGGACCTCCCAATCCATGAAGATGATCGACAACAGCCAGGTCCCGGCCAGAGCCAAGGCACCTTGAGCGAAGTTGACGGTCTGGGTGGCCTTGTAGATCAGGACGAAGCCAAGCGCTAGGAGCGAGTAGAGCGATCCAAAAGCCAAGGCCTTGATGAACGTATGAACAAAGGTGTCCAGGGCGTTGGCGGCCAACACCACCGGGAGGATGCTCACTAATACATCTCCTCGATGAGTTCGCCGAACATCTCCTCCATGGAGTTCCGCTTGATCTTTTGAGTGGCAGTGAGTTCCCCATCCTCGTGGTCGAGTTCCTTGGGAATCATCCGGAACTTCTTGATGGTCTCGACTGAGGCAAATTTCTCATTGGTCTCATTCACGACTCCCTGGATGAGTTCCAACACCTCGGACTTCTCACCCAGATCCCGATAGGTGGTGTACGGAATGCCCTGACGCAGGGCCCAGTCACCGACGGTGTCCAACTCGATGCCGACCAGAGCCGTAAGAAACTTGCGTCGGTCGCCAATGACCATGGCCTCCTTGACGTAGGGCGATGTCTTGAGGCTGTTTTCGATTTCTGAGGGTGAGATGTTCTTGCCGCCCGAGGTGATGATGATGTGCTTGATGCGGTCGACAATCCGAACGTGAGTGCCATCCACCCATTCGCCTACATCACCTGTCTTCAACCATCCGTCTTCCGTGAAAGTTTCAACCGTCTGTTCAGGCTTGTTCCAATAGCCGGCGAACACCCCGGGGTGTTTCACCTGGATTTCGCCAGTCTCATCATCGATGCGGAAGTGGGATTCGGGTAACTCGACGCCGCCAAAGGGCTCACCAACGGTCCCGAGTTTCATCCGCCCCGGAACATTGACGGTGGCGATGGCCGAGTTCTCGGTCATGCCGTACAACTCGTACACCGGCACCCCGATCCCAGTAAAGAACTCCAAGATTTCCGGGGCGATCGGTGCAGCGCCAGTACCAGCCCAGATGCAGCGACGAAGACCGATGCGCTCCAACAATGCACGAAACACCAGAGGCCGACCAATGGCCGTCAATATTCGACTCTTGATCGTGTGAAGCCCGCCGTTGGCCACCTTCTCCCTTCCGACGATTGCAGCCAGCCACATCCCCACCCCTAGCCATGTCTTCTTGAAGGGTGAGGAGTCGTTGGCCTTGATCATCACTCCTGCGTGCAGTTTTTCCCAGATCCGTGGTACCGCGAAGAAAAGTGTGGGTTGGACCTCCCGCAAATTGGCCTGCACCGTGTCGATCGACTCTGCGAAGTTGACCGTCAAACCCATCTCGGCCAAATGGAAGGTCGAGAAGATGCGCTCGGCCACGTGGCATAGCGGGAGGTAGCAAAGGATCTCATCATCCGGACTGGGCATGAACCCCCTCCGGAGCGCGGGGTGACGGAACAACGACATCGAGTAGGCCACGTTGCGATGGGTCAACATCGCCCCCTTTGGGGGACCGGTCGTTCCCGAGGTGTAGACAAGCGTCATCCCGTCGTCCCAGCGAGCCTCCGCCATAAGAGTTTCGACGGCGCCCGCCTTTGCCGCCCGGTGGTCACGACCCATGGCCAGAAACTCGTCCCAGCCCATCAGGCGCTCGTCGTCATAGCNCCGAACCCCCCGGGGCTCGCAGTAGAGNACCTTCCGNACGTTCGANATCGTTGTCCNGTCAATCTCCAGCACCCGGTCGACCTGCTCCTGATCCTCGGCCANGTGAACNACCGACCCACAGTCGGTGAGTAGNTACTCAACTTCCGCCGTGGGATTGGTCGGATAGAAGCCCACAGTGATTCCCCGCACAGCAATGGTGGCGAAATCCAGGATCATCCACTCCGGCCGATTCTCCGACTGGATCGACACCCGGTCGCCCAACTCAATCCCGAGGGCCAATAGGCCGTGGGCGGCGTCCAAGACGAGGTCCCATACCTCGGCCGCCGTGAATTCCCGCCAGACGCCAAAATCCTTCTCGCGCATCAAAACCTGATCGGGCATGGTCATGGCGTGACCATTTATCTGGGTGGGCAGTGTCGGAACCTGATAGGCAGCAACGGACGACGGAGAAGCGTCAAGTGTCGTAGCCATCTCCACCTTCCCCCCCCTGATACCCACCGGCGGACCACAGGGTCCGCACGGAAACTAATCAGTACTTGAACCATCTGATACCAAATGGCTTCAGTTCGCCTACCGAACGGTAACCCCCGGCAGAGCCGCAGACCACAGCCGGGAAGCCCCAACTTCGGAGCAACCTCCAGAACAACCAGACCCGGGCCCAACGGCAGCCCGACAAAACTCACCATTCGACGACGGGCCTGCTCGGGTCGGAACTAGTCGAACTAGGTTCGCCCCGTGGTCGAGACACTGGACGAACTCAGCGTGGTATCCGTTCAGGACCTGGCCCACCTCCTCCGGGATGGGCTAGCCACCTTGTTCCCCGAGCACCTATGGATCGAAGGGCAAGTGTCGAACTTCCACGACGCCCGCAGCGGTCACGCATACTTCGACCTGGTCGAGCCATCCGAGGTACCCGGGCGAGCCGTGGCCGCCAGACTCAGCGTGGCACTCTTCAAGGGACCCCGCGTTGGCGTAGACCGAACCTTGGCCGCGGCGGGTGGACTGACCCTGGCTGACGACCTGCAGTTGCGCATCCGAGCCCGGATCGACTTCTACCCACCCAATGGGCGACTCCAGCTCAAGATGGACGGGGTAGACCCCACATTTACCCTCGGTCGTCTGGCCGCTGAAAGAGAGCATCTCTTGCGGGCGCTCGCCGACGAAGGACTACTCAGAGCCAACAGGGCCAATCCCGTCCCAGTACCACCACTGAGGATCGGGCTCGTAACCAGCGTAGGTTCAGCTGCCCACGCCGACTTCACCGATGAATTAGCCCGAAGCGGACTGCCCTTCGAAGTCCTCGAACGAGATTCCCGGGTCCAAGGCGACGGCGCGGCGGTAGACCTAGCCGAGGCTCTAGCAGTACTAGCCACACATCAACCTGACGTCATTGCGCTGGTCCGTGGCGGCGGATCGGCCGCCGACCTCGTCGCCTTCGATGCCGAGATTCTGGCCCGGACCATTGCCGGACTGGACACACCCGTGGTGACCGGCATCGGCCATGAGGTGGACCGGGCCGTCGCCGACGAGGTGGCCCACACGGCGATGAAGACCCCCACAGCGTGCGCCGCCGCACTTGTCGAACAGGTCCGGGCATTCGCCGATGCCGTCGACGGGCTGCGGGCCACCATCGGCGACCGGGCCCGTACCGCCGTCGACCGGGCCGACGACCGCCTCGACAGCATGGTTCGCCAGACCACCGCAGTGGCCACCGCGGTACTGAACCGTCACGACGACCGACTGACCAACCTGATTTCTCGAATCCAACACGGACCGTTGACCAGCCTGGACCACCAGGCTGAACGGCTCGACGCGGTGGCAGCCCGCGTCCGCGGACTGGACCCGGCCCGGATTCTGACCCGTGGATGGTCAATCACCCGTCGCGGCGACGGCACCCTCGTCCGTTCGACCGACGATGTGTCGATCGATGACCAACTGTTCACGACTCTGGAGGGGGGCGAAGTGACGAGTACCGTCAACTCCGTGACCGATGGAAACCGGAGCGCACCATGAGCGACGACACTGCGACCAGTCCCGGTGACAATGGCGCTGAGTTACCGGGCTATGCCGACTCGCTTGACGAGTTGCAGTCGATCCTGGCCACGCTGGAATCCAACACGGCCGACGTGGACCTGCTAGCCGACCGGGTCCAGCGCGCAGACCTACTAATACGTCACTGCCGGTCCCGCCTCGACGACGCTCGCTTCCGCGTCGAACAGGTGGTCTCCAACCTCGATCCGAAGTCCCCTGATCCGGCCACCGACGCCTGACCCGTGTTCATCCGAAAACTCGCCTCCACCAACGCCTTCGTAGCCGTCGACCTGGCTGATGCCCCGGGCCACGGCGTGGTGCGCTGTGCCCCGAAGATCCTCCAGGGTGGGGGGAAGGACCTGGCCCGGGCCACCACCTACGCCTTGGCCACCCTGGAACGCCAGGAAACCGGTATCTCAGCCGGCATCAACGCCGAACCCAGCGACCGTGACGCCGCCGTGGCCGCCTTCACCCAAGAAGTAACCGACTGGGATGCCGGCTATTACCTGACCGCCGCTAAGGGAGTCGGGGCGGGCTCACTAGGCACCATCGAACAGGCCAACGACGCTGCCCTGCTGGCCGCCGGGGTGGTGGCCGCCGGCCTCACAGCCTGTCCGGATGCCAGCACCGCCGTAGTGGACGGATCGGCCGGCGCAGAACTGGTGGCCGAACTGGCCAACCGGGGACTCACTGTCGTCGACGCCGACCAACCGCTAACCACCGAGGCCGACCTGCTCTTCGTAGGGTTCAAGGTGGGAGCCATAGACNACGGGGCGGCCGACCGCCTGAGGACCAGAGCCGTAGTGCCCACGGGACCACTACCGCTCACCACNAGAGCCATCGCCCACTGTCGACGCAACGGNGTGCTAGCCCTCCCCGACTTCGTGACGACCGCCGGNCCNCTGATCGGNGACGCNGACGGTGCCCGCGATGCANTCAGTGAGATCATCAGCAGCGTNNTANNTCATGCCGACGGCCCGATACTCGGAGCTTGCGAACGNGCCGAGGCTTTNCTCGCCCGCTGGCAGGACGACCTGCCGTTCGGCCGCCCCATGGCGGCCTAACAACNAGTACCGGCTGTTTAGATCAGTGACCANACTGANGNANAACCCCACGNTGCTGACCCCACCGTGGNCCNANACNACGTAGGACTNCCGGACGAAACCCTNCGANTNAGNGGCAACGGCCTCNAANAGCACCGTGGNATCNGCGATGGTCGAGACTGGNACCCGAAGAACCGCATCGGTCATGAAGAAATCCACCGGCCACTCGAGTCATCGGAATCGATCACCCCTGAGGTCTCTCCACCGGAGCGACCTCCATTCCAGCAATCATGCGACCGATGCGGGCCCGATCGCCCGCCAGCACCACGTACTCCCGATTACGGGTGTGCGACACCTCGCCCACCCGGGACCCATCGGGCCCGTAGATTCCAATCTGAGCACCCACGTACCGAGCCTGATCGAAAGCGAGTACCTCCACGTCGCCCCGCACCCGACATAGGGCGTCCAACTCGTCGCGGTCCAGCCACGACTCGTCGTTGTAGGACAGCACCAGAACCTCGGCGTCCACACCGCTCACCACCTCAGCCAGGGCACCGGGCATCTCACTCTTGCGGTTGAAGGCACTTCGGGTGGACTCGTCGAGCAACTCGACGCGCTTGCAGGCCACTCCGTAGTGCTCCGGGGCGTCCCACGCCACGAGTGTCTCCCACACGTGGTAGTTCGCCGTGTACCGATGGCGGTTGTAGGGCGGATCGAGGTAGGCGAGGTCGAACGACCCCAGTGAGCCATCACGCACCAGTGATACCGCATCCCCATGGACCGCGATCCCTGGACCAGCCAACAGGTCTGGCGCCCGCAGTTCCAAGTCTCGGTTCGCCCGGGGCGCCCACTGCTTGAGGTACGCCATCTGCTGTCCGGTGGTGGAGTCGACCCGGTCAGCGGCCTCNATGAGGCTNGTCAGCAGGACCGGGTANAGCGGCGAATCTCCGAAGTCNTCNGCCAGGGCCGCCCGNACGGAGTCGATCCGTGCACCATTCTCGGGTCGAAAGAACCGAGCCTGTCGGCAAAAAACCTCCGTGACGTACCCTTCCTCGCCCGGGATGCCGTTCAGGTAAGCCAGGGCGGCAGCCAGGTCGCCACCGTTGACCGAGTCGGCGTCGATCGCCACGTAGCACTGGGCGAATAGNTGGGCNTAGCGGGCAGAGTCCACCGCCGTGACNCTGGCNCCNCGCGCCTTGAACGCCTGTGCTACCCGGGTGGTCCCNGTNAANAGGTCCAGCGCGGTGGCCGACCCCGAAGCTGCAAACAGNGCGTCGAGCACCGGCACCAGCCGCCTCTTGGAACCCAGATACTTGATCACCTACTCGTTCCTAGTCGGTTTCCCACCGGTCGGTGGCCGTACGCTGGATACCTCACACGGGGCTGTAGCTCAGTTGGCTAGAGCACCTGCTTTGCAAGCAGGGGGTCGTGGGTTCGATTCCCATCAGCTCCACCATGAACCGGAACAAAGAGGAAGCACTGCTGGCCNGCCTNCGTGCCGCCTGCCTAGCCCTACCGGGCGTCGAGGAACGAGTNAACCACGGCATGCCCACATTCGCCGTGGTGCGGCGCACGGCCTTCTGCAACCTCCACCACCCCGCCGGCGACCGCCCGACCCTGTGGTTCAAAGCGGCCCCAGGTACCCAGACCGAACTGGTTGACCAAGAGCCAGACCGGTTCTTCGTTCCGCCGTATGTGGGTCCGAGAGGATGGGTAGGACTNCGCCTAGACGTGGACCTCGACTGGNACGAGGTGGCTGCNGTCGTCGAAGACGCNTGGCGCCTGGTAGCCACCAAGAGCCATCTGACCGAAAGGGACGAGGCCTTACCAAGGCCCGATCCCCGGCCCTAGAACAGTTAAGTCAATCCCCCGACGCCACCGAGGACGGACGGTAGAAGGTCAGCATCTGAGCAATGCCGCCTCCCACACCGACCAGCAGGGCGATCAAAAAGCCGGTCATACCGTCGAGGTCGGTGGCGATGCCCAAACCCTCGTCGACCGACCACTCGCCCGGGCCGAGGGTGGCCGACACCAGCGCCGCCGCCGACAGCACAAAGACATACTCCCAGCCCTCCTTGATAATGAAGAACCCGTTAGTGCGATGCGAGGTCCATCCGGCGACCGTCATTACACCGATCACCCCGGCGGCAGCCAGTGGGTGCAGCAGGCCCAACGCCAACAGGACACCGGCGCCCATCTCGGTGGAAGCGGCCAGATAGGCGTTCAACCTCCCGGGCCGCATCCCGATACTGTCGAACCACCGACCCGTGCCGGGGATCTTCCCGCCACCGGTGAACTTGTTCCATCCGTGGGCGGCCAAGGTGAGACCGACCACTACTCGCAGGATCAACAGGGCAAGGTTGGCAGCGGTAGTCAACTCCACGAGGTTCCTCCGGTTTGGGTAAGGGGTCAAATCAAGCGTTCAGATCGGCAGATCGAGCGTTGACTGGTTGCCGCGGACCCTACCGGTGGACGCCGACCNGGTCGGCCCCGGGGTCCATTCCCNGGCTGGCCTTAGGCTAATCGGATGCTGGTACTGAAGATCATCGTGGCCGTCGCGGTAGCAGTGATACTGCTGCGCACGGGCATCGCCTTACTCCGGGCACTGGCTACCCCGATCCCCGAACCGCCACCAGCTGGCGAGCTTCGGAAGGTGAAAATCCAGTACCGGTGCAGCCTGTGCGGCACTGAGGTGAGGATGACGGTAGCCACCGATGAAACACCCGATCCACCGCGCCACTGCATGGACGACATGGAACTNCANGTCGCTGAGGAATAGGGCCACCNANGAACAGCCGCCNTNNGCCGACTGAAGGCNCATNNCCCCTATNNAACGATANTTTTCCACAGNNTGTGGNTAACTCTGTGGGTGAATTACANGNCTGTAACTCCNCNGGGAANCCNGCCGGTGTTCAGTGGTACTGCGTNGCGGTGATGATCCCGCCAAGNATNGAACCGAGGCCCAACAACAGGAAGCCGTTGCTGGTACCACCGGGCATCCANCCCACGTAATTGAAGAAGATGATGACCACNCCCAANCCCAGCAGACCGAAGAGCAGCACGGTCATCCATGTGGGTGACGGGTCATGGCCCGCCGACATCGAATNGTCCACCGGTGCACCCGTCCGGGTGCCCTTCGGAGTGACCCGACCTCCCTGGACCCGCTTCTTGATGGGGCGGGGACGGGAAGGAACGGACTGGTCCCCGGTGGGCTGGTCGTTCTCGCTGGTCGGCATGATCTGGAGGATACGGGCCCCAGCGGTGGTCCGGACCTGATGGGGCACGAGGGTCGTTCGGTTAGCGTTCTCCCAGTGAGCGTCCGCGTCCTCGTCATCGANAACTANGACTCNTTCGTCTACAACCTCGTCCAGTATCTGGGGGAGCTNGGTGCCGACCCAGTGGTCCATCGCCACGATGCCGTGACACTGGCCGATGTGGAGGNACTNAAGCCCGACGCCGTACTCGTCAGTCCCGGTCCCGGCCGNCCAGAGGACGCCGGNGTGTCCACNTCGNTCATCCACTGGGCCNCCGGTCGGGTGCCACTCCTCGGAGTGTGTCTCGGCCACCAGGCCATCGGGGCNGCGTGGGGAGGCTCAGTGGTTCGGGCACCGGAGGTCATGCACGGCAAGACGTCCCTGATCCAACACCGTGGTGATGGGGTATTCGCCGGGTTNCCCAACCCGCTGGAGGCCACCCGCTACCACTCGCTGATCGTGGAGCGCGACTCGGTCCCCGACGAGTTGGAGATCACGGCAACCAGCGAAGAAGGCCTAGTCATGGGGCTNCGGCACCGCGAGTTCGATGTGGAGGGCGTGCAATTCCACCCAGANTCGATCCTCACGNCCGGTGGGCACGACCTCTTGGCCAACTTCTTGGNCCGCGTGTCCTGANACCTGCAATCTGAANNGGACAACCNGACGCCAAGAAGTCGCGACGTCTAGCCATTTGGATCCTCGGCCCGACCGATCACAATCGTCACCCGTGTTCCTAGGTCGACCTCACTATCGGGAGTTGGGCTNTGGCTGATGACCCGTCCGTCNTTNGGGCTGNAGGCAGGTAGGGACTCGGCACGGACATTTACCTCCAGATCAATATCGGTCAGAGCAGCGACCGCATCGGCCTCCCTCATGCCCTCCACAGCCGGAACCGGCACCAAGGGAAGACCCGACGACACCACGATGACCACNGTGCCCCCAGGTGCGAGTTCGCTGCGGGCCGGNGGTTCGGTNCGAACCACCTGGCCCTCGGGCACCGTCCGGCTCTTCTCCTCGGCCGTNCTNGCCCGCCAACCNAGCCTGGACACGATGTTCATGGCATCCAGAACCGGCCGNTTCGACAGGTCGGGCACNTCNTCGACAGCCGGCCCGGTCGACACGAATAGGATGACNCGCGCCCCCACCGTGATCTCCATNCCCGGATCAGGTGACTGGTCGACCACCTCGCCTGCAGGCACTACGGGATGCTCCTGCCCGACNGTCTCTACCTTGAGNCCCATGGCCTCCAGGTCTCGTTCGGCATCAACTGCCTGGTCGCCCTGGACGTCCAACAGCATCATCGGTCCGGTACCCCGGCTCACCCAGAGTCGCACNGTCTCTGCCGGCTCNACCTTCGTCCCGGCCGACGGGTCTTGGGAGAAGACTGTGTTCTCCGGAAAGTCCGAGTTGGTGGCNTAGTCCATCTGGACGCTAAGGCGGGCGTCACGCAGGGTGGCTCTGGCCTCGTCCAACGGTTGCCCGATCAGNGTCGGGACTTCGACCAACTCGATCCCGACNGGTCCTGGCTGGTCATCACCGCCCACCCCAAGCGTGTCGACGAACTCCAACACCAGATAGCCNAAGACCACCAACAAACCGACCAGCACCACGGTGAACATGGCCGTCCGGCGCATCCCNTCGTCNCGGCGGTGCCTNGNGGTCGNNCCGAAATCCTCNNACTGNGNGGGGATGGGGGCAGCCGGGCTNANAGGTGACGGAACGCCAGCCAGTGNNGTAGCACGAAGNTCGTGCGCCCCGTCCCGGTAGCGCTTGAGGTCACTGCGTAGGTCCTCGGCCGTCGGGNAGCGATTAACCGGGTTCTTGGCCAACAGCTTCAGGGTGATGGCCTCGAGGGACTCGGCCACAGCGGCACCNGCGGCCCGCAAGGACAACGGGCTGTCTTGGACGTGGCGGTAGGCGATGGCCACCGGGGTCTCACCGGTGAACGGNGGGCGCCCGAGAATCATCTCGTAGAGCACTACGCCCAANGAATACANGTCGCTTCGAGGATCAACCGGCCGGCCCTGGGCCTGTTCNGGCGAGAAGTAGGTGGCCGTACCCATNACCGAACCGGTTTGNGTGAGGTCGTTNCGCGCGCCCACTAGCGCCGTGGCGATACCGAAGTCGGCAACCTTCACATGGCCGTTGGGGCTGACCAGTACGTTGCCGGGCTTCACGTCGCGGTGAACCAGACCATTGCGGTGGGCGAAGGCGAGCGCTCCGGCTATGTCGGCGGCTACTTCGGCGGCCCGGTCGGCCTGCAGGGGACCATCGGACCGGAGGATCTCAGCGAGACTCCGTCCGTCGACGTACTCCATGACGATGAAGTACGTGCCCTGCTCCTCGCCCCAGTCGAAGACACTCACCACATTGGGATGATTCAGGTTGGCCGCCGCCTGGGCCTCGCGTCGAAACCGCTCCACAAAATCGGAATCTCGGGAGAATTCGTCGAACAGGACCTTGACAGCCACCGGACGATCCAGGAGGAGATCGCGCGCGAGGAAGACATCGGCCATACCTCCCCGAGCGATCTGTCGCTGGAGCTCGTACCGCCCGTTGAAGACGGTGGGACCCTGTGAGGACACGGCGCCAGATTCTACCGGGGGCCGGTTTGAGCGGCCCGTCGCCTGACAAGGGTCATCCGTTGCTGGAGGCCGTGTCCCGAAGATTGTTCCGGAACCCCTCGATGAGCAGCCGGGCCTCGGCCAGCGTGCCGGTGGGGATCGTCTCGATGATGGCCGCTCGAGTGGAGTCGTCAAGGCGGGCTAGCCGGAGGTCGCCTCCCTCCTCAAACGTCGGGTCGAACCAGAGGATCCCCCCTGAGCGCCCACGAAACACTGCTACGTCACCTTCATCGTCTCCTATGAACCACCCCTGTCGGGCGTACAACGACAGCACGAGGATCGCAGTAGCCACCACTGCGGCCACCGACCCAATCGTGGTGCGCAGGATGGCCCGTGGATCGTCGTCTACCCGACGGGACCGCACCAGCCCGGTGGACCGTTCCAAACGAGCCTCGGGGATCGGGGGACGTCCACCAAGGGGTCGATCGGGCCCCTCGACGACTTCGACAACCAGCACCGTGACGTTGTCATGCCCTCCGGCCGCGACTGCCTCGGACACAAGGCGACCAGCCACCTCCTGAACCGGACCGTCGCCCAGCAATTCGGCGATCCGATCATCTTCCAATTCATTGAAAAGGCCGTCGCTGCACAACAGGAACCGGTCACCGCAGGCCGGGGGAAACTCCCAACTGTCGATGGTGGGATCAACTTCGATTCCCAGAGCCCGGGTGAGGATATTGCGCTGGGGATGAACGGCCGCCTCCTCGGAGGTCAGTTCACCAGCACGCACCAGGTCGGCCACCAGGCTGTGGTCATCGCTGACCCGCACAAGTTCGTCTAGGTCCAGTCGGTACACACGGCTGTCCCCAATATTGACCACAGCCAACGCGTCGGGACCGCCCTGACCACCGGATCCGTCGACCACGGCCAGTGCGCACAGCGTGGTTCCCATCCCGGCCAGGTCGGGATCGAAAGCTGCCCGTTCGAGGACTGCCCTATTGGCCTGACGCACGGCCCGCACCAGTGAAGCCCGGTCCGGACCGGTAAACCCGTCGATCACTTCAGTGGTAGCCACCGCCGACGCGACTTCACCACCTCGGTGACCACCCATACCATCGGCCACTACGAACACCTCGTCGGTCGAGGCAACGTAGTCCTGATTGACTTCACGAATCCGCCCCACGTGGGAAGCCGACCCAGCTTCCAGCCGAATCGACCGCCGCCTGGTTCGGCGGGCCATCATCACCTGTCGCTCACCACCCATCGGTCGCCTGCGCCGCCGAACGATCGTACTGGCGGCCCCATCGTCCATTCAGTGCACGGCGGGATGCCGATGCATCCCGTTACCCTTCGCCCCGTAACTCGCGCGAGTGGCGGAATTGGCAGACGCGCAGGATTCAGGTTCCTGTGCCCGAAAGGGTGTGAGGGTTCAAGTCCCTCCTCGCGCACCATCCGGACGACCCGACGACCCGGATCAAGTGACTCCGACCCGGCTGATCACAACCCGGTGACTAGACCGGTACTTCGACATCAGGCCGTGGCTCGCAGCCGGCCAGTCGAGCCAGCAAAACCATCTCCTCCTCGGAATTGGGCCGGACCGTGAGCCCGGTGGCATCGGTGGATCGCCACTGCTCGAACCGTTCAGTGATGCGGGACTCCGACCCCACCAACGCCCCGTCGTCCACGTAGTCGTCGGGCACCGCTGCGGCCGCCTCGTCCCGCCGTCCAGCCGCAAACAACTGGGCAATCCGCTCTGCGGCTTCGCCGAAGCCCCGTCGGACCATGGCATCCCGGTGGAAGTTGTGATCCGTTGTGCCATAGCCGCCGACCCTCATGGCCACCCCCGGCTTGGCCTCGTCCAACGCCGTCTGCACGTCGTCGGTCAGGCACACGGTGGTCCCCGTCTGGACTTCCAGGTCAGCCATGGTGCGTCCGTCCTGCTCCAACCCAATGGCTAGGTCCCCGGCATAGAGATGAGCGCTCGCTGGCGTGTAGCCCAACGGCAACCATCCGTCGGCTAACTCGGCGGTGAGCCGTACGTTGGCCGGGCCTCCGGTGGCCAGGAAGATCGGCAGTTCAGGATTGGGGTGGAGGACCGACTTCAGTGGACGTCCCGAACCGGTCGAACCAGGCCCCTCGTAGGGCAGTTGGATCTCCGGGCCGTCGTGGGCCACCGGCCCTTCACGGTGCAATGCCTGTCGCATGATGGCCACGTAGTCGCGAAGCCGGGCCGACGGCCGACCCCATGGCTGGCCATACCAGCCTTCGGCGACCTGTGGGCCCGACAGCCCAAGACCGCAAACAACTCGACCGGGGGCCAGGGCCTCGAGGGTGGCGAACTGCATGGCCGTAGTGGTCGGCGGCCGGGCCGGTATCTGGGCTACAGCCGATCCGAGACGTAGATACCGGGTGTGTGCGGCCAGGAAAGCCAACGGCGTGACAGCGTCAGCGCCGTAGATCTCTGCGGTCCACACCGAATCGAACCCCAGGCGTTCGGCCAACAGGATCCGCCGCATCGGCAACTCGACGCGGGGCGAGGCCCAGACGTCTAGCCCCAGTCCCAGTCGCATACTCGCCCGATCCCAGGTCTATGTGCCTGCGTCTCTCAGGCGTTCACGTCGACGACGACCCGGCCGCGGACCCGACCGGCCAGCACCTCGTCGGCCACGGCAGGCACCTCGTCGAGGCCCACCGTGGTGGTCATCGAGGCCAGCAGTTCCCGGTCTAGGTCTTCGTCGAGACGACGCCAGGCTTCGACTCGTCGCTGTCTAGGCACGTGGACCGAGTGCACGCCCCGGAGAGTCACGCCACGCAGGATGAACGGCGCCACGCTGGTCATGAGGTCCATGCCTTGGGCTAGGCCGCAAGCGGCCACACAGCCCTCCGGCTGTACCTGGGCCAAAACGTTGGCCAGTGTGTGACTTCCTACCGCATCCACCGCACCGGCCCATCGGGCCCGAGCCAGCGGCCGACCGCCCGGTTGGGAAAGCTCTGACCGTTCCACAATGGTCGAGGCGCCTAAGGCGGTCAGATAGTCGGCCTCCTCTGGGCGGCCCGTCGAAGCATGTACCTCGTAGCCCCGGGCAGCAAGAAGGGCCACGGCCACACTGCCCACCCCCCCGGCCGCCCCCGTGACCAGCACTGGGCCACGGTCTGGGGTCACGTGGTGCTCTTCGAGGGCCAGCACACAGAGGATCGACGTGTAGCCAGCTGTTCCAATGGCCATGGCTTGCGCTGTCGACACTCCGTCGGGCAGAGGCACGGTCCACGATCCACGGACGCGGGCCCGCTGGGTCATGCCACCCCACGTGTCCTCCCCGATCCCCCAACCGTTGACGACCACCCGTTGGCCGACAGGCACCTCGGAATCCTCCGACAATGCGACTATGCCGGCCAAGTCGATCCCGGGAACCATTGGCCAGGATCGGACGATGGGCGACTGGTCGGCCACGGCCAACGCGTCCTTAAAGTTCACCGTCGAGTACTCGACGTCCACCACCAACTCGGGATGGTCGGAGTCGCCCACCGTCGGCAAGTCGCCCTCGTCGAGAGTCACGAACTCCCGTTGGAACTCGCCGTCGGACTTATCAAGTCTCAAGGCACGGAACATGGATATCTCGTCTCTGGTCGAAGTCTGTAGTCAAGGTCATTGATTACGGCGGCGGACCATGCGTGCAAGACCGGGTCAGCGACCGAACATGGCTAGCCACTGCTCCTCGGAGCGGGGCATGAACACGAAGTTGTCCCGTCGGGTGTCCCCCATGGGAGCTGATGACTGCGGCGAGTAGAGGTGGCCGGGGTAGAGCACTGCCTCGTCGGGCACCTTGGCTAGGCGGTGGTGGAGACTGTCGTACAACGCAGCGGGGTCGCCACCGGGGAGGTCGGTCCGTCCGCAACCCTCCAGGAACAGGGTGTCGCCGGCCACCAGCCGACCGTCGACCAGGAAGCACTGGCTACCCGGAGTGTGGCCCGGTGTGTGGATCAACTCAATGTCAATGGCACCCACGGTGACCACGTCGCCGCTCTCGTGGCCGACGATGTCACCATCACCCAGGCCGGTGACCTCGGCGATGAGGCCCGCCTCGTCGTGCTGGGCGTGGATGGGCACGGAGGTGCGTTCCAGCAGTTCAGCAGCCCCGACAATGTCGAAGCCCATCATCGAGCCACCCACGTGGTCCGGGTGGTAGTGGGTCGCCAGAGCACCGGTGCAACGCATGTCGTCGTCGGCCAACACGTCGAGGATGCCGTCCACGTCGTAGGCCGGGTCGACCACCACGGCGTCGCCAGTCTCCCGGTCGCCGATGAGGTAGACGAAATTGACCATCTGGCGGGCCAGCTGATCTTCGGTGGCGAAGTCTCGGCCGGCGAGCAATTGGCGGAAGTAAAGGCGGTCCCCGTTGTCTGGGTGGGTGGCGTGGTCCATCGTCCAGCCATCGTAGGAGACCGATATGGGAACCGGATCAGCCGAGGCCGTGATCACCCTGAGAGCCGGCGGCTCGCCAAGCCGCCTCGGCCAGAGCCAGTACCTCGCGCAACGGACGTCCGGTAGCCACCGCGGCCCGAGCTGCATCGTCGTGTTCGGCCTTGGCCCGACCGGCGGTCACCTTGATGGCAATCAGGTGCCCGTCGACCTCCACCTCATCCATGGTGCGGGGCGCCGCCCACCTCCGGACGGTGTAGGCCCGAACGCCTAGCGACCCCGTCTCGGCGGTCAACACGTCGGCCACCACGGCTACGTCGGTCGGATCGCACAAAGCACTCACCACATGGGCTGGCCGACCCTTCTTCATCACGATGGGCGTCACCCAGGCATCCCGCGCTCCGGCTTCGAGGCAGCGGGCCAAGGCGTGGGCTAGGGCCTCGCCGGTGGCGTCGTCCACGTTGACCTCCAGGACCTCCATCGGCTGGCCGGAACCCCGACCCAATCCCCGATCGGACTCGCTGGTCGCGGTCGACTCGTCGAGGGTGCCCACCACCACCCGGGTGATGTTGGGTCGCCCGTCGAGGTCACGATCACCGGCGCCGTGACCGGTGGCCTCCACAACCATGGCCGGCATCGAACCCCACGCAGTGACCGTGGCCGCCAACAGGGCGGCGCCGGTCGGTGTCGTCAGTTCAGCGGCCACATCGGTTCCGTGGATGGGGGCGCCGGCCAACAAGGCGATGGTGGCGGGCGCCGGAACGGGGATCGTCCCGTGGGCCGACTCGACCGAGCCGGTCCCGGTGGCCACGCTGGTCGAACCGACCTCGTCGATGTCGAGTACCTCGAGGGCTGCACAGGTCCCGACCACGTCCACGATGCTGTCGATGGCACCCACCTCGTGGAAGTGCACATCGTCCGGTGGGATCCCATGGAGACGGCCCTCGACGGCAGCGAGGGCCTCGAAGGTGTCACGTACTCGCCGAGCCATCCGGTCGGGGAAATCGGCCGCATCCACCATGGCCAGAATCTCCCGGGCGGATCGGTGGGTGGCTTCGTCTTCGGCAGCCACACGAACATCGACGGCCGTGATACCACCACGGAGGCAGGGTTCTGCGGTCAGTGCCCAGTTGGACGCCGGGAGGTCGACCACCGGCAGAAGACCGATCAGGGCACGCACCTCGTCAACGTCAGCACCAGCATCCACCAGGGCACCGAGGGCCATGTCACCGGCGATGCCCGAGAACGGCTGGAACCACGCCACCCGGGTCACGCCGATGCTCCTGTCTCAGTGGTCGCGGCAGCAGCACCCGACCGGTCCGAAGCCGCGCCCAGCATGCGCAGCACCGCACAGGCCGCACCGAATCCGTTGTCGATGCCCACCACGGTCAAGCCGGAGGCGCACGAGGCGAGCATCCCCAGCAGGGCGGTAACCCCCTCGAGCGAAGAGCCGTATCCCACACTGGTCGGCACAGCGACTACTGGGGCCCCGGTGAGGCCCCCGACAACGCTGGCCAGCGCCCCCTCCATGCCGGCGACCACTACGACGGCATCGGCCTCGTGGATCTGGTCGACGTCGGCCAGCAGTCGGTGGATGCCCGCCACGCCCACGTCGGACAATCGATCGGCATCGATGCCGTGGGCCCACAGCACTGCGGCGCACTCGTCAGCCACCGGTGCATCGGCCGTACCGGCCGTGACCACTAACACCCGGTTACCACTTTCTGGGGCCCGCCGCCACACGACAGTGTGTCCCAACACGGTGGCCGAGGCATCCACTCCGAGGGCAGCCACCGTCTGGTCCTCGTTGGCCCGAGACAGCACCACTGGTCCAGTGCCGTGGTCCAGCAGTTCAGTGATCACGGTGACCACGTCGATGACCGACTTCCCCGGCGCGTAGACCGCCTCAGGTAGTCCCTGCCGGAAGGCACGGTGGTGGTCGATGCGGGCGACACCCACGTCAGCAAATGGAAGGCGACTCAGTCGTCGCACGGCATCGTCGGGCGACACCGTCCCGCATGCGACGCCGTCAATCAGCTCATCTAGGGACAACTCGTTCAGGCCATCGGTGTTCACCTCACTATCCTCCCCTCCCGTGACCAATCTCGCACCCCCGGAGCCGTCATCGCTGGCCTATCTAGGCCCGACGGGCACCTTTACCGAACAAGCCCTGTACACCCAGGACGACCTGACCACACTCGACCTATGCCCCGCACCGTCCATGCCCGAGGTGTTCCGTCAGGTGGTGGCCGGTGAGGTGGATCTCGGCTTTGCGGCGATCGAGAACTCCATCGAGGGCAGCGTCAACGTCACTCAGGACACTCTGGCCTTCGAGGTCGACCTACTAGTCCAACGCGAGGTCGTGATTTCCGTCCAACTGAACCTGATGGTGGCTGCCGGTACCTCACTAGCCGACATTCAGCGGGTGTGTTCGTACCCACACGCCATCGCCCAGTGCCGAGGCTGGCTGGCCGAACACCTTCCCGACACCGAGGTGCAGGCCACCAACTCGACAGCTGACGCCGCCCGCCTGCTGGCTGAACACCCCGACGGTCGAACGGCAGCCATCGCACCCGGCCGAGCCGCCGAAGCGTACGGACTCGACGTGTTGGCCGGCGACATCGAGGACCACCCTGAGAACCAGACCCGGTTCGTGCTCGTGGCAGCCGATGGGATCCCGGCGCCCAGCGGGCATGACAAGACTTCACTGGTGGTGTTCCAGCGAGCCGATCGTCCGGGGTCGCTATTGGGAATCCTCCAGGAGTTCGCTGCTCGATCGATCAACCTGACCCGACTGGAGTCACGTCCTACCAAGCAGGGTCTTGGTGACTACTGCTTCATCATGGACCTTGAGGGCCATATCGCCGACGAGCTGGTTGCCGACTGCCTCCGGAACCTCCACATGAAACACGGAGACGTCAAGTTTCTTGGTTCGTATCCGGCTGCCGGAACCAAGGGGGATCAGGTCCGAACGGAGGCCTCGGCGGCCTCTCAGTCAGCAGATGAGTGGCTGGCCAACCTACGGGGTCGCATCCGTACCTGACTGGTCCCCTGAGGACCCGGCCCACTGGCAGACCCGGTTCAGCGGACTGCAACGGTGAATCTGGACCACGGCGCATGGCCGTCCTCGTGGACGACCTAGATCTACAACGCATCATCACTCTCGCTACCCACGCACGGTATTTAGCGCTCGACGACCACCACACGGTGTGGGAACTCGATGAAGGTCCTTCTATGACTGGCGGAGGGAGGGGGATTCGAACCCCCGGAGCCGTGAGGCTCAACGGTTTTCAAGACCGTCGCAATCGTCCACTCTGCCATCCCTCCGCCGCGCAGCGTATCGGCGAAGGTCCGTGGCCTCCGGGCCGCCGGTAGCATCCGGTCCCGAGGAGAGGTGGCCGAGTCAGGTTGAAGGCGCTCCCCTGCTAAGGGAGTATGGGCCCAAAAGCTCATCGTGGGTTCGAATCCCACCCTCTCCGCCAGCCGCCCGCTACTGGGCCGACCACCCCTAGGTGGCTCCGGTCACCGACGGTGGGGCCGGTTCCGGGTGACTCGTACACTCGGATCGCTGCGCTCGTAGCTCAATTGGATAGAGCATCTGACTACGGATCAGAAGGTTGGGGGTTCGAGTCCCTCCGAGCGCGCCACCCAGACAGACCTCGTCGGTAACCCCGGCGAGGCCTGTTGTCATAAGGGGCCANGTAGGCGAGGTCCACCGAATCGCCGACATGGACGGAGAAATCCTCCTGCGGTAAGTCAGAGGAAGCGTGCCGCCACTGTTACCTGTCGCACTGACCCAGATCTAGACGGGTCGATCAAAGAGGCCACTATCCAGATACTTCAAGCCGCTATCACAGGCCAAAGTCACAACAGATGAACCTCGGCCAAGCTCTGCAGCAAGCTCGATNGCAGCACAAACATTGAGGCCTGTTGAAACGCCACAGAGCAAACCTTCTTCGAAGGCCAAGCGACGGCACATTTCCATGGCGAAACCCTCATCAACCGTCCGGATTTCCGCACATCGTGTGCGATCAAGGAACGGCGGTTCGAACCCAACTCCTATGCCTTCGACCCGGTGAGGGCCCCCAACGCCAGTGGTCAACAGTGGAGATTGAGCAGGTTCGAGCGCAATCACGTCTGGCCGAACTCCTTTGCTGACAAGCCCATTGACAGCACCCATGAGAGCTCCGCCCGTCCCAACGCCGGCGCAGATGAGATCTACGGCCCCACCAGTCTGCTCGGCGATCTCGGCCCCCATCGGCTCATAGCCAACTAGAACNTCCGGAGAACCAAATTGGTCCGCATAGAAACAGCCTTCCTTGGAAACCAGTTCTTGCGCCCGGCCCTTCATGCGACCGATTAGTTCAGGCGTGATAGCACCGTCCTCNCTTGTCTCAATTATGACTTCAGCCCCGTATGCACGCATCGAACGTAACTTCGCCGCCGCGAATGCATCGGATGACACCGCCACGAAGCTCAGACCCAACCGAGCTGCAACAAAAGCAAGTGCCGTACCCGTGCTTCCACCCGTGTACTCGACTACCCGATCACCAGGTTTGACCTCGCCTCTCTCGATCGCACGTCCGAGAACAGCGACTGCCATACGGTCCTTGTAACTCCCCGTTGGGTTACCCGACTCCAGTTTGAGCCACACNGTCCCGCACCCATCTGGAACGACCTTGTTGAGTTGAACTAGTGGGGTGCCTCCCACGGAGGTGGACAGAAGTGGNTCGGTTGAATACACGGCCCAAATCTAGGCACACCGAGGGGGCACGGCTTCGGGTCAGCGTGGGGGCGCCAAGGGCTACTTCNAGGCGGGGTAGGCCAGAGAGCTGGGACGGCTCAATGGTTCTNGNCAGGGGTTCGCGCCCCTTGATTTCGACCGTGACTNCCCCTCCGAGCGGATACCCGTGATTCCAACGATCTGAAGGCCATNGCGCGCTTGTTCTGGTCAGTGACCTCCGGTTGGGGGTTCGAGTCCCTCCGAGCGCGCCACCCACACAAGCCTCGTCGGGAATCCCGGCGAGGCCTGTTGCCGTATGGGGCCAGNTGCCCCGGAGTAGTGGGANCAANTCCCACATGAGTCGCCCAGAGCATGCCGGCCTCACCCCTGAAGAAGACCTGGCCGACCTCAGTTGACGATGATGTTGGCAGTCATGTCGGGGTGGAGGGCGCAGAAGTAGCTGTAGGTACCTGGCGTCGAGGTGTCCAACTGCCAGTTGTCGCCGGGGTCCAGAAGGCCCGAGTCGAAGGAGTCGAGGGCGGGGTCGTCCGGGGTACCGGCACTGACCGTATGGGGTACCGAGTCGCTGTTGTTGAAGTAGACGGCCTCNCCGGCGGTCACCTCGATAGCAGACTCGAAGGCGAANTTGGTNATGAGCGACTGTCGNGCGTCCTNGGGGAAGTCGCTGCCGCGCACCATCGAAGCNGANCGAATGTCGGCGTCTCCGAGGAACGGGGTGATCGAGGAGTTCCACATCGAGAAGACGCCCAACTGGTTGTCGTGGGCGGGATCCACCCACGCATGGAGCATCCAGCCGATGGCGTCGTGGAACCGCCCACCCAGACCAGCACACTCCTCCCGGGTCACGAACTGGTCAGCGCCCTTACGGTTGCCGCGGCAGAGGTTGAAGTGCGAGTGCCAGTTGTCCAGTCCNCCAGTGAAGCCTTCGGGGTGGTCGAANCCGATGATCTCGGGNGAGATGACGAACGCCGTGCCCACCAGTTGCATGGGCTCGCCTGTCCATCTGCCCTCGGAGCACTGGCCCAGCGCCCCGTTCGGCAGGGAATCGTCAGCCAGCGTGTANAGCAGGATTTGTGGGCTGCCCGGGTCGAAGCCNCGCCGCATGCTGGAGAGGTTGTAGAAGTGCGATCCCATGTTCGGGGTCTGGATCCGGTCGGAGACGTGGCCGGCGCGGCAGGCGTCGTCGACGTCNCGGTGCTCCTCCATGAAGGCGTTNAGTTCGTCCAACTCGGCNACCAACGCGCCCAGTTCGTCGGGGTGCAGCTCCAGTTCCTCGGGAATACTCGCGCCGCTCTCGTGCAACTCCTTGAGTTCGAGNTACGAACAGGGCAGGTCGGGATCCTGGCAGCGAACCTGGTCGCCGACCGGCCCCTCCACCAGCGTGGGCACTACGCCGGCGGAGGTCTCGCGGAAGACGTAGCGGGTGTAGCCAGGGGCGCCGCCCGCCTGGGGGTCCAAATCGTCTGGCAGGAGCCAAGCGGCCTCGGTCTGTGAGAACCCGGCTGCCTCGGCCACATAGGCCTGGAGCTGCTCAGCGGTCTGGATGGCGCCGATGTCAATGGTGGTGGGCGTCGCGGTNGTCGTGGTGGGCGCCACAGTCGTCGTAGTGGGCGCCACGGTGGTCGTAGTGGGCGCCACGGTGGTCGTAGTGGGCGCNACGGTGGTNGATAGTGGGCANCCACCTCACCGTTGGAGGCGCATCCGGCGAGGAGGGCCACCGTCAGCAGCCAGACGGTTCGCAGGGAGTCCACGGGTTCTGTCTAGCACGAGGCCCGTCGGCGAATTGACCGGTACCAAACCCAAAAAATGCACTCTGAACTGGAAGTTTATTTCGAACCAACAGAGTTACAGAGAAGCGCTCTGGTGTCCAGATCATGCTCTTTGCGGTTAGGGGTTCGAGCTGTGCCCCTCGAACTCAGGCAAGAACTGGATAGCCCGAAGATTCAGCTTCAATCAGGTGTTCCCTAATCGACCCGTAGTCGGCGGTGTCCCGGGGGCGGTATCCGTATAGGTGCAAGGACTCCCGGACCAACAGGTCGGAAAATGCAACAGCTTCAGCAATGACAGTATTGAATGCGTCCCTCCAGCCAACATTGGCCCAACTGGTGACCAAAGGCGGGGCAGGCATTGGATCGGTCCAGGCAATGATCCTCAGATTGTCAACAGCCGACTCATGGTCTAACCCCAGTCGCCACGAAACCTCGTCAATGCAGGCCAGATCAGCACTGCCATTGGCTACAGCGCGCATTGACGCCCGGTGCGAGCCAGTTATCTCGACATCGGCGAAAAAGCTTCCGTTGACGGCTAGTGGGACAACCGTGGTCATGAATGCACCGTGGCCTGAATGTGAGTTTGTTTGGTTGACAGCCGCAACCCGTCCCCGGAAACCTTCGAGAGTGTCGCCCTCTTCATCAGCCCGACACACCAGGACCGACCGGTAGTCACCTGGCCGACATCCGTCGACGGCATGGTCAAAAGCGCCAAGAACCTCGGCCCGGCCCCGAAGCTCATGCACGACCAGATGCCCACAAGTCTCGACGATGAAGAGATCCGAATGACCCCATAGGTCATCGGCATTCTCGGTTCGCCAAAGCTCATTGGGCGCAACAATCCCGGAAGCTCCTAGACGTCCTGCTATAGCCGTCCATAGCTCGTCATTGGCCCACTGGACCTCCGGCCAGTCGTACATCGGTAGGCCTGCGGCCGGTCTGTTGTCCATGATTGCCGGAGTCTAAGAACGTAATTCTTCTTAATGGACGCCGCCGGCACCAACATTTACTCATCCGTTCAAAATGGGTCTCCCGTAGGTTTCGGCGGTTAGAGACCCGTTTCGAACGCGTCTCTCGGCAGCCANAGNGGTGGCACANNNGGNCACAGCCANACACNGNCCGGTNGTAGAATGGGCTGNTCAGAGCACAANTNACCCNACTGGAGATCCCCGTGGCCCTACCTACGGATCANAAGGTGGGGGGCTCGNGTCCTTCCGAGCGCGCCAGTTCAGAGTNGGTATTTGGCAGTTNCCTGNCTGGNAACCGAGCCACTGTGTGGGCTACCCAATCAAGCGACAGTTCTGTTANAGGTCGAGGTCTTCACCTACGCGCTGCCACCNAGAGCCGTCGTGGCGGCGCACCACTCGGCCGGGGACGCCNACCACCACTGAGTTGTCGGGTATTTCACCGCGNACCACGGAGTTGGCTCCGACGACNACATGAGCACCGATTNGCGCNCCTGGNAGAATNACCGCNCCNGACCCGATCCAACTTCCCGGGCCNATGGTTACCGGNTTTTCCGANGGNGCCTGCACCCCGATTGGGAGGTCTAGATCTTCGTAGCCATGGTTTTGGTCGGTGATGTAGACATTCATTCCGGTGTAAACGTCATCGCCGATGTCGATGGCCAAATGCCCGACGATCGCCGTACCCCGTCCGATGAGACAACGGTCGCCGATACGAACNANCGGCTCGATACANGTGTCCTCCCAGGTAGCTAACCCGGCCGACAGCGTCACGTGCGGGGCGATCAGAGTGTCACTACCGATCCAAATCCACCGTTCGCCGAACACCGGTCCNGTAGGCCACCCAAGGATGCTGCCGTCGCCGAAGCCGCCGAAGTTTCGGGCCGGCCGGTGNTTGGGACCCACCGCGGCGGCCCGACTGGCAATGGCCGCAGTCCAGCGAACAGCTGCTCCTACCACCGACCAAGCAGCCGCCCTGAGTCCCGACATGACAGGAACCTAGATGCAATTCCANTGGGCCTCTCATNAACGCCGAAGNACATGTAGTTGGCATCAACTATGCGGCCTATGCCGATAGGGACTCGATGAGTCTTGCCGTGGGTTTGCGGATGCTCTGCGCAGATCTAATCCAGTGTCAGGTTTCCTCAGGCGTTCGCCTCGGCCCNGGCCTTGAGCATGGCCGCAAAGTCGCCTACTGGTCGGACCTGCGCCGTGCCGGCATCGATGATCGGGAACATGCCCTGAAAGACCTGGGCGGCGTCGTCGGCGTCGACCACGAAGAAGAAATCGTGGCCCGGCGGATCCACCCAGGCGCCCACCACCTCGTTGACGTGCTCGGTCAGGGTGTCCATCACCGCNCCGAANGTGACCGCCATGGTGGCNTCGTCTTTAGCCGGGCACGTGTGCTCGTCGTGGTGGTGGGTGACATGGAAGAGCATGGCTCCGCCTGCTTTCTCTCTGATGAAGGTGCTGTTTGCTTAGACGGNGTTAATTCCAGCAGGCCCCAAGGGAAGGCGACAAGCCCGTCCTCGGGGCTATATGTCAGAAGGCTACGAGAAGGCTGTCTGGCAGTCCTNNGGGCCTTCTCGTAGCGTGGCTGTCATGCCCGACAGCGACGAACTCNCNCGGATGATGCTCGAGATTTCGGCGGGCTGGGAATGGGGAGACCCACGATCCGAAGTCCCACAGACACCTGAGCACGAGGCCTCATGGTGGCAACTGAAAGTCGAGATGAAAGAGATTGCCGACTTGGGCGGAATTGTCGACATTCCGAGTGACTTTCCAGACCTCTCCAGCCACCGTGAGAAGCCGCCAGGTCCACCCCGCGATATAGACGATTCGAAGAGACGGGCTGTCACGCGTCCTGGTCTACCTCTCGAGCCGGAAGAAGCGAAGAACACGTCCAAAGCGGAATCTGGTCAGATCGAACGCAGTTACCTCGCCAAGGTGGGTGCCAGTGGCGAGATCCTGGCCCTGTACATGACCGAACGAGGCCCCAACACCCTGCGNGACATGGTGCTCCATGCCTCCGGCTGGGTGCCGACCCTCTCGTTGACCGACTGGCGCTTCGGTGAAAACAATGACATCGATCAGATCAGCCAAGAAGAGGCCAAACGGTTTGCCGAGAGTGTGAACCTCGGTGGGTTAGTCAGGTAACACAACATGGTCTTCTGGCAGCCAAAGGGGTGACACAGGAGGGGCACAGCCAGACACAGGACGATCGTAGAATGGGCTAGTCAGAGTACAAATAACCCGATTAGAGATCCCCTTGGCCCTACCTACGGATCAGGAGGTTGGGGTTCGATTCCCTCCGATCGCNCCAANCGTCTAANGCTGGAGGGACGAAGACCCCGCACCGGCATCACAGAACTGACNCATCCNCCTGNTATTGGACACANCCGGTGGCGCGTGNCAANGACTGCCNGGGACGCTGGCATCCNNNACCCCTCCCAACGGCTTCNCCCGTTGACAAAGGTCACAGNCACACNAGTGGCTNTTTTAGNACNAATTANGACAAACTCTCNCACGTTGNACCGGACCGCANAAGCCTTCCCANTGAACGACACGCNCCTGCATCCGTCGACCAGCCAACGGTCCTCTTCGATGGCAACTGTGGCCTGTGTAACCGCTGCATCAGTTGGGCGGAAAAGCGTTCCTCCGGCCGGATGTCGTTTGTCCCCGCTGGGTCGGTAAATCCAAACCGCTTCGGACTCAGTGTCGAGGATCTCGATGCGCAGATGTGGTTGTTGGAACCCAGTGGGACCAAGCTCTCCGGATCACAAGCCGCTCTCAGAGTGCTGGAGCTAACGCGCCAGCCGTGGCGGTCGCTGGCCCGTTTGGGAGCCCTGCCCTTCTTATCCGGTGCCTGTCGCATGGCATACCGCCTCGTTGCCAAGAACCGCTACCGCTTCGATGCACTCTGCGGTGAGTCGTGTATCCCAGGACCCCCAGCCACCGACGAGAAAGGAGAAAGGCAATGATTACGCAGACCATTCAGAGAGAATCCCAGATCAAGGAAACGGCCGGTGCGCTGCTCTCCTCCCTAGATGGCTCCAAAGTGGGGCGCGGAAAGGTCATCGATGGCCTCCTGGACCTCTCCATGCCAAAATGGCGGCTGGACAAACAGGTCCCGTCACCCAGCGACTGGTTCTCTCCAACTGGATACGAACATCAGCATGATCAGGCCGAGCGATTCTGCTGACCCTGTTGGCAATTCGAGCCCTGTAGCAACACTTCTCCCATCCGGCCGGCAACAACCGATCCAGCGGACCAGATCCTTGCATCACATACCTACAGCCTTCAGCAAGGCGGAACCCAGCGTCCACAGAGATAAGGGTTGGACCCCGCGCAGAACAGGTCTCTGATCAAGTTGCCCATGAGCGGTTCGAGTCCTCAGGTCCTCGTGATTGGGGGTGGGCTTGCCGGCCTGGCCGCTGCCTCCACGCTCATCCGGAACGGCCAGGAAGTGCTCCTCCTCGAAGCATCGGACGATGTCGGGGGCCGCGTGCGGACTGATCTAGTCGAGGGCTTTCAACTCGATCGCGGATTCCAGGTCTTACTGACCGCCTATCCGGAACTGGAACGCCATCTCGATCTTGACGCCCTCGATCTCCGGCACTTCGAACCCGGTGCAGTGGTCTATCGAAACGGGAATCCCGACTGGCTGGCCGACCCGTTCAGGAGACCCACCGCCGTTCCGGCAACCCTGCTCGCCTCATCACTGACAGTGCGTGACAAGTTTCTGCTCCTAAAGCTCAGGCACCACCTGGCTCGGATGACGGCCACCTCCCACGTCCACGAGGCCGACACCTCCCTCGAAGTCAACTTGCACAAAATGGGATTCTCAAGACGGGCGATCGATCGCTTCTTTAACCCATTGCTCTCGGGGATCCAATTGACCGTTGGCCTGGAGGGCTCCAGTCGCTTGGGGTTTCTGGTCCTGCGAACGCTCTTCGCCAATTCGGCTGCTGTTCCGGCAGCAGGCATGGGACAGTTAGCCCACCAGATGGCCGACGCCCTGCCGGCAGGGTCGATCAGAACCTCGTGTGCGGTCGAACGTCTAGAAGGAAAGACCATATGGACAAAGACCGGCGACGTGTACCAGCCCGGACAGATTGTCGTGGCGACCGACGGGCCGACTGCAGCAAACCTGCTGGAGGTTTCCGGGCCAAGATCTCGACCGCAGTCCTGCTCCTACTTCACCGCACCGGGAGCGCCGACGAACAGTCGAGCAATTCTTCTGGACGGAGACCTTGACGGACCAGCCAGGAACGTCGCCGTGATGACCAACGTCGCCCCGGGCTATTCGCCGGACCACCGCTCGCTCATCGCGACCGTAATGCCGGGCCGTTACGAGCCCGACTGTGCAGATCTCGTGCTGCCACAGATGCGGCGATGGTTTGGCGACGAGGTGGACGACTGGGAACACCTTCGTACTTACACGATCGCCCACGGACAGCCGGGTTTCGAGGTTGGAACCCCCATGAGGCGCCGGATCCAACTCGGCTCCGACCTCTTCGTCTGTGGCGACCACCGGGACACACCTTCGATTCAGGGTGCACTGGTCTCGGGGCGACGGACCGCAGAAGCCCTGCTAATTGAAGCTACCGACGCCTAAGGGGTCCCGGCGAGCAGACGGCTCACTCGGCCTGCCCTCCGGCAAGAGTTAGAACCATCCACTCTTTCATCGCGACACCATCGGAAACGCGTACGAGTGTTTCGACTCCTTGCCCACCGGAGAACCAACGTGAATCTTCCCCCTCGGGGATGGAAACAGTGGACTGGAAAGGCGGGTAGTCGGATCGAACGCTGAGGGCGCTCATTTCAAGTCCGTGGTCTCGTTCACCAATCGCAAAGGGGCCTGCACCGGTGAATAGTTGGATCTCTAGAGGTCTTGATGACGAACCCTTGACGCAAACCTCCAGGACGAAGACCAGTGAATCTGGATCGGAGGCGTCCATTCTCTGAAAGCCTCCAACAACAAAATCGACATCCCACGAAACCTCAGTGCTCCGGAGGATTCGGATATCGCCTCCAGCATCCATGGTTCCCGCACTGGAGTAGAGGCGAGATTCGCCGTTGGATAGGTATTCGACGTGGTAGTCCGCACCTATGAAGGGAAGGTGCTCAGGGTCCGAAAAAGTTCGACCATCAACACTGGTTCTCTTTGTCGCCGGTCCACCAAGCCCGCTGTAAAGCTCAACAAGTCCAGCGTCGTTGATCCCCACCCATGGATGCATGACGTCGACCCCTGTCCAATCAAGACCATCTGGATCTTCAATCACGAACGACGGATCAGCACTCCATGTGATCATGTCCGTCGAGGTGGCACTCACCAGCCAGGCCTTCGTATTCCCACCCGGCTGGCCGCTGGTTTCGCCTTCAGGGACTGCTGTTAGATACATCCGGTAGCCACCCTCGGGTTCCCGGATCACGAAGGCGCTCCCGATATCACCGTAGGGAAAGTCCTGTTCTGTAATCCGGTAGCCATCCTCCTGGACGAAGGACAGACCGTCGTCGCTGATGAAACTGAAGACCACCCGTTCCTCAGCTTGGTCCGGTATCCCCGATGCCGAAAAAAGCCTCCAAGATCCATTGGCTAACCGCAGCAAGGAAACCTGCCCAAAGTGAACCGGAAGCACTTTGGGGTCCTCGACTGACCAGTTGATTCCATCCGAACTGATTGCTGCCCCGGTTCCGTATTCGCCTGGTTGGGCGAAGTACATGCGGTACCGGCCATCGTCGAGTTGGACTACGCGCGGGTCTGAGGCGCCCCCAATGTTGCGGCCGGGAGAATGGCCAAGACCCCGATAATCGAGTACCCCCTCGTTTTCGATGACCCATCCCAGGCCCGGCGACGACGGGGTACCTAAATCACAGTCGACGATTGATCCAGAATCCGGTTGGTAAATCGAGCCGTCCGGCCCTGACCCCTCGGCGCCTGAGGGAGCCAGGCAGGGTCCCATGGCTGCGCCCTCTGATGGGCTCGGTGGCCGGGTGTTTAACTCTGCATAGAGAGCCTGTCCGAATATCTCAACAAGACACTCCCGTATTTCCGGATCCGTGCTGTTGAACGGGAAAAACCCTTCACCTGAAGCTCCTCCATCCGATGCCTGGTCTGGCACTGGTTCCACAGAGTCCATTCCTGAGGGAGCCAGGCAGGGTCCCATGGCTGCGCCCTCTGATGGGCTCGGTGGCCGGGTGTTTAGCTCTGTATAGAGAGCCTGTCCGAATATCTCAACAAGACACTCCCGTATTTCCGGATCCGTGCTGTTGAACGGGAAAAACCCTTCACC
>PAXM01000025.1 GCA_002714485.1 Acidimicrobiaceae bacterium
CACGTCGGATTCCGAGAACTCAACGCCTGAGAAGTCCACCCCCGGGTCCTCGGACTCCGGGTCATCGACGAAAAGCTCAGGCGAGTGCTCGTCCTCCTCCAGTGGCACGTCTTCAGATGGGACCGGTGGTGATAACGGGTCCACTTCGTCAACCCCGAAGGCCTCCAGCTCAGCCTGACCTGGCATCCCGCCTCCCCTTCCTGCTCCGCTCACGGCGCCACCCACCCTCGGGAGGGGCCCGTGTCCNGNACTACCGCCTACCGCCGACTCCTGAGCCACCCACCGAGGCATGGATTGGTGGTGGCCGGGGCGCTCGGCTTGGGCAACCTCGTTCATCCCCCCGCTGGTACCCATACCGCCACCAGTAACTAAACCAGCAGCGGGGAACCCGCCCNAGCCGCCGGCTCAGCGGACACCGGTGGCCAACAGAGTGAGGACGCCGAACCCGAGCACCACCCTGTAGGCAGCGAAGCCCCCGAGCCCGGTCCGNGCCAACAGTCTCAGCAGGAGGTGAACCGCCAACCAGCCGCTCACCGCTGCGGCNACCATCCCGACGATGAAGGGCGGCCACCAGCCGGCGGGGACCGTCACGTCGGCCGCCGAGAGCAGACCGGCACCGGCGATGACCGGCAGGCTCATNAGGAACACCAGACGGGCCGCCTCGGTGCGCTCCACCCGGAGGGTTCGGGCCACGCTAAGGGTCACCCCGGAACGGGAGACCCCNGGCTGAAAAGCAAGCCCCTGAGCCANGCCGAGCACCACAGCATTCGAGAACGACAGGTCAACCATCCCTCGCCCGTCACGGTCATCGCGACGGTCGGCGACCCATANCAGCACACCGAACACGATNAAGCAGGTNGCCACCAGCCAGGTTCGACCACCGAGGTCGCCGGTCATCGCCACCACCAGCAANCCCATGATCCCAGTGGGCACCGCCGTGACGGCNAGCAGGCANGANGTCCGGGCGTCACCTGTCGGAGCGGTGCCCACCCCGGAGCGCAACCAACCCCATCCGGCACGAAGGNACCGGACCACATCGGACCGCAAGTAGTACATCACCCCCATGAGAGTGCCCAGGTGGAGGGCNACGTCAAAGGCATTCTCCAGACGAACATCGCTGCCAAAGTCCTCCCAACCGAACAACCACGGCACGATCTCGAGGTGCNCGCTGGATGACACGGGCAAGAACTCGGTCAGGCCTTGCACCAGGCCCAACACGATGGCGTGCAGGATCGACATNGATCGGTCGGGCCCCCGGCCCTANACCCCTGACACCGTCANCTCGCCGATGACCANGGTGACACCGGCCGCCCGCATGGGCAACCACTGGACGTCGTCACCGATGGCCACCAGGTCGGTGAGCATCTTCTGGAGGGTGGAGGCAATAGTGAACTCTCGAATCGGCTCGGCCAGCTCACCGCCCCGGATCCGCAGGCCCTCGGCCCCGGTCGAGAAGTCCCCACTAACCGGGTTAACNCCCGAGTGCAGACCACTGACCCCCTGTACGAGGACNCCGTCGNCGATCTCTGANACGAGTTGCGCAGGCGTCCGGTCGCCACCCAGCACCGACACGGCCCGCACCCCNACGCCTGGNGTAGAGGAGTANCCGCGCACAGCTGAACCNGTTGACACGGTTCCNGCCCGACGAGCGGTCTGGCTGTTGTGCACGAACCGTTCAAGCCGCCCACCGTCGAGCAGCACGTTGCGACGGGTAGCAAGGCCCTCACCATCTGTGGCGGTGGCCGAGGTAGCCGCCGGGTCGGTCGGATCGTCCACCAGAGTCAACAGCGGCGAGGCCACCTCCTGGCCCAACCGATCAGCGAACAACGACCGGCCCTTCTGGACAGACTCTCCATTCAGAGTTCCGGCCACGATCCCGAGGAACTGGGCACTCACCCATGGATCGAGCACCACAGCAATGCGTCCCGAAGCGGGCTTGACCGCTCCCAGCATGCGGGTGGACCGCTCGGCAGCCTCGGCNGCCGCCTTGGCGACATCCAGGTCACCCGGTTCCCGGCCCAGCGAGAATCCGAAACCGGTCTGGGTTTCGCCATCCTGCTCGGCCAGTGCATGTGCCGAAAGAAAGCAACCCGTCTCCCGACTAGTGGACCGGATNCCCGTCGTNGTGGCCACGGCACTGGCCGACACTGAGTCGCCGTACTCGGCGGTCTCAACNCCNCTGATCCGCGNNTCGGCCAACCGGGTGAGCCGCTCCAACTCNAGAGCTATGGCCACCTTTTCCTCNGCCGNGTGGTCNACCANNGCCGGTCGGTACAGGTCCANCTCCGCGGCGGGCACCCCGTCGGGTTCGGCCACGGCACAGTGTTCGTCCGGGGTCGCGAACTCCACGTTGTCCCGGGCNTCNCCGATCACCTCGACCAGCGCATCGGCATCCAGGGTTCCGGCGTAGGCAAAGCCCTGCCGACCGTTTCGCACCACGCGTACCCCAATCCCCCGAGACTCCGACGAGATCAACGACTCGATCTCGCCCTCGTAAGCCCGAACCTCAGTTTCACGCTCATGGACGACCACAACCTCGATGTCTTCCCCCGGCGCTGCCATGGCCACAACGCTCTCTGCGATGGACAACAGGCCTGCCTCGTCGTCTCGCGCTCCGGGCACGTCAGGCCGCCGTCCCGCCGACGGTGAGTCGGGCCACGCGCAGTGTCGGGGTCCCGTCGCCCACCGGCACGCCCTGCCCATCCTTGCCGCACGTCCCCGGCGATCCCATGGCGAAGTCGCCGGCGATGGCATCGATGGCCAGAAGGGCTTCGGGCCCGTTTCCGATCAGGTTTCCCTCTCGGATTGGAGCAGTGAGGCGACCGTTCTCGATCAGGTAGGCCTCGGTCATGCCGAACACGAAGTCCCCGGTAGCCGTGTTGACCTGGCCGCCACCCAATTGCGACACGTACACCCCGTAGTCGGTCCCAGCCACGATGGCCTCGGGGTCGTCGACCCCGCCCTCCAGGTAGGTGTTGGTCATCCGCACCATGGGTAGGTGCCGGTAGCTCTGGCGACGACCGTTGCCCGACCCTTCCCGGCCCTCCCGACGGGCACGTAAGCGGTCCCACATGTAGTCGGTGAGGACCCCGTCCTCAATCAGTACGTTGCGTCGGGCGGGACGACCCTCATCGTCGACAGCAAAGCAGCCCCATTCGCCGACCATGGTGCCGTCGTCAATCAGACTGACCGTCGGAGTTGCCACCATCTCGCCCCTCCGACCGGCGAAAACCGAAGCCGACTTGGCCACTAGGTCGGCCTCCAGACCGTGGCCGCAGGCCTCGTGGAAGAGCACCCCACCACCGCCGGGGCCGACCACCACCGGCATCTCGCCGCTGGGGGCCGGCACAGCCGCCAACTTGGTGATCGCCCGACCTGCGGCCCGCCGGGCCAGGTCATCCACGTCCACACGGTCAAACAACTCAAATCCCACGGTGTGCCCGACCGACTCGCGACCGGTCTGCAGGCCAATGTCGCCGGCGGCAACGCACGACACCGAGAACAAGGTTCGAATCTGGCGGTCACCTGTCAGTAGGCCCTCGCTGTTGGCGANCTGGATCCGGCGCTGGNNATCCCCGTACCGTGCTGACACCTGACTAATGGCACCGTCGGTCGAGCGAGCGGCCGCGTCCGCACGCTGCAAGAGCGCCACCTTACGGGCCTTGGGAACNTCAGCCGGCAGCACCGACACGACAGCNGGNGGCGGNCCCGANGGCCCATCGAGAGCAACCNNNTTCACACCGCCGCCGCCCGANCGGGCAGCTGCCGATGCCGCCTCGGCTGCGGCCCGTAGACCGACGGGCGACAAGTCGGCGGTGTGAGCGAACCCCGTGGTCTCCCCCAATATGACCCGGATNCCNGCGCCTCGGTCGCGGCCGCTGGACAACTCCTCGATCCGNCCGTCATCAAGTACCGCCGAGGTGGAACGGCGNTCCTCCACGAAAACNTCGGCAAACTCGCCCCCCGTGCTCATGGCNACCGACAGGGTGTCGGCCANCAACTCCGACTCCAGNAGCCCGGGGTCCATACCCATCGAAGAACCGTCGTCGTCGACCACCATCACNCTCCTAATCTTCTGATCCGGTTCTGGCCGGTGTTCCGGTCGGGTCCGGGTGGATGCGTAGGGTACCGCTGTGCCCCCGATGCCCGGGTTGCGCGNTNGTGCCACCCACACCATTACCGACGCCGACACGGCGGTCGCCCTNCGCTCCGGCGAAGTGCCGGTTCTGGGTACCCCACGNCTGGTGGCTCTGATNGAGGAGGCCACCGTCNAGGCACTNGACGGTTCGCTGGCCGACGGCGANACGAGCGTCGGCATGCGCATCCACGTCGACCACNTAGCCCCATCGGCGCCGGGCGNCGGCGTGACCGCCGANGCGGTGNTGGAGAGGGTCGAGGGNCGACGCCTTACCTTCGGAGCGTCAGCGACGGTGGGCGACNCNGTGGTGGCCACAGCCACCATCATCCGCGTGNTGGTTGAGACCCAACGNTTCCTCGACCGGGTCGANGNAGACGCCACCTGAACCATGCAGGTGGGTCCTGAACCGGCGAGTGGCATTCGGAGGCCACTCGATCCCGAGGTCCAAGTGGCCTCACGGGACCGTTTCTCACGGCGGGACGCCGGACCGGGCAGCGGTCTCCGCTGGTGGGTCGAGGTCCTGCTGGTCCTGGGCTTCTACGTCGTCTACTCAACGATCCGAAACCTCTTCGGATCCGAGTCAATCTCGGCGGCCGATGCCCTCGCCAACGCTGAACGGATCATCGACCTAGAACGGTCGATCGGGCTATACCTAGAACTCGATCTCCAACAGGCGTTCGTGGACCACCGGTGGTTCATCCAGTTCTGGAACCTCTTCTATGGGACATTCCACTTCGCGGTGACGGTGTTCGCCCTCGTGTGGGTGTACCGGCGGTTTCCTCATCTGTACGCCCGTCACCGATCGACCTTCCTCTGCACCACTGGACTGGCTCTCGTTGGCTTCTCCCTGTTCCCGCTCATGCCACCCCGCCTGTTGTCGGACTGCGGCGAGTTCGGGGGCTGCTTGGCCACTCTGTATCCCTACGTGGACACGGTGACCGACGTTGGCGGCCTGTGGTCCTTCGACTCGGGAACCATGCAGAGCGTCAGCAACCAGTACGCAGCGATGCCGAGCCTCCACTTCGCGTGGGCCGCGTGGTCCGCACTGGTCCTCTGGCCCATCGTCCGCAACCGGACGGCCCGTGTGCTGGTGGCCGCCTACCCGGTCGCCACGCTGTTCGCCGTCATCGTGACCGGGAACCACTTCTGGCTAGACGCAGTCGGAGGCCTCGTAGTCCTCGGTGCTGGCTCGCTACTGGCTGGGGTGCTGGTACGGGCATGGGCCGCCCTTCACCGACCCGCCTCCCGCTGACAGGCCTCCGTCAACCCGCGATAGCGTTTTCAGTCGTGCGCCTTGATGCCCTGCGATCTCCCGTAGACCTTCGCGATCTCAACCCCGAAGAACTGGTCGCGCTCGCCGATGAACTCCGCCAACGCATCATCGACACCGTGGACCGCACCGGCGGCCACCTGGGGTCGAACCTGGGCGCCGTTGAGCTCACGTTGGCCCTTCATCGGGTCTTTGACAGCCCACGGGACGCCATCCTCTTTGACACCGGACACCAGACCTACGTCCACAAGCTGTTGACCGGCCGAGCCGCCAACTTTGGAGGGCTCCGCCAGGCCGGCCTACTGTCGGGCTACCCCTCCAGGGACGAGTCGGCCCACGACTGGATCGAGAACTCCCACGCCTCGACCGTCCTCTCTTACGCCCACGGGCTTGCCACCGCACGGGCCGCTACCGGCAACCGGGGTCGTGTGGTGGCGGTAATCGGCGACGGATCGATGACCGGCGGCATGGCGTTTGAGGGGCTCAACAACCTTGGCCACAGCGGCCTGCCGGTCACCGTAGTCCTCAACGACAACGGCCGGTCCTACGCACCGACCGTCGGGCGCCTGTCCGAGAGCCTGATCCGGATCCGCTCCAACCCGAAATACATGCGGCGCCAACGCCACCTCGCGGACCTGGCCGAGCGGTTGCCGTGGGTGGGTGAACTGGTCGAGCGAGGCATCAGTGCCACCAAGGCGGCCCTGCGGGAGATGTTCGAACCGACGGCATTCTTCGAAGCGCTCGGGGTTCACTATCTCGGCCCGTTCGACGGCCATGACATCGCCGAGATGGAGGATGCCCTGACCAACGCGGCGGAATTCGAGGGCCCGGTGGTGATTCACGTCCTGACCCAGAAGGGACGAGGCCACGCCCCCGCCGAACAAGACCCAATCAAGCACATGCACGATACGGGTGGAGTCAAGCCCGGCAGTTATACGGAGGCGTTCACTGAGTCGTTGATCAAAGCAGCCGAGTCCCAACCCGAAGTGGTGGCCATCACAGCAGCCATGCCCGACTCCACCGGACTACTCCCCTTCCGCGACCGGTTTCCCGAGCGATGCTTCGACGTGGGCATCGCCGAGCAGCATGCGGTCACAGCTGCGGCCGGCATGGCCATGGGTGGCCTCCGTCCGGTGGTCGCCCTCTACGCCACCTTCCTGAGTCGAGCCTTCGACCAGACCAATCTGGATGTCAGCCTCCATGGGCTGCCCGTGGTGTTCTGCCTGGATCGGGCGGGCATCACCGGCGACGACGGCCCGTCCCACCATGGGGTACTGGACATGGTGCTGCTGTCCAAGGTNCCGGGCATGACGGTGCTAGCACCGTCGTCGTATCAGGANCTGCAGCAGATGTTCGACGACGCCATGGCNGTCACCGACGGACCNGTGGCCATCCGGTGGTCCAAGAGCCCNGCCCCCCATGTGGCCTGGGACGAGGTGGGNCGCGGNCTNGCCGCCCGACAGGTTCGCACCGGCGACGGGAGCGTCTGCCTACTGGGCGCCGGGAAGATGCTGGCCGCTGCATCGGCCGCCGCCACCGAACTCGCCGCCGAGGGCATNGAAGCCNCCGTGTGGGACCCCCGGTGCATCCGTCCNCTGGACGAGGCGATGCTGGAAGACGCGGCCAACCACNGACTGGTGGTCACCGTNGAGGACGGCTTCCGCGAAGGTGGCTTCGGATCAGGTGTGCTGGACGCCCTAGCGTCCNGNCCAGCAGCACCNANTGTCTCGGTGCTGGGCGTGCCGGTGGCCCACCACGCACANGGAACTGCCGACTCGCTGCTGGCCTCGTTCGGACTGGACGGCCCCGGCGTNGCCNCCACNGTGCGAACCCGCCTTAAGCAGGGGCGTCAGGAGTAGAAGGGATTGTCCCCGGCCGAGTGGTCGGTGGCATCGACGACCTCGGTGATCTCCGGCACGGCCTCCACAATGGCCCGCTGGATGCCCTCAGTCAGGGTGGCCTGACTCATCGAGCACCCCTGACAGCCACCACCCATCGTCACGTACGCCGTGTGGTCATCCACCCCGACGAGCGTGGCGAAGCCACCATGCGAGGCCAGCATCGGGTTGATACTCGCCGTCAAGAGTTGCTCGATGCGCTCGGGCACCTCACCGGTGAGGTCCAATTCGCCGACGTCGCCCAACGGATTGGGGCGGTTCGGATTACGGATCACCAGCCCGCCCTGNACCGGGTTGCTNGGCAGGTCAAGGGTGGCGCCGGCCAGCTTGGATCGNCTCTCGTCACCCACNGCCATGTCCAGCGTCGCACCAGCCTCGGCATCGACGGTCCAATGGTGGCAGTCCCCGGGCAGTTCGACGATGGGCACGAAAGCCAGGTCGTAGACGTAGTCCACGCCCGACACGCCCGTCACGTCGATTAGGAGGGCCAACGTCGTGGGGTCATCTCCGTCATCCTGGGAATCGCGGACCTCTAGCACCTTGGCCAGCGCTCCGTCCGTGACGTCCATGACCTGATCAGCGGTGAGGATGTCGCTCATGAGGCCATCGTACCGGCAGTNCCACGGCCCCGGAAACACATCGCACCCGTCCCAAACCGGGTTGAAGAGCGGACCAAGGATAGGTTCGGCGCCCATGGACGACTTCACCACACTGACAATCGACGACGGGGTTGCCGTGGTCACNATGGACGATGGAAANGCCAACGCNCTGGGCCANGAAATGATCGGAGCCCTCCTNGGACGCCTCGACGAGGTNGCGAATGCCGGTGCCGACGCCCTGGTGGTGGCTGGTCGCCCGGGGCGNNTCTCGGCNGGCTTCGACCTCTCGGTNATGAAGGCAGGCGGCGACGGGCCGCGCGAGATGCTGTCCTCCGGCGTNGACCTGTTCCTGAGGATCTACGAGTTCCCCCGGCCGGTGGTCGCCGCCTGCACGGGCCATGCCATCGCGGCGGGCGCCATCATTCTGATGTCATCGGACCTCCGGATCGGGACAGCTGGTGAATTCAAGATCGGGATGCCAGAACTCACCATCGGAATGCCTCTCCCCTTCTTCGCCACCGAACTCATGCGAGACCGCCTGTCCAAGCGACATGTGGCCAGGGCCACGCTCGGCCAGATGTACGACCCTGAAACTGCTGTCGACGTGGGCTTCCTAGACGAGATCGTGGACGGTGAGGACGTCCTCGACGTCGCCGTGGCCCAGGCCCGGGTGGCCGGCGGGGTCGGACGTGGTGCACTGGAGCGCACGCGGGTCACCACCCGTGGGCCTATAGCGGCCGCTATCCGGTCCGGGCTCGCCGAGGACCTCTCCCACTTCAACGTGGAGAGCTGAGGCANGAGNCGACCCANTTCCGTNCCGGACGTCGTCATGACTGATCNACCAAACTCTCCTTCCGCGAGNCCCGCGGGCCGATACGACGCTCTCCTCCTNGTGGCCTTCGGGGGGCCGGAGTCCATCGACGACGTTGCCCCGTTTCTGGCCCGGGTGACNGCCGGNCGNNNCATCCCACCTGACCGNCTGGCCGAAGTAGCCGATCGCTANAACTCCGTCGGCGGTCGCTCACCGTTGAATGGACGCCTCCGTTCACTGCAGGGCGCGGTAGCNACCCGGCTAGCNGCTCGGCTGGCTGANTACCNAACGACCCAACAGGAATCNGACAGTGCNGTTGCTGTGCCGGTCTTCTGGGGNAACCGCAACGCCAACCCACTCCTACCNGACACGATNGCGGAAATGCGCGNCGCTGGCGTCCGCCGCGCTCTGGCTTGGGTGGCCTCNCCNTACGCCTCGTACAGCACNTGCCGGCANTACACCGAAGACTTGGAGACCGCCCGNACCGCTGTAGGACCCGGCGCCCCGACCATCGACCGGGTCGGCAGCCACCACGACCACCCGGGGCTGATAGAGCCGGCCGCCGACCGTCTGGCCGAGGCACTCGACCGCCTTTCGGTTGCGCAACGGGACCGGGCCCACTTTCTGTTCTCGGCCCACAGCATCCCCAGCGCCCTCGCAGCCACCTGCGACTACGTTGAACAACTCCACGAGGTNGCCCGCCTGGTTGCCGAACGGGTCGACCCCGATGGCCGCCACGACCGGGAGGTGGTCTGGCAGTCCCGCAGTGGACCACCTCAGGTCCCGTGGCTGGAACCCGANGTGGGCGACCGGATTGAGGCCCTGGCNGCCGCNGGGGTGGATGCCGTGGTGGTCTCGCCTATCGGCTTTCCAGTGGANAACTTCGAGATCGCCTGGGACCTCGACATTGAGGCAGCCGGACGCGCCGAACNGTCCGGAGTGGCCTTCCAGCGGGCNGGAGCGGTCGATGACGATGACCGGTTCGTAGAAATGGTTGTGGACCTGTTTCTAGAGCGGTCATTTCCNAAGCACTCGCCGGCCGTACCACAGCCGGAGTGTCTGTCGACCTGCTGTCCGCCCGGCATNCGCTGACCGACCTCAGCCCATCCCCGGNTAGNGGTCGTCNNAACNGTAATTTTANGAGCGATGAACCANGCCCGCATCGCCACGGAGGCTCTCCGCTTNCGAATGGGAACGTTCTCNGCTCAGGCCGACTCGCCACCNGGCCTGAACGCCGACGAGGCCGGTGANCTNCTAGTGGCCTGCGGAGACCCGGGAGTGGACCACGCCCTTCGGATGGTCGGNGAGACCTGGTGCGAGGCAGGCCTGACCCCGGACCANATCGACCACCCGTGGACGGCNGGAGAGGCCGCCCGACTGCGATCGGTCGGTGGGTCGGACCTGCTGGANGCCCTCGACGAACTCGTCACCGGNGTCACCCGCTGCCGCTTCCGCGGCTGACCCACCCGTCACGCCACCTGCCGCGACCCGCCGGATCCGCGCCTGTACGGTCGCCCCGACGGGNCCCGAACCCCTGTCACACCCCGGCAACAGAATGCCTGTCGACCCCAACGCACGAGTACCGGAACTGCACCATGGCCAAGCAGCAGAAACTCATCCCCGACGAAATGGACTACGCCCGCGAGGTCGTTGACGTCTCCGTCGAGCAGGAATTAAAGGAGTCCTTCCTCGCCTACTCCCTTTCGGTCATCACCTCCCGGGCCATCCCCGACATCCGCGACGGCCTCAAGCCGGTACAACGTCGGATTCTGTACTCAATGCTCCGGATGGGTGTCCGTCCCGACACCCCGCACCGCAAGAGCGCCCGGGTAGTCGGCGACACCATGGGCCGCTATCACCCGCACGGCGACGCCGCCATCTACGACGCCCTNGTACGCATGGGCCAACCATTCTCACGTGGCATGACCCTGATTGACCCACAGGGCAACTTCGGATCCCTGGACGATCCGCCTGCAGCACCCCGCTATACCGAGTGCCGTCTGAGCGAGGCCGCTATGGCCATGGTGCGCGAGCTAGACGAGGACACTGTGCCTTTCCGTTCTACCTACGACGGTGAAGCTGACGAACCAATTCATCTGCCGGCACTCCTGCCGAACCTGCTATTGAACGGCAGCACGGGCATCGCCGTGGGCATGGCCACCAACATGCCCACGCACAATCTGGCCGAGGTCCACGCCGCAGTCACCCTCGTGATGACCAAGCGACGCCCCAAGCCAACCATCGACGAGTTGCTAGCTGCCCTGCCGGGCCCGGACTTCCCCAGCGGTGGGATCGTGGTGGACGACGGAATTCGCGATGCCTACGAGACCGGNCGCGGCTCNATCCGNATCCGTGCCCGGGCCGACATAGAGGACATCGGTCGGGGCCGCCANGCCATNGTGGTCAACGAACTGCCGTANCTCGTTGGACCCGAACGGGTCATCGGCAANCTGAAGGAGTTGAACGAGGCNGGGAAGGTGGCTGGNATCGCTGANTTCAAGAACCTCTCTGACCGCCACACNGGGCTTCGACTCCAGATCATGGTCAAGCCTGGCCACAACCCNCAGGCCGTACTCGGCGAGCTGTACCGCCTGACCCCGATGGAAGAGTCGTTCGGTATCAACAACGTCGTTCTAGTCGACGGTGAACCTCGAACGGTCGGGCTGTACGACCTGTGCCGCCATTACATCGACCACCGCCTCGAGATCGTGGTGCGNCGTACCCGNTTCCGCAGGGAACGCGCTGANGAACGACTGCACNTCGTGGCCGGGCTGCTCGTGGCGCTTGAGGCCATCGACGAAGTGGTGGTCATTATCCGAGGCTCGGAGGANACNGCNACCGCTCGCGATGCCTTGATGGAGCGCTTCTCGCTGAGCCGGATCCAGACCGATCACATNCTGGACATGCCGCTAAAGCGCCTCACCGCGTTGGAGGTACGCCGNCTNGAAGAGGAACAGGCCGAACTCGANTCAGCGATCGCCGGCCACACGCANCTCCTNGACTCTGAAAAGCGCCAGCGCACGCTGGTGCTCGCCGAACTGGGAGAGGCCGTCGAACAGTTCGGTCGGGAACGACGAACCGAGATCGTGCACNCCGACGACCTNCCGGTTTTCGAGGCCGTNGAGGTGGCCGACGACGTGGCCGACGAGCCCTGCGTGGTCACGCTATCGACCTCCGGCCATGTCGGCCGCCTGCCTGCCGAGGGGGCGAAGCGAGCCACCCCGGGCCGCCACGATGTGCTGGTGGCCCAGGTGCTGACCCGCACTACCGCCACAGTCACCGCCGTCACCTCGGACGGGCGGGCGCTGCAGGCCCTGTCGGCCGAACTGGCCGATGGTGAGGGTCGAACACGGGGAGCGGGCGCCGCTCAGGCCTTCGGCACGAACCGGGGTGAGATGATCCACACTGTGGTGGCCGACGGCGATGAACACCTCTTCGTGGTGACCGCTCAGGGCTCCGCCAAGAGACTCACACTCGACGAAGTCCGGGAGACTCGCGGCGGGAAGACCCTCATCAAGCTCAAGGCCGGNGACCGGGTTGCNGCAGCCTTCACGGTGCCGGACGGAGCCGACGTGGTCCTTGTGGCCTCCGACGGACAGGTGCTTCGCACCGCCGCCGAAGGCATCAGCGTGCAGGGGCGAGGTGCNGCAGGGGTGGCAGGGATGAAGCTACGAGACGGCGCCACCGTGGTGGCTGGGGCGGCTGTCATNGGCGACGACGCTCTAATAACGGTGACCGACGACGCCTGCGTTAAGGCCACCCCACTGTCCGAATTGGAATCCAAGGGCCGCGGTGGNGTGGGCGTTCGAGTCTCCCGGCTTGCCGACGGNGGATCAATCGCCCTGGCCNATGTCGGTCCGGTNATCGGCCTTCTNTCGNTAATGGCCAGCGACACCGACCCGAAGAAGCCCGACCCAGCACCTGTGCCGCTGATGCTGGAAGCCACCAAGCGTGACCTCGTCAGTGCGCCCTCGGAACGCCAGATTCTGGCCATNGGGCCAGCAAGGTGGTGACGGTGGCCACCGGATCGNAGAAGACGGCAAAGGGCTCCGGCAAGGGCTCCGGCAAGGGGTCGGGTAACGGCTACGACGCCGATGCCATTCAGACCCTCGAGGGCCTGGACGCTGTTCGAAAACGCCCCGGCATGTANATCGGAGGGACCGGCGGACCCGGGCTCATGCACCTGGTGTGGGANTTNGTCGACAACGCTGTCGACGAGGCCGCCGCCGGGTTTGCCCGCAAGATCGAGGTCACGCTGCACCGCGACCAGTCAGTCGAGGTCGCCGACGACGGGCGGGGTATACCCATCGACCGCCACGCCAAGCGAAAGGTCTCTGCCCTGGAGGTCGTGCTCACTGAGTTGCACGCCGGCGGCAAGTTCGGTGGCGGTGCATACGGAGCATCAGGTGGGCTCCATGGCGTGGGTGCATCAGTTGTAAACGCCCTGTCCACCAAGTTGGTGGCCCAAGTTGACCGGGACGGGCACACCCACGAACTGGCGTTTCGCGAGCGAGTGGCCGGCCACTTCTCGGGTGCGGCATTCGCCCCGGGTCACGACATCGCACGGGTGAAGCGGATCTCCAAGAACAAGACGGGCACCCGGATCCGCTTCTGGCCGGATCGCGAGATCTTCGATGCTGATGCCCGTATCGATGCCGATGAGATTCGCCAACGGATCGTGCAGTCGTGCTTCNTGGTGCCCGGNGTGAAGGTCCGNTTGGTTGACANGNGGGCNGNTGGCGGCGAGCCGTTCGAGTTCGTNTCCCGTGGAGGACTGGCCGACCTGGTCGATCATCTCTCGGTCGGTGACAACGCCTGCGAGGTCATCACGCTTTCGGGTATCTCGGAGTTCACCGAGCGGGTGCCGGTTGACGGGAAGATGGTAGACGTCGACCGCGAGTGCACCGTCGAGGTAGCCCTCCGCTGGGTCAAGGGTTACGACCCCCGGGTCGAGTCGTTCGTCAACACCATTCCGACCAGCCAGGGCGGCACCCACACAGCCGGCTTCGACCGTGCCCTCACTCGAGCTGTCAACGACGTCCTCCTTAAGGACTCCAGAAAGTTGGCCAAACTGGCCAAGGAGAATAAACACCGAGCCGTTAAGGAAGACGTGCAGGAGGGGCTGGTCGCCGCCCTCAAGGTCGTGTTTCCTGAACCGCAGTTCCGAGGCCAGACCAAGCAGGAACTAGGCACCCCGGCCGTCGAGAAGATCGTCTACGAGGTTGTCAAGCGAGGCCTCACCGACTGGTTCGGTGGTGGTGGTCCCAAGACCCATATCAATGCAGTCCGCGACAAGCTGACCAACGCCGTGATCAACCGGGTCACCTCCAAGCAGATGCTGGAGACCCGTCGGAAGGCCGCCAGCATGGGGTCGACTGGCATGCCGGACAAGTTGGCTGACTGTCGCACCCACGGCCCAGACTCCGAGCTGATCATCGTGGAGGGTGACTCGGCAGCAGGTCCGGCCAAGGCAGGCCGGAACTCGGCCAACACGGCCATCCTCCCCCTACGGGGCAAGGTGGTGAACGCTGGGAAGGCCACGCTCAAGCAGGTGCTCGACAATGCCGAGGCTCAGGCCCTGTTCACCGCCATCGGCGCCGGTTCCGGCGATGACTTCGACATTGATGCGGCCCGGTACGGCCGAATCGTCATCCTGTGCGACGCCGACGTGGACGGAAGCCACATCCGATGCCTGCTGCTCACCCTCATCCACGAATACATGCAGCCGCTGCTGACCGAGAACCGAGTCTTTGCCGCGCAACCACCGCTGTACTCGCTGCGGGTCGGTGACACCATCCACCGCGCGTTCAGCGACGAGGAACGTGATGAGATCACCGCATCCCTGGACAAGGGAGGTCGCAAGGTCGAGAACCTGAAGTGGAACCGGTTCAAGGGACTCGGTGAGATGAACGTCGAAGAGTTGGCGGAGTGCGCGCTGGATCCCGAGACACGGATCCTCAAACGCCTCACGATAGAGGACGGCAAAGAGGCCAAAGCCGCTGCCCGGCTGTTTGACGTACTAATGGGTTCCGATGTCACAAAGCGGCGCGACTATCTCATCGCCAACAGCACCCTGCTCGATCCCACTGCTCTCGACGTCTAGAACCATCATGCCCACCCCTCCCCGCTCATTTTCAGTTTCATCTGCGGGACTATTTCGACAGTGCCCACGTCGCTGGCACTTCCGCTACGTGGAGAAGCGACCCGACCCGCCGGGTGAACCCGCCCTACTGGGTACTTTCGTGCACCGGGTACTGGAGTTGCTGTGCTCGGAACCGGCCGGAGAACGCACCATTGACCGTGCCCGGGAGTTGGCAGCCACCGCCTGGCCGGAAACCCGTGACGACGCCGACTTCATCGCTCTCGGCCTTGACGCCGCCACCCAGCGACAGTTCCGCTGGCGGGGATGGACGGCCATCGAGAAGCTCTGGGAACTTGAAGATCCGACCGAGGTGGAAGTCGAGGCCACCGAGGTCAAGGTCTCGGCCACCGTGGGCGGCGTGCCGTTTTTTGGAATCGTCGATCGCCTGGACTCCGCTAGTGACGGTCTGGTGGTGACCGACTACAAGACTGGCAAGGCACCCCGCCCTGGTGACGTCCCAGAGAAACTCGATCAGGTCCTGCTCTACGCCGCTGCCGTGGAGGACCAGCGAGGCGAACGACCCAGCCGGGGCCGCCTCTACTTCCTTGGGAACAAAGTCGTGGAGACACCGGTAACCAATGAAGGACTCGACGGTTCGGCATCTCGGTTCTCCGAGACCTGGACCGAGGTGGGGCGAGCGTGTACTAATGACGAGTTTCACACCAAGGTCGGTCCCCTCTGCGGGTGGTGCCCCTACGTGGCGGACTGCGTCGAGGGTGCATCCGAGGTNCGATCCCGGGCAGGCAGAGGCCGGTTGAGGGCAGATGCTCCCGCCCGGNCGCTNCTNNGCCTCTAACGGACTNTCAGNACGACTCTCTGNCNGAGGGTTCAGGCGTCCCTGCGTCGGCGACGNAAGGCGACCAGCACNAGCACCAAAGCGGCNACGGCAGCCANCACNCCGAAGCGGTGCAGCAGGTCGGCACGCTCGTCGGTCATCTCCACCGGTGGCGTCTCGAAGGGCAGCAGCCCCTCGGCAGCGAGCTCGAGAGTCACGTCATCGGCGGTGCCGTCGAGGGGCAGGCCGATGACCGGAGCCTCAGACGGCACCAACGGTTCCCCGTTGTCGATCCTCTCATCCACCTGATCCAATAGGCCGTCGACCGGACTGGCGGCAGGAGGAGCGGGGCGAGGCCGCCGGGCCTGCGGGTCGTAACCGGCCATCAGGCCGACCGCCCCATCACGTCATCGTCCACGGGTGACTCGTGGCCACCGCCGGAGTCCGATCCGACATCCGGCTCGAAACCTGATTCGTCAGACATTCGATCATCAGACCTGGTCAACGGCGCCAACCGATCCAACAGCACATCGAACTCGGCAGCGGCCTCGGCCGCTCCAGGTCGACGCAGAGCGTGGATGGGCATGGACTGGGCAGCGGCCTCGGACACAGCAGCCCGTAGGTGCACCGGCGGCAGGCACTGGCCCGGATACGCCTCCCGAAGCGCTTCGTCCCAGTAGCGCCCATCCCTAGTGCGGCCCAACCGGTTCACGGCGATCCCCACCACCTCAGGTCGTCCATTGGGGCGACGTATCCGGATGCGTTCGATGGTCTGCAGCATGCGTCCCACCCCGTCCACGGCCCATGCTCCCGGCTCGGTCACCACGAGCGCCACATCGGCGGCAAACAGGGCATTCACGGTCAGCAGGCCCAATGAGGGAGGGCAGTCAATCAGCACCAGACGATCATCCTCGTCGGCACCCGAGCGCCCAGGTGGGCCAACGTCGGGGGCGGCCTGCAACGGAGGCCGCATGGCAATGGCCAATCGGTCCTGTGCACCCAGCGGATCGGTAGCTAACTGTGGTTCGCGGATCGACAGCCCCGGCGACGACGCGGCAATTCGGGGTGTCGGACCGATGTCGGATGGCCAGCCCCCCGACTCCACCACCGTCGATAGGCCACCTGGACGCTCCTCGTCCAGCACTGCGTCCACCCCGGGACCCGGATCGAACAACCCGAGGCCAGTGGTGGCGTTGCCCTGCGGATCGAGGTCGACGACCAGCACCTCGGTCCCGCGGGCTGAGGCGGCTGATGCCAGTCCGAGGACGACCGTGGTCTTTCCCACGCCACCTTTCTGGTTCACCACGGCGACCGTGACCATGTAAGCAACCTAATCCACCCACCTGTTGAGACCGGGGTGCCCCATCTCTCGCCACTAGACCGCCCCACCGACGGTACGGTCGATCCATGCCCGAGTTGCCGGAGGTCGAGACCGTTCGCCGCCAACTCGAGCCGCTGGTCAGTAACGCCAAGATCATCGACGCGCGCGCTCACCGTTCCCCCAAGTTCGCCCCCGCTCTAGAGGCCATCGGGTCGACCGTCGCCAATGTCCACCGTCGAGGCAAGTACCTACTCGTGGGCCTACTGGATCCCGGCCAGGCACCCGGCGGGCCACCCAGCCGGGAACTGATCGTGCACCTGGGCATGACCGGTGCTCTGCACGTTGACGACACCTCGCCCAGCGACCCCTACGAGCGGGCCTCCTGGGACCTGGCCGATGGACGGACCCTGTGGTTCCGTGACATCCGCCGATTCGGTCGCATCGCGGTGGTCTCGGCCGGCGATCACCAAGCACTTCCTACCTTGCACCATCTGGGCCCGGAACCATTCGACCCGGCGCTAGACGGGCCCCGATTCCACCGGGCTCTAGCGGCCAGTCGGTCCCGGGTCAAGACCCACCTGTTGTCCCAACGCCCGATCGCCGGGGTCGGCAACATCTACGCCGACGAGGCTTTGTGGAGGGCGGGGATCAATCCGGGTATCCGCCGGGTAGGCCCCACCCGGGCCGAAGCACTATTGGGCCACATTCGCGATGTTCTAGCCGAGGCGTTGGACCACGGTGGCACGACACTGCGGGACTACCGCACACCCGACCGGTCGACGGGCCAGAATCAGTTCCGGCTCGACTGCTACGGCCGCTCAGGGCGACCCTGTCGACGGTGTGCCACCCCGCTTATCTCTCGAGAGTTGGATCAGCGCACCACCACCTCGTGCCCCAACTGCCAGGCTCGCTAGTACCGGTTCCCGAAATCGACGGTCGGGACCGGCACTAGTGGACCCAGGGTGCCCCGATGCAGCGGATGGTGCCCCCTACGATCGGCGCCGTGCCTGCCACCCATCGTCGCCGGTCTGTTCCGGTGGCGATCGTCATCGGCGCCATTTTGTCCCTGGGTGCTGCCGGCACCCTGGTAGCCGTCGCCGGACCCTACGACGCTGAGATCGGGGCTCTTCGCGAAGATATCGATGACCAGCGATCCATCATCGCTGGGCGTCATGACCACATCGCCGAGATGCAACGCCGCCTGGCCGACCTCGACCAGGAGGTCGCCGACACCGAAGGCCTCATTGGCTTAGAGGACCGGGAGTTAAGGCTTCTTCCCATCCGCATCGAACTGACCGCGGACCGGTTCGTGGAGGTCCTGGCCTCGAGGGAGGCGCCGACAGCACTGCACCGGACGATGGCCGTCGACGCGTACGTCAGCAATGACGAGCGGCTGAACGACGTCCTCACCCAGTCGGCACAGCTCACATCCACCGCGCTAGAGGGCGTTCGACACCGAATGCTCTACGACTCGGTGATCCGAGAGGCCCAGCGTCGAATCGAACTGGTGGATGCCGAGATGCGGGTCACGGCCAAGGAGGTAGCCGCCCTTCGGGCCCTCGTCACGCAGGCAGTGGACCGCCGGGACGGCTCCCGGGAGGACAGAGACAGGCTGATCGACTCGCAACCGGCCATCCACGCCGACATCGCCGCCACCCGTGTGGTGATCAGCGAGGCGGAGGTCACCATCACCGAATTGGAAGAAGAGATCCGCGCCTTCGAGCTCATGGCGGTAACCCGACGGTGGACCGGGGTCCAGGGCACGGACGTTGCACGCCCGGCACTGGCCGTCAAGATCGACAACGTGACCCGGGCCCACCCCCAGGCCGGCCTTAACCAGGCCGACGTGGTCTACGAGGAACTCGTGGAGGGTGGCGTGACTCGACTGGTCGCCGTGTTCCAGTCCACGTCGGCCGACGTCGTCGGTCCGGTCCGCTCGGCACGAACCTCGGACCCACCACTCCTCCAGGGCTTCGACCGACCGCTATTCGCCTACTCGGGGGCTAACCGAGGCACGAAGAGCCAGTTGCGGGATTCGCCGCTGGTCGACGCTGGCTTCGACGCCCACGAAGAGGACTATTGGCGGGACCAGAATCGTCGGGCTCCCCACAACCTGTTCACCGGTACCGACCGCCTGTGGGCCCGCCACGCGGACCGAACGGCCGTCCCGCCGGCCCCCTTCGCGTACCGCTACCCGGGCCAAGGACTCCATGAATCGGCCGAACCTGCCGGCGGAGTGGCCGTCGACTTCGGCCTCACCGAGGTCGATTACGCGTGGAATGGCACCGGATGGGTGCGGACCCACGGTGACCGCGCCCACTCCGACGCCGATGGGGTCCAGGTGGCGCCGACCAACGTGGTCGTCCAATTCATCCGCTACGGCCGGTCGCTGGCCGACCTCCGGTCCCCGGAGGCCATCACCGTTGGAAGCGGCGACGTCTGGGTGTTCACCGACGGCCATGTCATCCGGGGACAGTGGCAACGGCCCGACGCCGACCAGCCGGCGACCTTCACCGCCGACGGGACCGAGATCCGGCTCAGCCCAGGTAACACCTGGGTGGCATTGGCCAAGAAAGACACCGCCGTCTGGCGGGACTGACCTGTTTCCAGATCCGACCCGATTCCAGAAAAGACACTTTTCAGGAACCTGAGGGTCAGAGAGCACTGACCGGGGCCAGGGCAAACACGTCGGCAGGAACCGTCCCGTCGGCCGTCACCGTCAGCAACTCGATCCCTTCGTCGGTCACCAGCAACGTGTGCTCGAACTGGGCGGTTCGGCGCCCATCAAGGGTGACGGCCGTCCAGTTGTCGTTCCACATCCCACAGGCCGGATCGCCCAGAGTCAGCATCGGTTCAATAGTGAACGTCATGCCGGGGACGAGGATGGTCGACGCCCGCGGGTCGTGGTAGTGCGGAATCTGCAGACCACTGTGGAACTCAGTCCCGATGCCGTGCCCGATGAACTCGCGCACCACCCCAAGTCCGTGCTTGCGGGCGTGCCGCTCGATGGCTCTTCCAATGGCGTGCACCGGTCGGCCCGGTCCGGCCGCAGCAATCCCCTCGTCCATAGCCAGCCGGGTCTCAATCACCAAGCGCCGGTCAGCGTCCGACACCTCCCCCACGGCCAGGGTGACCGAGGAATCCCCATGCACCCCATCCAGGAAGATCGTGACGTCCACGTTGACGATGTCTCCGTCAGCCAACGGCCGACTGTCAGGAATTCCGTGACAAATCACCTCGTTGACCGAGGTACACACCGACTTTGGGTAGCCCCGATAATTCAAGGGGCTGGGATAGCCACCCCTGTCGATGGCGGCCTGATGAACCACCTCGTCCAGCCGGTCAGTGGTGACGCCTGGAACCACGTGGGGACCAACCTCCAGCAAGATCTCAGCGGCCGCCGCGCCAGCTCGGCGCATTCGCTCCACCTCATCAGGCGTCCGGACACTCGACGACGTGGGTGGTCCCGGATCGCCGGTCTCGGCGTAAGGCGGTCGGACGATGGANCCCGGNACGNTCCGCGTGGGGCTCAACAACCCGGGGCGGACGGGCGGCTCGGACCGCGGCGCTAGAGGTGNTTGACGACGCTTCCGCTTANCCACGATGAGATGCTATCGGTGGTGCTCCCGCTGCTCGCCGTGANCGCNACGGCAACTCCTGAGACCGGATCAGCGCAGAAACCGGCTGACACTGTCNACCACGCATGCCGGTCGGTCCGACCCCTCNATCTCNACGGTGATCCGAATAACGGTCTGCACCCCACCGGACACCTCGTCGACCTGGACCAGTTCCGCTCCACCCCGAACCCGTGAACCGACAACCACCGGCGCCGGGAAGCGCACCCGGTCGACCCCGTAGTTGACTCCCATNGAGATCCCCTCCACCTGCACGATCTCGGGCAGAAACTGATTGGTCATGGACAGGGTCAGNTAGCCGTGGGCGATGGTGGAGCCGAACGGTCCNGCAGCCGCCCNCTGCGGGTCAACGTGGATCCACTGGTGGTCACCGGTGGATTCGGCGAACTGGTCGATACGCGACTGGTTGATCTCGACCCAGTCGCTGTGGCCCAGGTGGGTACCTACAGCCGGGGCGAGGTCGTCGAGGCTGGCAAAGACGGTCGTCATGGAGNCCGACACTACGCTCGGGTTTCCCGACGGACCGATCCGGGCCCGTCGGCCTGTGGAACCACCCGCGGGACCGGTCAGCGTCGTGGCCGAGAGATATCGAGAGAAGCAGGAGGACCCGATGTCGGCATCCGGAGGCACCCGGGCAGTGATCGCCGCGCTGATCGCGAACGCCGGGCTCGCGGTGGCCAAACTCGTAGGGTTCGCCCTCACCCGGTCATCAGCCATGCTGGCCGAGGCCATCCACTCGGTGGCCGACATGTCCAACCAAGCCCTGCTACTTCTGGGTGGCCGACGNTCTCGCCGGGCCCCTACCGANGCCCACCCATTTGGCCACGGACGGGAGCGATACTTCTGGTCGTTCGTTGTCGCACTGGTGCTGTTCACCGTCGGCGCAGCGTTTGCCATCCACGAGGGGATCGACAAGGTCCGACATCCACACGAGATGGATGCCATCTGGGTGGCGGTGGGCATTCTCACGACCGGTATCGCCCTGGAATCGTGGTCAATGCNCACTGCAGTGATCGAGGCCCGGCCCCACCGGGGCGACCTGTCCTGGTGGTCGTTCGTCAAGCGGTCCCGGAATCCCGAACTTCCCGTGGTCCTGNTGGAGGACGCCGGNGCACTCCTCGGTCTCATCATCGCTCTGGCNGCCATCGGTCTGTCGGCAGCCACGGGAGAGCCCCGATGGGACGGCGTGGGCACTATCGCCATCGGCGTACTGCTCGGGGTCATCGCCGTCGTACTGGCCCGCGAGATGCAGAGCCTGCTCATCGGAGAGTCAGCCGACTCAGAGGACCGGGCCGCCATCAGCGGCGCCATCGAGGCGACGCCGGGCGTGGCATCTCTCGTGCACCTGCGTACCCAACACTTGGGGCCCGACGAGATTCTGGTCGGCGCACGGGTGACCTTCGACCCGAGCCTCGATGCTGTGGGCGTAGCCAACACAATTGACGAGGTGGAACGCCTGATTNGTAGTGCGGTGCCGACCGCCCACCCCATCTATGTAGAAGCGGCACATTCCGCCGTGTACCCCGACCCGTCCGGGTCCTCGTGACATCAGGGGGTCGGGTCCGCCTCGAACGAGCGGCGACGGCCGACGACGGAGTGGCCCACCTCGTNCTGGACGACCCGTCCCGACGTAACACCATGGGGATGGCCATGTATGCAGCGGTACCCGCCCTGATTGCCGAGGTCAACGATGACCCTCACGTGCGAGTACTGGTGGTCCGTGGCGAAGGAACCACCTTCAGCGCGGGATCGGACATCACCGAATTCCGAGCCCAACGGTTGGGTGACGCNCACGTCCACTACGACGAGGTAGAGCNCCGGGCCACNGAGGCACTGGCATCCTGTCGGGTGCCCGTGGTCGCAGCTATACGGGGCGCATGTATGGGCGGCGGCCTCAGCATCGCACTGGCCGCTGACCTGCGCTACGCAGCCAGCGACACTCTGTTCTCTGTCCCACCCGGGCGTCTCGGCGTCGGCTACCCGCTGGACGCCATCGACCGCCTTGTGGCGACCATCGGTCGCGCTGCGGCCACCGATCTGCTGCTCACCGCCCGCCGGTTCGGTGCCGACGAAGCCCTGAGNATCGGACTCGTCCATGACGTGGCGGCCGCCGGCCAACTAGACGACCTGATGGCCGACCGCTGTGCCACCATCGCTTCTCTGGCCCCGATGACCCTCCGGGCTGCCCGGGCNGCTCTCGCCGGCCAGCCCGACGCCGCGGCCCTCGCCGACGCCTGCTTTCACAGCACCGACCTCGTGGAAGGCATCACCGCCTTCGAGGAGTCGCGCTATCCCTCCTTCAACGACAGATGACCGGCCGAACNACTCCNGNCGAGNGCAGGCCNCGCGACNGCCGNCTNGCCCGACGNCTNCTGACGCTNGGGNTACTCGGGGNGNCNTGGCTGGCCTTCGANGCCNACCTCGGNTCCCGGCGGGTGAGCCGNGCTNGAGAAGCCAACCTGCGAACGCGAATCCGATCGATCCACCNNTCNAATCCGATCCTGCCCGGNGAAACCGTGTTCCTCGGCGACAGCATCACCTTCGATGGGGACTGGGAGGCCAGCTTCTCCGACCTCGGTGCCCGGAACCGGGGCATCGGATGGGACACCACGGCCGACGTACTGGCGCGACTCGACGAGTCACTGGACGGCCCACCGGCCAACGTGGTGCTCATGATTGGAACCAATGACCTGATCATCAACGTGCCCCATGCCCAGACGGTCCGCAACGTGGCCCACATACTGGACCACATCGACGAGGCGGCACCCGACACCAGGATCATCGTCCAGTCAGTACTCCCCCGAACCGACCGCTACCACCCGCTGGTCGCCCCACTCAACGAGGCCTTGTCGCGGATCTGCAACGAACGTGATCTTGAGTTCATCGATCACACCGAGCGCTTCGCGGGATCCAACGGGTTACTCGACCCGGCGCTCCACGACGACGGCCTCCATCCCAACGGCGAGGGCCACCAAATCCTCGTGGATGCCCTCCAACCCCTGCTTTACCGAACTTGATCGGGCCAAGCTCAGTCCACTGACCCCCCGAGAAGCCCGCCGATGAAGTAGGTGGCGAGACACGCCCCACCTGCCACCAGGATCTGACGGACCATGGTACGCACCACGGAGCGCTCGGTGAGTCTTGCCAACAGGCCGCCAACGGTGGCCGCCGCACCGACGCCGAGACCCGCCGATGCCCACAACGCACCGGTACCGGATCCGACCAGCCAGGGCACTAGCGGGACGAATGCACCGACGGCGAAGGCCCAGAAGCTGGCCATGGCGGCAGCCAGCGGACTCCCCAACTGGTTCGGATTCACACCCAGTTCCTCTCGGGCGTGCACGTCTAGAGCCACGTCTGGATCCGCCATGATCTCGGCAGCCAACACCCGTGCCTGATTTGGGCCCAACCCACGTTCGACATAGATGGCGGCCAGCTCGGCCAGCTCGGCCTCAGGGTTCTCGGCGATGGAGATCCGTTCGATATCCAGCTCGCGTTCCACCAGCTCGGCCTGGGCCTTCAGCGACACATACTCCCCCGCCGCCATCGACACCGCGCCGGCCAGCAGGCCCGACACGCCGGCCACCCGCACGAACGCCGGATCGGTGCTCGCCCCGGCGATGCCCAGAATCAGGGCTACGTTGGACACCAGCCCGTCACTAACTCCGAACACTGCAGCACGGGCTGTGCCCCCCTGGACATCACGGTGACGGTGCACTCGCCCTCTCGAAGCCAGAAACCCATAATCGGTGGTCACCAGATCGACCGTAGTACCCAGGAAGTCATATTTCGCTAGAGCAGGCGTCCCCTAGGGTTCATCCCCATGGCCCACCCGACTGACCAGCCCACCGCACTCGTCATCGGGGGAACCGGCCCCACCGGCCCCTCCATCGTCCACGGCCTAGAGGCCCGTGGCCACCGGGTGGCTGTGTTCCATACAGGCCGACACGAACTCGACGAGGTGGCCCACGTGGAGCACATCCACGGCGACCCGTTCTCGAACGAAGGCGTGGTGAACGCCCTCGGTGACCAGACCTTCGAAGTCGTGGTCGCCTGCTACGGACGCCTACGGACGATCGCCGAGGTGTTGACCGGGCGTTGCGGGCGGTTCATTTCAGTGGGTGGCACCCCGGCCTACCAGGGCTACTTCGACCCCACTCGATTCGATCCTGTCGGTCTGCCGGTGCCCACCGGCGAGAACGCCCCCCGCTCGGGGGAGGACGACGACGGCAAGAGTTACCGGGTGGCCCGCACAGAAGACCTGGTGTTCGAGCACCAGCCCAACGCCATCCATCTGCGCTACCCGTTCGTCTACGGACCACGGCAGATCGCCCCCCTTGACTGGTCCATCGTGCGCCGGATCTTGGATCGGCGACCGGCCATCATCGTGCCTGAGGCTGGCATGATGGCCGAGACCCGCTCCTACAGTGAGAACGCGGCCCACGCGGTGCTGTGTGCAGTGGACACCCCGACAGCCGGCGGCCGGTGCTTCAACGTGGGCGACGAGGAATCCCTCACCATCTCCCAACGCATCGCTCTGATCTGTTCCGAACTGGGCCACGACATGGAGATTGTCGGCATGCCCACTGACCTCGCCCTGCCGGCCCGGCCCCTCATGATGCAGGTGGAACCCGGCCACCGAGTTCTCGACCTGTCGGCCACCCGCGACGTGCTCGGCTACCGAGACCTTGTCCCTGCGCGCGAGGCGGTCGGGATCGCCGCCCGCTGGCTATCCGACAACCCATTGGAGCCGGGTGGCACTCAGGAGGCCGTGTTGGAGGATCCTTTCGACTACGTCCAAGAGGACCGCCTCCTGAACTGGTGGCGATCGGCTACCGCCGACCCGCCGGACTTGAACTATCCAGATGAGCCTGGCTACGGCGCCTACTACAGCGGCCCGGGCACGAGCCGACGCCGCTCCGACACGCGAATCTGACCGATTGGATACCTGACTGGTCAGTCGGAGGGCGTTCCGACACTTCGAGGGCCCACCCGGGTCGTCATCCACGCACCGGCCATGAGGATGAGCAATCCACCGAGCTCCCAGATACCTAGTGACTCGTCGAGGACGACAACGCCCAGGACTGCGGCCACCACCGGCACCGCGTAGGTCACCGCCGACATCCGGACCGGACCTACCCGGCCGATAAGGGTGGCGGCCGCCACATAAGCCACCCCGGTACCCCCCAGCCCCACTGCCAGATTCGAGCCGACAGCCGACCACGCGAAATCTGAGTCGGTTAGCCCTACCAGGCCCCACGGCATGGTGGCCACGGTTGCCACCACGAGGACTCGCACCAGTACGGCTGGGGATCCATAGCGCCGCTGCAACGGCCCGGCGATGTTGGCGGCCAAGCCATAGCAGGAGATGGCCACCACCACTAGGAACACGCCGAGAGCACCGGTCGCTACAGCCCCATCGGCTCCGCCGGCCGCCGTCGGAATCCCAACCATGACCATTCCCAGTATCCCGATCACCACCCCGACGACTTGGAGTCGGTGAGTCCGGACCCCGAAGAAGGTCGCACCGGCCACCAGGGTCATGACAGGCATGCCGCTATTCATCATCCCGGCGATCGACGAGTCAATCCACGTCTGAGCCAACGGGAACATCGACAAGGGGATGGCCATCCAAAGCAGCCCCAGCAACCCGATAGCCGGAAGGTCAGAGCGTTCCACGGGACGCCAGGCTCCAGGTACTAGAGCGAGGAAGCACAGGCCCAAGCCGGGACGCAACCAGGCCACCAGCCCTGGGTGCTCGAAACGTAAGGCAACGTCCATGAACAGGAACGACGAACCCCAAATGCCAGCCGCAGAGAGCATTAACAGCCAATCGAAGGGAGCCATCGGCGCGCCCTCCGCAGCCCTCACCTCCGTCAACCGGTCCCGCCCCTCTGTAGCGGCCTGCTCTCGGCGAGTCACGGGTCTGATCCGACCCCTGGGCGCCACGGGACTAGCTCCCAACTACTCAGTCGGTAGGAGCGCTCACCGGGAACAGTGCAAGCAAAAGAACGCTGGCTACCCCGACGCCGACGAGTTGCATCACGATGAACATCGGGGCACACGAGGGATCGATCCCAGCGAAGGTGTCACTGAACGCCCGACCCACGGTGACCGCCGGGTTGGCAAAACTGGTCGACGAAGTGAAGTAGTACGCCGCACCGATATAGGCGGCCACCACGTAGGGAATGTGCGCCATACGGGCCGTTCTCACCAGGGCGAATACCACCAACAGCAACCCTACGGTGGCTAACACCTCAGCCAGCCACAGGTGGCCACCGGACCGCTCGGTCGTCGACCACGACACGGCCTCCAAATCGAACATGAGGTTGGCCACCACCGTGCCGACCACTGCGCCGACCACCTGGGCGGCGACCATAGGTACGACATCGCGTCCCGGCCGATGGCCGAGCACCCAAGCCCCGAGGGTGACCGCCGGATTAAAGTCCGCCGAGATAGTCCCAAAGATCGAGATGATGGCCACCAGCACGCCGGCGGTGGCCACGGCGTTCTGCAGCAGTTGGAGCCCAACGTCGTTCGGGCTTAACCGAGCGGCCATGATCCCTGAACCAACCACGCCGGCCAGCAAGAACGCCGTCCCTACCGCCTCGGCCAGCAGAATCCTCAAACGCGACGGAATCATGACCTCACCCATCGGATCCGGCCTCAGGCCGAGGTGTGGAGCAGGCCGTAAACCAGCGAGTCCACAAGCGCCTGCCACGAGGCCTCGATGATGTTCTCCGACACGCCAATGGTCGTCCAAGTGCGTTCACCATTCGTGGTGTCGATGAGCACTCTGGTGATGGCAGCTGTCCCCTCACGGGTCTCCAACACCCGGACCTTGAAATCGGTCAGGTGCAAGCGGTCTAGTTCCGGATGCCGGCCAGCCAGCGCTGACCGGAGTGCAGCGTCGAGGGCGTTGACCGGACCATTGCCCTCGCCGATGGCCACGACACGCTCACCCTCGACTAGGACCTTCACGGTGGCTTCGGTCTCGACCTCCACGGCCACCTCGTTCCAGGCCCGACTCCCACTTCCAGACCGATGGCCGACGTCGACTGAAAAGGACTCCAACTCGAAGTAGCCGTGGTGCCAACCAGCAGCGGCTCGCATGAGCAGTTCGAGGGATGCATCAGCGGCTTCGAAGTGGTAGCCGGCGTACTCCAACTCCTTGAGGGTCTCGACGATCTCGCCCAGGGTTTCGTCGTCCAACTCGATGCCCAACTGGGTGGCCTTCAACTCGATGGTGGAACGTCCCGACATCTCCGAGACCAGGAAACGGGTGCCGTTGCCCACCAACTCCGGGGCCACGTGCTCGTAGGCGTCACGCCGACGGGCGATCGCACTGGTGTGCAGCCCNGCCTTGTGGGCGAANGCCGTNGCCCCCACATAGGGCTGCTGGGGGTCNGCGGCNAAGTTGACGAGTTCAGCCACATGGTGGGCTACGGGAGTNAGTTCAGCNAGGTGNCCNTCGGGAAGNGTCTCCACCCCCATCTTCAGGGTTAGGTTNGCGATGATCGGCACGAGGTCACAATTGCCNACCCGCTCGCCGTAGCCATTGATGGTGCCCTGCACGTGGGTGGNACCCGCGGCGACTCCAGCNAGGGCATTGGCCACACCGCAACCGGTGTCATTGTGGAGGTGCACGCCAACCGCACAGTCCACGGCGGCCACCACGTCCCGAACCATGGACTCGATCCGGCTGGGAAGCGAACCACCGTTGGTGTCGCACAGCACCAGACAGTCAGCGCCCGCCTCAGCGGCGCCAGCCAGGACCCGCAGCGAAAACTCCGGGTCATCGGCGTAGCCGTCGAAGAAGTGCTCGGCGTCAAAGAACACGGTCCGTCCGCGGGACTTCAGAAACCGGACCGAGTCAGCCACCATGGCCACGCCCTCATCCTTGCCAGTCCGCAGGGCCTCAGTGACGTGGTACGCCGAACACTTACCCACGATGCAGACCACGTCGGTACCGGCGTCGAGCAAGTTGCCCAGCGTGACGTCGTCTGCGGCGTCCCCGCCCACCCGGCGGGTCGACCCGAAGGCCACCAGCTTCGAGTGCTCGAGGTCCAGTTCGGTTGCTGCCCGCTGGAAGAACTCCACGTCCTTGGGGTTCGCGCCCGGCCACCCGCCCTCGATGTAGTGCACGCCGAGGCGGTCCAACTGTTCAGCGATGCGTAACTTGTCGTCAACGGTCAGCGAGATGCCTTCAAGCTGCGCTCCATCACGCAGCGTGGTGTCGTATATCTCCACCATCTCCGGCAGTGCGCCAGACTCAGTCGCCGACATACTCGTTCCACTCCGCATATTCGGGGCGCTCCCCACGAACGGCCTGGAAGTAGACGTCCTGGATACGACTAGTGATCGGTCCCGGCGCGCCGATGACCCGATCGTCGACCGACCTGATCGGCACCACCTCAGCAGCGGTACCTGACAGGAACGCCTCGTCGGCCGTGTACAGGTCACTACGCAAGATGTTGCCCTGCTCATACGGGATCCCGAGGTCTTCGGCGATACGGCGAACTGAACTCTGGGTAATGCCCTCGAGTGCCCCCGCGCTGGATGGGGGCGTGATGATCGCTCCATCACGGACCACAAAAAGGTTTTCGCCGGTGCACTCGGACACGTAACCCTGCGGTGACAGCAGGATGGCCTCGTCGTAACCAGCCTTGACCGCCTGGACTTTGGCCATCTGAGAGTTGATGTAGTGGCCGCAGCCCTTGGCAGCCGGTGGCATGGCGTTCGGGTCATGTCGCTGCCACGAGGAGATCATCGTGTCCACACCATTGGCCAGGCCCTCGTCGCCGAGGTAGGTCCCCCACGGCCAGGTGGCGATCGAGACGTCAACGCTGCACGACAGCGGGTTNAGGCCCATCTCNCCGTACCCGAGATACACCAACGGCCGGATNTAGCACGACTGGTGTCCNTTGGCCCGCACGGTGTCNAGAGTGGCAGCNACCAGGTCNTTGACGTCGTACGGAATGTCGAGGAAGAGGATCTTGGCCGAACGGAACAGACGCTCGATGTGCTCGCGCAGGCGGAAGACGGCTGGCCCCCGGTCGGTCTCGTAGGCGCGGATGCCCTCGAACACGCCGTTGCCGTAGTGCAGCGTGTGGGTGAGCACGTGAACGGTGGCATCGTCCCAGTCCACAAGCTCACCATTCATCCAGATCTTGGACGACTTCTCAATCGGCATGTCGAGTTCTTCCCTTCTCGGAGTTCGGTCCCGGAGTTCGGTCTTAGGCCANTAGGCCAGCAATGGCATCGCCGATGGCCACGGTGCCCTCGACGTCGGTGGACGGGTCGACGCATGCCGCCTCAACCCGGGCTGCGGCGTCTGTCTCACCAAGGAAATCGAGCATCATGGCCCCGGACAATATTGCGGCCTTGGGATTGGCGACACCCTTGCCGGCGATGTCAGGAGCCGAGCCGTGGACCGGTTCGAACATCGACGGGGTGGTGCGATCGGGGTTCAAATTGGCTGACGAAGCCAGCCCGATGCCACCNGACACAGCGCCACCGAGGTCGGTGAGGATGTCGCCGAACAGATTGTCGGTGACGATGACGTCGTACTGCTGNGGNGACTGCACNAAGTAGATACAGGCCGCGTCAACGTGGTTNTAGGCCGTCTCTACCTCGGGATACTCCTCGGCCACCTCGTTGAANGTGCGCTCCCACAGGTCGCCGGCAAACGTCAGCACGTTGGTCTTATGGACCAACGTGAGATGCCGGCGNCGNNTCATGGCCANGCTGAAGGCGAAGCGGATNNCCCGCTCNACGCCGTGACGGGTATTGACTGAGCCCTGGGTAGCGATCTCGTGCGGCGTGCCNTGTCGNAGGAANCCGCCCTCGCCCGCGTAGGTCCCCTCGGTGTTCTCGCGCACGACCCGGAAATCNATGCCGTCAGCCGGCAACACNAAGGGTCGNAGATTGACGTACAAGTCCAGTTCGAAGCGCATCTTCAACAGCANNCCGCGCTCGATCAACCCGGGAGGAACCTCGGGGGTCCCCACNGCACCGAGATAGAGCGCNTCAAGGCCACGCCANTCNTCGAGGATCTCGTCGGNCAGCACCATGCCNTCGCGCATGTAGCGCGCNCCACCGAGGTCGTACTCAANGGTGTCGACGACGACGCCAGCCGCCGCAATGACCTTCAGACCCTCAGCGATGACCTCNGGGCCGATGCCNTCACCACCGATNATGCCGATGCGGTGNGTCATGGAGNTTCTCCTTCGGAAGTCTCGAGGATCGGGGNGGATGGACGGGTAGGAAACGAAAAAACCGCCCACCAAGGTGGACGGTCGGGCGCACACCGGGGTGACATGCGCTATCGAATAATAATTACCCGGTGTCGGTCGTTCACGCGGCTAAGTGTACCGCCGCCGCGTTGCGGCAGGTCAAACGGGTATCGGTCACTCCGTGAACCCGTGGCTGGCCGTGACCCCGTGGCTACCCTCGTGGTATGGCAGAAGCACACCAGCTCTCTCAAGAGGCCCATGACCGGCTCGCAGCAGAGTTCGAGGACCTCACCACCCGTGGGCGAATCGACATCGCCCGCAAGATCGAGACAGCCCGAGAACTGGGCGACCTCTCTGAAAACGGTGACTACCACGCCGCCAAAGAAGAACAGGGGAAGATGGAGGGCCGGATCCTCCATCTCGAGAGCATCCTCAACAAGGCCGAGATCGTCGAGCTCTCAGCCGGCGGCGCTGACGTGGTGGCGCCAGGCACCATCGTGGCAGTCGTCTACGAAGGCGACGACGAACCCGAACGAATGCTGGTGGGCTCCATCGAGGAGCAGCGAGACGACGTCCTGGTTGTCTCACCCGGATCCCCACTCGGCGAGGCCCTACTGGGCTCAGCGGTGGGCGACACCGTGTCGTTCGAAGCTCCGGGCGGCACCTTGGCCGTCGAGGTCGTGGCTATCGAACGATGACCAGTGACGCGTCGATGGACCCTGTCCGCGACGCCCCCCCTTGGCGAGGCATCGACCTCCCAGGGCTTGGCCCTATCGAGGTCCGTGACTCGGGTCCCGCCACCGGGGTGCATGACCAGCCGACCGTCATGTTGCTTCACGGCTGGACGGCCAGTGCCGACCTCAACTGGTGCCGGGCCTATGGGCCTCTGGCCGGATGGCGTGGCGGTCGGACACGTCTGGTGACGTGGGACCACCGTGGTCACGGTGCCCGCGGTCTGCGCACTGGCACCACCACGGATTTGAACAACCTGGCCGATGACGCGGCCGCCATCGCTCGAGCGCTGGGAATCGAACGGGCAGTAGCGGTGGGCTACTCCATGGGTGGGGCGGTCGCCCAGGTCCTATGGCGGCGTCACCATGATCTGGTGGCCGGGTTGGTGCTAGGCGCCACCGCGGCCCGCTTCGCCGTTGACGACCGGCAGCGGCAGGACTTCGACATGATCGGCCGGGGGGTCGGAACGTCCCGCCTTCTAGAAACCATGGGTTGTGGCGGCCCCGCCTGGCGGTTCGCCCGATGGCTCGGCGACCGCCGGGCCGGTGGTTCGATAAGTAGCGGCGACGCGGCATTCGACAAATGGGCGTGGCAGGAAACGCGAGCTGGGGTGCTCTCCCGGGTGCTGGCCGCCGGCCGTGACCTAGGCCGGTTCGACTCCACCGGCTGGCTAGATGGGATTGACGTACCCCACGCCGTGCTGGTCTGCGAGAAGGACGAGACCGTGCCGACAGTGCGCCAGCGGGAGCTCGTTGCCGCCCTCCCGCATCCAACTGTCCACAGGATGGCGGCCGATCACGCAGCGTGCGTGACTCGGCCCGAACTCTTCGTCCCGGCACTCACTGCGGCGCTTGAGGCAGTACTGCCATCTGAATGACAGGCGACCCGGTGAGAGTTGACCGGGACCGAGAAGCAGGGTCAGAGGCAAGGCAGCTCACGAGAAGCGCCGTCGACAGCCATCGCCCGCCCACATGATGAGCACCCGACCAGATTCGTTGGTATTGCCCACCGCCCCCAGGACGCCGTCTCCGAGCACCGGCTCGGTATCGAACCAGCCTGCCGGATCACGGTCCGACGGCTGCTCGAGCGATAGTGCAGCGCCGTGGGCGGCCCGGAGGTCGGCCACGGTGGAGCCGATCCCGATCCGCTCAAGGGTCCACCACGAAGTGCGAGTGGAGTCAGGGCCGTCGAGGAACCACTGGACCAGCCGGCCCGGGTCGTCCGCCGACTCCCGAGCTAAGACGATCTCTAGACCACCCCACCCCAGACGTCGGACCTCAGCGGCCGTGCAAGCACCGTCCAGCCCCCAACCACTGTCGCCGATTGGCTCGCCGAGCGCCGTCGACACGTGCTCAAGCACCGTCATTGCGTCGTCCCCAAAACCCACCAGCACCTCGTCATCGGTAGTGGCGTCCACGGTCAGGCCGACTCCAGAAAGGGTCAACGTCCCCAGCCGCGGGGCTACCGTGGTCGTCGAAACCTCGGATGTCGGCCCGACGGTGCTTGTATCCGCATCGACCCCCTCATCGCCCCCCGCCGTGGTAGAGGGGACAGCCTCTGAGGGCTCCGTGGTGGACGCCATCGTCGAACCTCCGATCGTGGAGGGCGATGGCGTGGTGACCGGGACAGAAGTAGGTGGTGCCGTAGGAAGAACCGAGCTGGGCGGCACTGTGGTAGGAG
>PAXM01000026.1 GCA_002714485.1 Acidimicrobiaceae bacterium
GCCGCCGAGGAAACCGATGATGCCGAGTCCCCTGTGGAGGAGACGGCTGAGGACGAGACCGATGCGGCACCTGCCGCCGAGGAAACCGATGCTGCCGACCCCTCCACGGAGGAGACGGCTGCGGACGAAGGCACCGACATTGTCGGTGCACCTGTCAGCCAAGACGACAACGAAGAAGAGGAGTGATCATGGCGACGAAGGAAGAGATCCTGGACGCGATCGCTGGGATGACCGTGCTGGAACTCAGCGAGCTGCTGTCGGACTTCGAGGAGAAGTTCGGTGTGACCGCTGCGGCCCCCGTGGCCGTGGCCGCTGCAGCTCCAGCCGCCAGTGGCGACGCTGACGGTGGCGAAGACGAGAAGGACTCCTTCGACGTCGTCTTGACTGGTGCCGGCGACAAGAAGATCCAGGTCATCAAGGAGGTGCGCGCCCTCACGAACCTTGGCCTCAAAGACGCCAAGGACTTAGTTGACGGTGCACCGGGCAATGTGTTGGAGGGTGCCTCGAAGGAGGACGCTGAGAAGGCCAAGGAGGCCCTCGAGGCCGCTGGTGCCACTATCGAACTCAAGTAGTACCAACTGTTTACATGGAGCCCGGGGGTCCCGTCCGAGAGGGCGGACCCCCGGGCTCCGTCGTTTCCCAATGGCTGACGGGTCGCTTTCCCACGGTTTGATGACGATTCGATCTCGGTCCTTGACCGAGGTACGGCGAGCCCGTACCGTTTGCCTCGCATCGGCCCTTCGGGGCTGTTTTGCGCTGCCCTATGGGGTTGCGTGTCCCTACGCGGGGCCGTTAGGATCCGACGTTGCCGTGGTCGCGCTTCTTGTTCGTCAAGTTTTCTTGGCGTCCAGTCTCGTTTCCGTGGTGAGCTCAACGTCCGTTCATCCTGGCCAGGAGTTTTAGGTGTCTGCTCGCCCCCTCGTCCGGGACCGGTATTCGTTCGGCAATCTGGAGGAAGTCCTCCCGCTGCCCCATCTCATCGACGTCCAACGGAAGTCTTTCGAGTGGTTCAGTGCTGATGGCATTGCCGACACGTTCCGGGACCTCAGCCCCATCACCGACTTCAGCGAGACACTCTCGTTGGAGCTTGAGTTCGACCCGACGGACGAGGATCTGTGTCCGCCGCCGAAGTTCACGGTCGAGGAGGGTAAAGAGAAGCACATGACCTTCTCCGCGCCCATTTTCGTGCGGGCCGCATTCAAGAACCAGGACACTGGGGAGATCAAGGAGCAGACGGTCTTCATGGGGGACTTTCCCTTGATGACCGAGAAGGGAACATTCGTCATCAACGGCACTGAGCGTGTCGTGGTGTCCCAGCTGGTGCGCTCCCCGGGAGTCATCTTCCAGCCCGGTGACCGCTACCGGTTGCGCAACATGTCCAAGCACCAGCTGGTGACCGGAACCATTCACCCCTACCGTGGCGAGTGGATCGAGTTCGACGTCGAGCACAAGCCCGGCAAGCACGTGACCGCCGGTACGAGGGTGGCTCGCAAGCGCCGCATCTCGATGTTCACGCTGTTGCGTGCTCTGGGTTATGACGAGGAGAACGAGCCCGGCTTCCTGGACCGTTTCGTCCGGTACTTCGACTATCTAGAGGGTCAGTGGGAAAAGGACCAACTTCCCGAGGGGTGGCAAGACGCGGTCGAGGCCGGGGAACGCAAGTCTCCTCAGGAAGAGGCGCTGCTTGAGATTTACAGGCGGGTCCGGCCCGGTGAGCCGCCGTCGGTCGAAGCCGCCCGCTCCTACCTGCGTAACGCCTTCTTTGAGTCGCGCCGCTACGACCTGTCCCGGGTCGGCCGCTACAAGCTGAACCGGAAGTTGGGCCCGGAGATTGAGAAGATCGAGGAGGTCTTCGGCCTAGAACTCGAACGCCCTGACCTCGACTCGCCAGTCCTTACTCGGTCCGAGGTCCTGGCCACCTGCACCTACCTGCTACACCTTGCTAAGGGTGAGCCCGGCTACCGCCTGGACGACCAGGACCACTTCGCCAACCGGCGTATTCGTTCGGTGGGCGAGTTGATCCAGAACCAACTCCGGATTGGATTGTCCCGCATGGAGCGGGTCGTGCGTGAGCGCATGACGACCATGGACGTGGAGGCCATCGCCCCTCAAGGCCTCGTCAACATCCGGCCTGTGGTTGCCGCAATCAAGGAGTTCTTTGGCACCAGTCAGTTGTCACAGTTCATGGACCAGGTAAACCCGCTGTCGGGATTGACTCACCGTCGTCGCCTCTCGGCGCTCGGTCCTGGTGGTTTGTCTCGTGAGAGGGCTGGCTTCGAGGTTCGTGACGTGCACTTTTCCCATTACGGCCGCATGTGCCCGATCGAGACTCCCGAGGGTCCCAATATCGGCCTCATTGGTGGCCTTGCCACCTACGGCCGGGTAAATCCGTTCGGCTTCATCGAGTCGCCGTACCGCAAGGTGGTGGATGGTCGGGTGACCGACGAGATCGTCTATATGGCGGCCGACGATGAGGAGGAGTACGTCGTCGCTCAAGCCAACGCGCCACTGAACGATGATGGCACTTTCCGCAACGAGCGTGTGCTTGTGCGCCGATCACCCCAGGCCGCATCACTGAATGACCTCAAGCTACAGCTAGAACAGGACGTTTTCTTTGGTGCCACCACTGAAATCTCCTATGTACCGGGCAATGAGGTCCAACTCATGGACGTCTCGCCGAAGCAGATCGTCTCGGTGGCCACAGCGCTCATCCCGTTCCTTGAACACGACGACGCGAACCGAGCCTTGATGGGTGCCAACATGCAGCGTCAGGCCGTGCCCTTGGTGCGTTCCGAGGCTCCGTACATCGGCACCGGCATCGAAGCCAGTGCAGCCCATGATGCCGCCGACATGCTGCTGGCCGATGAGGCGGGCACCGTGGAGGCCATCGATGGCGTGTCGGTAACCATGAACTACAACAAGGCGGGCAAGGTCAGCCACCCGCTGCTCAAGTACGTCCGATCCAATCAGGACACCTGCATAAACCAGAAGATCCGGGTCACACCGGGTCAGAAGGTCAAGGCGGGTCAGTTGCTGGCCGACGGATCGTCCACTGACGGTGGTGAGTTGGCTCTCGGGAAGAACCTTCTCGTGGCCTTCATGTCCTGGGAGGGCTACAACTTCGAGGACGCCATCATCATCTCAGAGCGCCTGGTCAAGGATGACGTCCTCACGTCAATCCACATTCATGAGCACGAGATTGACGCCCGCGACACCAAGCTGGGCGCCGAGGAGATAACCAGAGACATCCCGAATCTCTCCGACGAGATCCTTGCCGACCTGGACGAGCTGGGCATCGTGTGTGTGGGCGCCGAGGTGTCGCCCGGCGATGTGCTGGTCGGCAAGATCACCCCGAAGGGTGAGACCGAGTTGACTCCCGAGGAACGCCTCCTGCGAGCGATCTTCGGAGAGAAGGCGCGTGAAGTCCGCGACACGTCGCTGAAGGTCCCACACGGCGAGACCGGCAAGGTCATCGACGTCAAGGTGTTCAATCGCGACGACGGCGACGAACTGCCACCTGGTGTCAATCAGTTGGTCCGGGTCTACGTGGCCCAGAAGCGCAAGATCAGCGTGGGCGACAAGTTGGCCGGCCGCCACGGCAACAAGGGCGTGATCTCCAAGGTCCTCCCGATCGAAGACATGCCGTACCAGGCCGATGGCACCCCGGTGGACATCATCCTGAACCCGCTTGGCGTCCCCTCGAGGATGAACGTCGGCCAGGTGCTGGAGGCTCACTTGGGCTATTGCGCCCGGTGGGGCTGGGAGATCGACGGCGAGGTAGTCGGTACTGAGCCTGTCCGGGGCATCGAGAAGAAAACCCGCCCGTCCACCGAACCTTCGGTCCATGTGGCCACGCCCGTCTTTGACGGCGCTCACTGGGATGAGGAGGACCGGGCCGGGAAGCACCCGACCATCCAGAAGATCCTGGGCAACCTGCGACCCGAGTCAATCGACGGCAACCGCATGGTTCAACTAGACGGGAAGACGACCCTCTACAACGGTCGGACCGGTGAGGCCTACGACAGCGAGATCATGGTCGGCTACGTCTACATCCTGAAGCTGTCCCACCTGGTGGATGACAAGATCCACGCCCGGTCGACCGGCCCGTACTCGATGATCACGCAGCAGCCTCTGGGCGGAAAGGCCCAGTTTGGTGGTCAGCGTTTCGGAGAGATGGAGGTGTGGGCACTGGAGGCATACGGCGCCGCCTACTGCCTACAGGAGCTCCTGACCATCAAGTCCGACGACGTGCTGGGCCGGGTCAAGGTCTACGAGGCCATCGTGAAGGGCGACAACATCCCCGAGCCGGGCATCCCCGAGAGTTTCAAGGTTCTTATCAAGGAGATGCAGTCGTTGTGCCTGAACGTGGAGGTCCTCGCCGAGGACGGCCACGAGATCGAGATGCGGGACTTCGACGAGGACGTCTACCGCGCCGCCGAGGAACTCGGCATCGACCTATCCCGTCCGGAGCGTGGGTCCGATGAGGAGGACGAGCGCCGCGCCGCTGGTCTCCTTGCTCGCTGACTCGTTCCCCGTACCAGACACAGACCAGATACCAGACACGTAACGCAACGCAGGAAGACACAGTGCTCGACGTCAACGAATTCGACCAACTCCGAATCGGCCTGGCTACCGCGGACGGTATCCGCATGTGGTCCAACGGTGAAGTCAAGAAGCCGGAGACCATCAACTACCGCACCCTCAAGCCGGAGAAGGACGGGCTCTTCTGCGAGAAGATTTTCGGTCCGACCAAGGATTGGGAGTGCTATTGCGGGAAGTACAAGCGTGTCCGCTTCAAGGGCATCATCTGCGAGCGCTGCGGCGTCGAGGTAACCCGGTCCAAGGTGCGACGTGATCGCATGGGCCACATTGAGCTAGCTGCTCCGGCCGTGCACATCTGGTACCTGCGGGGTACTCGGTCTTGGTTGGCCTACCTGCTCATGGGCACCGAGCCCCGCGAGGAGCTCAAGGCCAAGCAGTTGGAGAAGGTCATCTACTTCGCCGCCAACATGGTGGTCTGGGTGGACGAGGACAAACGCCAAGAGGATCTGCCCGAGTTGGAGTCCGAACTGGTTGAGGAGCGCCTCGCCATCGAGGAGGAGCGCGATCGCGAGTTGAACCGTCGGCAAGAGGACCTCGAGTCCGAGTTGGCCGAAATGGAGGCCGAGGGGGTCAAGGAGTCGGACCTCAAGGCACGGGCCAAGGTGGCTGAGAAGGATCTTCAGTTCATTCGCGACCAGTTCGAACAGGAACTCGACGTCCTGAACCGGGCGTGGGATGAGTTCACCGGCTTGTTCACCCGTCAGATCATCGAGGAGGACATGCTCTGGCGTGAGCTCGAGGTTCGCTGGGGCGAGTATTTCGAGGGTGGGATGGGCGCCGACGCACTGGCCCAACTCATCGAGCGNATCGACTTTGACGAGGAAGAGGTCAAGCTACGAGGGNTGATCGACCCGCCNGAGGGTCAGAAGCCCCTATCGGCCCAGCGCAAGCAGAAGGCCATCAAGCGACTCAAGATCGTGGCCGCCTTNAACCGTCGAGACGAGCACGGCCGCCGTGTCAACGAGCCTCGGGCCATGATCCTTGACGCTGTGCCGGTCATCCCGCCGGAGTTGCGTCCCATGGTCCAGTTGGACGGTGGNCGCTTCGCCACCTCGGACCTCAATGACCTTTATCGACGGGTCATCAATCGGAACAACCGCCTCAAGCGGTTGCTCGACCTGGGAGCACCGTCGATCATTGTCAACAACGAGAAGCGGATGCTCCAGGAGGCCGTCGACGCCCTGTTCGACAACGGTCGTCGTGGTCGTCCCGTGACCGGTCCGGGCAACCGCCCGCTGAAGTCNCTNTCGGACATGCTCAAGGGTAAGCAGGGCCGGTTCCGCCAGAATCTGCTCGGCAAGCGCGTCGACTACTCAGGCCGTTCGGTCATCGTGGCNGGCCCGACGCTCAAGTTCCACCAGTGTGGTCTGCCCAAGGTCATGGCNCTCGAGCTGTTCAAGCCGTTCGTTATGAAGAAGCTGGTCGACGAGGGACTGGCTCAGAACATCAAGTCGGCCAAGCGCATGGTTGAGCGGCGCAAGGCCCAGGTCTGGACTGTCCTCGAGGACGTCATTCGTGAACACCCCGTGTTGTTGAATCGTGCACCCACCCTGCATCGTTTGGGTATTCAGGCCTTCGAGCCGGTGCTGGTCGAGGGCAAGGCCATCCGGATCCACCCGCTTGTCTGCGCGGCCTTCAACGCCGACTTTGACGGCGACCAAATGGCCGTCCACCTGCCGCTGTCGTCGGAGGCCCAGTCTGAGGCCCGGGTGCTGATGCTGTCAGCCAATAATGTGCTCAGTCCGGCCCACGGTCGTCCGCTGGTCACCCCGACCCAGGACATGGTCATTGGTGCCTACTACCTGACCGCCGAGGGCGAGGGCCTGCCCGGTGAGGGCAAGATCTTCCGTGATCTTGATGATCTCAAGTGGGCCTGGGAGACCGGTGTCGTGCACCTGCATGCCCGCATCCAATACCGCTCCGAGGAGTACCCGGAGTTGATCGAGACGCCGGCCAACGGCGTGGCCGCCACCTGGCATAGCACCACGCCCGGGCGCGTGTTCTTCAACGCTGCGCTGCCCGGCCACGACATTGAACCCATGGTGGTGGGCGGACATGTGGCTAAGGAGATCACTTTCGTGAATCGTCAGATCGGCAAGTCCGAACTGGGGATGATCGTGGACGACCTAGCCCGTGGCTACCCGAAGAAGGTGGTGGCCGAGTCCCTTGACGCCATGAAGGACGCCTGCTTCGAGTTCGCCAGTCGGTCGGGTCTGACGGTGTCGATTGATGACGTCAAGACCCCGCCCGAGAAGGTCGCCATCCTTGACGAGCATGAGAAGCGGGCCGAGAAGGTCGAGGCCCAGTTCCGCAAGGGCATCATCACCGATGGTGAGCGTCGGCAGATGGAAGTCGAGATTTGGAATTCGGCAACCGCCGAGGTGACCGAGCGCATGATCGACTCTCTAGAGGCCGACAAGGCGAACTCCATTGACATGATGGTCAAGTCGGGTGCCCGGGGGAACATGATGCAGGTACGTCAGATCGCTGGCATGCGCGGCCTGGTGGCCAATCCGCGTGGCGACATGATTCCTCGCCCTATCAAGTCCAACTTTCGTGAAGGGTTGGCGATGCTGGAGTACTTCATCGCTACACCGGGAGCCCGGAAGGGCCTTGTTGACACCGCCCTGCGGACCGCTGACTCGGGTTACCTGACCCGTCGTCTGGTTGACGTGTCTCAGGAACTCATCATCAACGACGTCGACCCGTTCGAGTCGGAAATGGGCGTTCGTGGCATCTGGATCGAGGAGGTGTGTCCCGATGAGCCCAACCGTCGGAGCCACCTCGAGACCCGTCTGTTTAGTCGGACCTTGGCCGACGACGTGTCCCTAGCCGATGGCACCGTGCTGGCCGCCGGGACGATTGTTGGTGAGCCTGAGATGATCGCCATGCGCGACGACGCGACCATCGNCCGGGTGCGAGTGTTGTCNCCGCTCACCGACGAGTCACCGACTGGTGTCTCGGCGGCCAGCTACGGCATGTCCCTGGCCACCAATAAGGCGATCGAGGTTGGTGAGGCGGTCGGCGTGATCGCTGCTCAGTCGATCGGTGAGCCCGGAACTCAGTTGACGATGCGGACCTTCCACACTGGCGGTGTGGCCGGCAAGGACTTGGCCGGCGGTCTTCCGCGCGTTGTTGAGCTGTTCGAGGCTCGCGAGCCCAAGGGCAAGGCCACGCTGGCCCGGATTTCCGGCGTCGTTCGGATTGCCGAAGATGAGGGGCGCGGCCGGGAGGTCACGGTGTTGGCTGACGACGGCACNGAGGAGGTNCACCTGATCCAGAACACGGCCCGACTCGAGGTCACCGANGGCGACGAGGTGCGGGCCGGNGACGCCATTGTCGAGGGACCTCGTAATCCCAAGGANCTTCTCGAGATCAAAGGTGTNCGGGAGACNCAGCAGTACCTCGTCGAAGAGGTCCAGCGGGTGTACCGGGACCAGGGTGTGTCGATNCACGACAAGCACATTNAGCTCATTGTGCGACAGATGACCCGNCGGGTGATGATCAACGANCCGGGCGAGTCCGACTTCCTGCCCGGTGAGCAGGTCGACCAGCGGTTGTTCGCCGAAACGAANCGCTTNCTGGTGGCCGAGGGNAGGCGTCCCGCTGAGGGNCGCCCCGAACTTATGGGTATCACCAAGGCATCGTTGGCCACCGATTCGTGGCTCTCGGCGGCCTCCTTCCAGGAGACCACCCGAGTGCTCACCGAGGCGGCTATCGAGTGTCGGAGCGACAAGCTCATCGGCCTCAAGGAGAACATCATCATCGGCAAGCTGGTGCCCGCGGGTACCGGGATGGAGGAGTACCGGAGGGTGGCCACCCACGCACCGGACTACAGGCCGATGGACTTCTACTCGTCGGCTGATGAGGAGCAGGATCTTGCCGAGTGGTTGGCCGGTCAGGCTGGGTCGGGCGAGGAGGCCTTCGAAGGTGCCTACGAGGCCGAGGTCATCGACCTAGCCGGTGCCATGGAAGTGCCTGCTGACGCCGACGAGGTGGCTGGGGACGTTTGACCGGGCTGGAGCCAGCCGTAGACTCGTCTGCTGGCTGGTGCCGGACCCGTTCACGGTCGTGTGGGGCACCCCGGTTCGCTGCTTTTACGAGCGGCGGTGTTNGAGTTCGAGATTCAACAGAGCAGCNGCCCATCNACGGGCCAATACGAGGAGTACGAGTGCCCACCATNCAACAGTTGGTCCGCAAGGGCCGCCANTCCAAGCGCCGNAAGGAAGCAACCCCGGCGNTGAAGGGCGCGCCGCAGCGGCGTGGAGTCTGCACTCGCGTGTACACCACNACGCCNAAGAAGCCGAACTCCGCTCTTCGAAAGGTGGCCCGCGTGCGTCTCACNAGCGGCAGCGAGNTCACNGCNTACATCCCNGGNGAGGGTCACAACCTCCAGGAGCACTCCATCGTNCTGGTCCGTGGTGGCCGTGTNAAGGACCTCCCTGGTGTCCGCTACAAGGTNATCCGCGGCACGCTCGACACCTCGGGTGTGANTCAGCGTCGTCAGGCCCGNAGCCGCTACGGCGCCAAGAAGGAAGACTGACCGTGCCACGCAAGGGCCCTGCCATTCGCCGTGAGTTGATCCCAGATCCGGTTTACCGGTCCACNGCGGTCACCCAACTGGTCAACAAGGTTCTGCAGCGCGGCAAGCGCTCNACNGCNGAGCGCATTGTNTANAGCGCNCTCGCCACNGTCGAGTCCAAGACCGGCTCGGAGCCGGTNGGCACNCTGAAGCGGGCCATCGACAACGTGCGTCCCCAACTCGAGGTACGTAGCCGTCGGGTGGGTGGTGCTACCTACCAGGTTCCCGTCGAGGTTCGCCCCCGTCGGGCCAACACGCTCGCCGTGCGCTGGCTGGTGAATTATTCGCGTGATCGNCGTGAGCGGACCATGGCCGAGCGCCTGGCCAACGAGATCATGGATGCCTCTAATGGCCTGGGTTCTTCGGTGAAGCGCCGTGAGGACCTGCACAAGATGGCTGACGCCAACAAGGCGTTCGCCCACTACCGCTGGTAGGCGGTTTCCTGACCGATCCTCCACCCGGACCAGCCATCGGCGCGCACCCGTTGCGAGCCGCCTGGCCGTCGCCGTGGTGCCCCGGCGCATCATGGTGAACCACCCGGTCCGGGTAGCCGACCGAATACGTCCACCGAGACAGACGAGACACCGAGTACCGAGATGGCGAATCGACACCCCCTGNAGAAGACCCGCAACATCGGGATCATGGCCCACATCGACGCGGGCAAGACCACCACAACCGAGCGGATCCTTTACTACACCGGCGTGAACTACAAGATCGGNGAAGTCCATGACGGCGCCGCCACCATGGACTGGATGGAACAGGAGCAGGAGCGGGGAATCACCATCACNTCGGCNGCCACCAGTTGTTTCTGGAACGAACACCGGATCAACATCATCGACACCCCGGGGCACGTTGACTTCACCGTCGAGGTTGAGCGTTCCCTGCGGGTGCTGGATGGCGCCGTCGCCGTATTCGATGGCGTGGCCGGCGTGGAGCCCCAGACTGAGACGGTGTGGCGGCAGGCCGACAGGTACAACGTCCCTCGNATGTGCTTCATCAACAAGATGGACCGCACCGGCGCTGACTTCTATTACGTGCTGGGAACTATCCGTGAGCGTTTGGGTTGCAATGCGGCGGTCATCCAACTGCCTATTGGTGCCGAGTCCGACTTCGCTGGCGTCATCGATCTCATCGAGATGAACGCGCTGGTCTGGCAAGGTGAGGACCTTGGCGCCTCGTGGGACGTTGTGGACATCCCTGGCGATCTGATTGATACCGCGCAGGAATACCGAGCCGAACTGATCGACGTCCTGTCTGAGTTCGACGAGAACATCCTCGAGAAGTTCGTCGGTGAGGAGGAGATCACCGTTGACGACGTCCGCAGCGCCGTGCGCACNGGCACGCTNGCGGGGCACTGCGTGCCGATCCTCACGGGATCGGCCTTNAAGAACAAGGGCGTGCAGCCGCTACTAGATGCCGTGGTGGNGTTCCTNCCATCGCCTGTCGACCTTCCNCCGGTTGAGGGCGTGCATCCNCGCTCGGGTGATGTCCTNGNNCGGCCGGCGTCCGACGATGCNCCGTTNTCTGCGCTGGCCTTCAAGATCATGACNGATCCNCACGTCGGCAAACTCATCTACTTCCGGGCATATAGCGGCGTGCTGGACAAGGGTTCGGCGGTANTGAACACCCGNACCGGNAANAAGGAGCGGCTCGGCCGCGTGCTNGAGATGCACGCCAATGACCGNGAGGATCGCGACGAGGTNCGNACCGGCGACATCGTTGCTGGCATCGGCCTCAAGAACACCCGGACGGGCGACACCCTGTGCTCACCAGACGGACCTATCGTCCTGGAGCAATTGGAGTTCCCGGATCCCGTGATCCACGTGGCCGTCGAGCCCCGCTCTAAGGCCGACCAGGACAAGATGGGCAAGGCTCTCGGTGCCCTAGCTGAGGAGGACCCGACCTTTACCGTCCGAAGCGACGAGGAGACGGGTCAGACCATCATCGGCGGTATGGGCGAGTTACACCTCGAGGTGTTGGTCGATCGGATGTTGCGCGAGTTCCGGGTGGATGCCAACGTGGGTAAGCCCCAGGTGGCCTACCGCGAGACGATCACCCGGCCGGTCATCGACCATCGCTACACGCACAAGAAGCAGACCGGCGGGTCAGGCCAGTACGCGGAGATCGTGGCCAGCCTCGAGCCGTTCGAGGACGAGGAGGCGACCTACATGTTCGAGGACAATGTCTCCGGCGGTCGCATTCCCAAGGAGTACATCCCGTCGGTGGACGCCGGCGTGCAACTTGCCACCACCAACGGTCCGTTGGCTGGCTATCAGGTGCTGGGCCTGAAGGTCAGCCTGAATGACGGCAAATCTCACGACGTCGACTCCTCGGAGATGGCATTCAAGATCGCCGCCCAGGCTTGGTTCCGCGAGGCCATGCGGATGGCCAAACCGGTGCTGCTCGAGCCCGTGATGTCCGTTGAGGTTGTTACCCCGGAGGACTACATGGGCGACGTGGTGGGCGACCTCAACTCCCGACGGGGCCGGGTCGGCCAGATGGAGGCCCGTGGGACCAATCAGGTGGTGAGCGCGCAGGTACCACTGTCGGAGATGTTCGGGTACGCTACCGACTTGCGTTCACGCACTCAGGGGCGTGCCACGTACACGATGCAGTTTGACTCGTACCAGCAGACGCCCGGGTCGGTGCAGGAGGAGATCACTCGCCGAATCCACGGCGAGTGATCGCTAGAAAAGCCTCCACAGGCCGGACTAGTCACCAGAACAAAAAATCCAAAGCAAGAGAACCGAGGAAGAAGAAGCGAAATGGCCAAGGCCCAGTTCGAGCGCAATAAGCCCCACGTCAATGTGGGCACCATGGGTCACATCGACCATGGCAAGACCACACTGACCGCGGCGATCACCAAGGTCCTATCAGATCGTGATCCCAACTCCACTCAGTTCACCGAGTTCGAGAACATCGACAAGGCTCCCGAGGAGCGTGAGCGCGGTATCACGATCAACGTAAGCCACGTCGAGTACGAGACCGAGAATCGGCACTACGCCCATGTCGACATGCCGGGTCACGCTGACTACATCAAGAACATGATCACCGGCGCTGCCCAGGTTGACGGTGCGATCCTCGTGGTGTCGGCCGCCGACGGTCCGATGCCCCAGACCCGTGAGCACGTGCTGCTGGCCCGCCAGGTCGGTGTGCCGAAGATCATCGTGGCGCTGAACAAGTGCGACATGGTCGACGACGAGGAGTTGCTTGAGTTGGTTGAGATGGAGGTGCGTGAGCTCCTCGACGAGTACGACTTCCCGGGTGACGACACCCCGGTCGTACGTGTCTCGGCGCTGAAGGCTCTCGAGGGCGATGGCGGCGCAGGCGACCAGGTCGTGGATCTCATGAGCCAAGTCGACGAGTACATCCCGCAGCCAGAGCGCGACGTGGACAAGCCCTTCCTGATGCCGATTGAGGACGTGTTCTCGATTACCGGTCGTGGCACCGTGGTAACCGGTCGCGTCGAGCAGGGCGTGGTCAACACCGGTGACAACATCGAGATCATTGGCCTCAAGGACACCCAGACCACTACCTGTACTGGCGTGGAGATGTTCCGTAAACTGCTGGACCAGGGTGAGGCTGGCGACAATATCGGGGCCCTGTTGCGTGGCATCGACAAGGATGAGGTCCAGTGTGGCCAGGTGCTGGCCAAGCCAGGCTCCATCACTCCGCACACCAACTTCGAGGCCGAGGTCTACGTGCTGACCAAGGAAGAGGGTGGCCGTCACAAGCCGTTCTTCTCCAACTACCGTCCACAGTTCTACTTCCGGACCACCGACGTGACCGGAATGATTGAGCTGCCTGCAGGCACCGAGATGTGCATGCCAGGTGACAACACGACTATGACCGTCGAACTCATCGCTCCGATTGCCATGGACGAGGGCCTGCGCTTCGCGATCCGTGAGGGTGGCCGGACCGTGGGTGCCGGTGCCGTCACCAAGATCCTGAAGTAGCAGGACGACGCAGATGCCTGCAGGGCAGAAGATCCGGATCAGGCTGAAGGCGTATGACCATGAGGTCATCGACCAGTCGACCAAGAAGATCGTCGAGACGGTTCGACGGACTCAGGCTGACCTCCGTGGTCCGGTTCCACTGCCTACCGAGAAGCACCGTTACACGGTGATCCGCGGTCCCTTCAAGGACAAGGATTCTCGGGAGCACTTCGAGATGCGGATACACAAGCGCCTCCTCGACATCATGGATCCGTCGCCCAAGACGGTGGACTCGCTGCAGCGTCTGGATCTTCCGGCCGGCGTGAGCATCGAAATCAAGATCCAGCAGGTGTAGTTCCGCCGGGTTCTGGCCCGGAACCTAAAGGAGGAGTGCAGAGGAGCTCCTTTAGTGGGCGCTTCGGCCTTTTCGACCGGTCAGCCTCAGGCTTCGTCGAGGTCGTCCGACGGGGGTTCGGGCCGTTCGCCGTGCCCCCGACGTTGGCTACTGGCTTCTTGGAGGTGTTCGGCCACCTCGTGCCGCTCGGCCTCCGCGGCGATGACGGCTTGGATGGTGGCTGCCGCCGGAAGGGCAAGCAGAGCACCGACCACCCCTAGGATGGCCGACCCGGCGATCACCGAGCCGAAGGCCACCGCCACATGCAACTGCATGGTGTGTGACGTGATCCGGGGGCCGAGCACGTAGTTCTCGATTTGCTGGTAGACAGCGATCACTACAACCACCCAGAGGCCGTTCACCGGCTCGCCCAGCAGGGCTATTACGAGTGGTAGGGCACCGGCGATAAATGTCCCGACAACCGGGACGAACTGGGACATGATCCCCACCCACAGGGCCAGAGCGAGCGCCGATGGCAAGCCAATGATCTCGAAGGCCGCCCAGTGGATGAGCGAGGAGCCCAGAGCCAGCAGGCTCCGGGACAGGATGTACCCGCCAGTCTTTTCGATGGCCAGGTCCCAGACCTCTAGAACATGGCGCTGGTGTCGTTCGGCGATGAACGAGCAGACCAGCCGACGCAACTTCGGCCCTTCTGCAACGAGGTAGAAGGTGAACAGGCCCACAGTGAACAATTGGAACAGAACGTTCACCACCGTGGTCCCGAAGCGGGCCAAGTCGTCGGCTACGTCACCGAGCCAACTTGCCAAGGCACCAGTGTCATAGTCGGCTCGCAGGTCAGCCGTAGCGTTCTCGATACCAAACGAGTCCTCCAGCCACTCGTCTACATCGGAGAGGTATGCAGGGACGTTCTCGCTGAACTCGGTGACCTGCTCGGCCAGCAGGCTGCCCACCTGGATGCCGAACCCGCCGACCGCGGCCACCAGAGCGACCATGACGAGCGCCGTACCGAGGCCTCGTCGCAGTCCAACCCGCTCCAGTCGGTTCACCGCGGGCTCCAGGGCGAACGACAGGAAGAACGCCACCAGGAGGACGAGGATGAGCGGGCGTAGCGCCTCGAGGAGGCCGCGGAGGTAGTAGAGCGCTGCGACGCCCACCAGCAGGCTGAGGATGGCTCGTCGGGCCCAGGGGGGTAGGGAGCGTCCGTCGGGATCCGACGTGAGGGCGTCGCCCGAACTGGTCATGATTCGTCCTCGTTCCGAGGGCTGCGATCGTTGAAATAGAGCCGATCTCTCACTATTAGCGACGCTACCGGTCGGTCCCGGGGTGGCCGGGGATACCGCAGGCTCCGAGGTTGCGGTTTTGGGAAGCGTGGGTGGTGTGCGGCACATGGCCCAGGTTCGGAGTCGGTTGTGGGCCGCCCCTTATCGCCGTATCGTTAACTCTTGCACTTCTGGCAGACCGTACGTGGTCGGCCCGCTGTGTGAATCGACGTCCAAGTAGGCGTCGGTTCCGGGAGACCGGGTCCGACGAACCGCTNGGCAAAACAGAANCGNCGCTCCGCTGGGNTNATNCCTGTGCGGAGCGTTCGCCTGAGCGGCCTTCCGNGGCCNTCGTTGCCGGNAGATCACNGGNATCCAGTCGCAGGAGCCATCATGGCCAACAAGGCAATCGTCGGCGAGAAGGTCGGCATGACGCAGGTGTGGGACGAGGACAACCGTGTCCTTCCCGTCACCGTGCTTCGTGTCCGTCCGAACCGCGTCGTTCAGGTCAAGACCACCGAGCGTGACGGGTATTCCGCCTTACAGGTCACCATCGGCCATCGTGACNTCGANAAGTTGACCCGTCCTGAAGCCGGCCACTTCGCTGCTGCCGACGTGGAGGCTGGTGACCGCTTGGTGGAGCTCCGACTCGACGACGTTGACGGCTACGAGGTTGGCCAGGAGATCACTGTGGATTCGCTCGCCGACCAGGGTCACGTGGACGTGACATCGGTGAGNAGGGGCAANGGNTTCGCCGGTGCCATGAAGCGCCACGGCTTCGCTGGACAGCGTGCCTCGCACGGTGCCCACAAAGTGCACCGCAAGCCAGGTGCNATTGGNCAGTGCGCNACCCCGTCCCGGGTGTTCAAGGGNAAGCGCCTNCCGGGTCGTATGGGCAACCAGAAGACCACCACGCTGAACCTNCAGGTGGTGCAGGCCGATGNNGAGCGCGAGTTGCTGCTNGTGCGNGGTTCGGTGCCCGGTCCCCGTGGAGCCACCGTCCTCATTCGTGATGCAGTGAAGGGGGGCCGGTGATGGCGAAGGTCGATGTCCGTAGCCAGACCGGCGACAAGGCAGGNTCCGTCGATCTCGACGACGCTTTGTTTGGCATNGAGCCGAATGTCGCTGTGATGCACCAGGTCGTGACTGCCCAACTGGCTGCTCGCCGGTCGGGCACCCAGAGCACGCTGACCCGGGCAGAGGCCAGAGGTGGCGGTGCCAAGCCGTGGGCCCAGAAGGGCACTGGCCGGGCTCGTCATGGCTCGATCCGGTCACCGCAGTGGCGTGGTGGCGGCGTGGCACTGGGACCCAAGCCCCGCAGTTACGTCCAGAAGACGCCCAAGAAGATGGTGCGGCTCGCCCTGCGTTCGGCACTTAGCGACAGGGCCTCTGAGGGCAAGGTTGTTGTAGTCGACGGCTGGACTTTCCAGGCTCCGCGCACCAAGGACGCTGTGGCTGCCCTCGCAGCCCTCGGCATTGAGGGCCGTGTCCTCGTGGTGGCCGAACGATCCGACGAGAACACATGGAAGAGCTTCGCCAACCTGCCNCAGGTGCACGTCCTGTCACCTGGTGAGCTCAACGCCTACGACGTCCTGGTGAACGAACACGTGGTGTTCACCACGGCCACGTTGCCCATTGCCGCTCCCGCGGCGGCCCAGTCGGTGCCGGCTCCGGCGGCTGTCGCTGACGAAGACGAAGCTGGAGAAGAAGAGTGAAGGACGCACGCGACGTCATCGTGAAGCCGGTTGTGTCGGAGAAGTCCTACACCTTGCTCGAGGAGAACGTCTACACGTTCGAGGTCGCCAAGTCAGCCTCCAAGCCTGAGATCCGCGACGCCGTCGAGTCGATCTTCGACGTGAAGGTCCTCAAGGTGAACACCTTGAACCGTGCCGGCAAGCGCAAGCGGAACCGACGGATGCCGACGTTTGGCAANCGCCCGGANGTCAAGCGGGCATACATCACCCTCGCCGAGGGTGATTCGATCGAGTTGTTCGAGGTNTAGGAACATGCCCCANCGCAAGCGCAAGCCCACTAGCCCCGGTCGCCGGTTCCAGACCGTCGCTGACTTCTCTAACATCACCAAGACGGTGCCGGAGCGGTCGTTGACCGAGCAGAAGAACCGCACCGGCGGCCGTAACAACTACGGCCGTAAGACTGCCCGTCACCGCGGTGGCGGCCACAAGCAGCAGTATCGGGTCATCGACTTCCGTCGNAGCAAGGACGGCGTGCCGGCCAAGGTGGCGGCAGTCGAGTATGACCCGAACCGCAACTGTCGTATCCTGCTGCTCCACTACCACGATGGCGAGAAGCGCTACATCTTGGCTCCNAAGGGNGTGGAGGTGGGTGAGACGCTGCAGTCCGGTCAGGGCAGCGAGATCAAGGCCGGTAATGCCCTGCCGCTGCGCTACATCCCCGTCGGCACCGTCGTGCACAACGTCGAANTGCAGCCCGAGGGCGGCGGCAAGATGGCNCGGAGCGCCGGCTCCAGCGTCCAGCTGGTGGCNAAGGAGGGCGACCATGCCACNCTGCGCCTTCCCAGTACGGAGATGCGTCGNGTNCGCATCGACTGTCGAGCGACTGTTGGNGAGGTCGGCAACCANGAGCACGAACTCACCAANATNGGCAAGGCNGGTCGCAACCGTTGGAAGGGTGTNCGCCCGCAAACNCGTGGCGTGGCCATGAACCCAGTNGACCATCCNCTGGGTGGTGGNGAGGGCAAATCGTCGGGTGGTCGCCACCCGGTNTCGCCNTGGGGAAAGCCCGAGGGNCGTACCCGCAAGAAGGGTAAGCAGTCCGACAATTTGATCGTGCGCCGCCGCCGTCGGCGTGGGTCGCGGAGGTAATCGGCGATGCCGAGGAGTCTCAAGAAGGGTCCGTTCGTGGATGAACACCTGCTCAAGAAGGTGGACGTACTCAACGAGTCCGGTGAGAAGAAGGTCATACGTACGTGGTCCCGTCGGTCCACCATCGTGCCCGACATGGTCGGTCATACGATTGGTGTGCACGACGGGCGCAAGCACGTGCCGGTGTACGTGACTGAGTCGATGGTCGGCCACAAGCTGGGCGAGTTTGCTCCGACGCGGACTTTCCGGCACCACGCCGGCCAGGAGAAGGGTGGTCATCGCTGATGACCGGCCTGAAGACCAACGAGCGTCCGGGGACGCGTGCGGTCGTCAAATACGTCCGTGTGTCGCCGAGCAAGGTCCGTGCGGTGCTCGATCTCGTCCGTGGAGAGTCCTACGGTCGGGCGTCGGAGATTCTGACTTTTTCCGAGCGTGCGGTATCCGACGTGATCGGTAAGTGTCTTGACTCGGCTGTCGCCAACGCCGAGAACAATGATGGCATCCCGGCTGAGGAGCTTTACGTGTCGGCGTGCTACGCCGACGAAGGCCCGACGCTTAAGCGTTGGCGCCCTCGTGCCCGGGGCCGTGCCACGCGGATTAACAAGCGCACCTCCCACATCACGGTCATCGTGAGTCGTTACGACGAGGCCACCCTCGAGGAACTGCGTGAGCGTCAGGCTGCCAAGGGTCGTGCCGGGTCCAGTGTGCACGCTGCTGAAGCTAGGCGTCAGCGCGTCGAGCGCAGCCGTGCCGTGGCCGAGGCCGAGTCTGCTGAGGAGGCAGACCACGACCATGAGGGTCATGGCCACGACGACGGAGACCAGGTGGTCGCCGCTGTTGAGGCTGCCATCGAGGCTGACGTTCTCGATGTCGAAGCCGATGTTGATGTCGAAGCCGGTGCCGATGTCGAAGCCGGTGCCGATGTCGAAGCCGATGTGGAAGTCGCTGAGAGCGATGCCAATGAACAGCAGGACGAAGAGGAGTCCAACTGATGGGCCAAAAGGTCAATCCTTACGGCTTCCGCCTGGGGATCACTACCGACTGGAAGTCACGGTGGTTTGCCGACCGGCAGGAGTACGCCGACAATCTTGCCGAGGACTGGCAGATCCGTGACTTCATCATGGAGGATCTGCCTCACGCCGCGATCAGCCGTGTGGAGGTTGAACGCACCAGCAACAAGCTGCGCATCGACGTCCATACCGCGCGGCCTGGCATCGTCATCGGCCGTAAGGGATCGGAGGCCGATCGCCTGCGTGCTGGCTTGAGCGAAATCACCGGCAACCACCAGGTACAACTCAATATTCAGGAGATCAAGGAGCCGGAGCTTGAGGCTGCCCTGATCGCTCAGGGTGTTGCCGATCAGTTGGCTGGCCGGGTCGCCTTCCGTCGGGCCATGAAGCGGGCCGTCCAGAACGCCCAGAAGGCTGGTGCTAAGGGCATCCGGGTCCAGTGTTCAGGCCGCCTCGGTGGAGCCGAAATGTCACGGACCGAGTGGTACCGCGAGGGTCGGGTCCCGCTGCACACGTTGCGGGCTGACATCGATTACGGCTTCCGTGAAGCCCGCACTACCTACGGCCGCATCGGTGTGAAGGTTTGGATCTACAAGGGCGAGATCCTGCCCTACAAGAGCGTGCTCGAGGACAAGATCACCAAGGAAGCGGCCATGGCTGCTGGTGAGACTTCAGGTCAGAACAAGCCGCGGACCGTGGTGTCCTCGGCCGCTGGCCGTCGCCGGGCTGAGGCCACTGAGGAACCGATATCGGAGGCCATCGAGGCCGACCCAGAACCGTTGGTCAAAGAGGGTGACGCCGAGTTCGAGAAGTTGCTTGCCGAGGAGGAGGCCATTGAGGCATCCACCAAGGACAGTCACGAGACGCCGCACTTCCGTGGTGGGGATGGTGACTGAGCTGTGTTGATGCCGAAGAAGGTTCGACACCGCAAGCAGCACCGCGGGCGTCTAAAGGGCAACTCCAAGGGCCAGACCGAGGTCACCTTCGGTGAATTCGGGATCCAGGCGCTCGAGCCGGGATGGATCACCGCTAGACAGATCGAGGCCGCCCGTATTGCCATGACTCGCCACATCAAGCGTGGCGGCAAGGTGTGGATCAATGTGTTCCCGGACAAGCCCGTCACCGAGAAGCCCGCTGAGACCCGCATGGGTTCAGGCAAGGGAAACCCGGAGCATTGGGTGGCTGTGGTCAAGCCTGGACGGATCCTGTTCGAGCTCTCGTATCACGACGTCGTGGTCGCCCGTGAGGCTCTCGATCGGGCCATCCAGAAACTGCCCATCAAGGCGCGTTTCGTCGAGCGCGAGGAGGGCTTCTAACAATGGCGAAGAAGCAGATCCTCACCAGCTTGGGTGACACCGATCTCCTGGAGCGTCTTTCCGATGCCAAGGAGGAGTTGTTCAACCTGCGCTTCCAATTGGTCACCGGCCAGTTGGAGAACCACACTCGGGTTCGAGAGGTCAAGAAGGAGGTGGCCCGCCTACTAACTGAGATGCGGGTCCGTGAGATCGATGCCGCCGAAGCCCTTGAGGCTGTCGGCGAGGAGGTGGCCGACTAATGGCTGAAACGACCGAACGTCCGAACCGTCGCAAGGTTCGTGAGGGCCTCGTGGTCTCCGACGTGCAGGACAAGACAGCGATTGTCGAGACTGTCGATCGTGTCCGGCACCGCCGGTACGCCAAGACGGTTCAACGGACCAAGCGGCTCCACGTTCACGACGAGGACAACCAACTCAGTGTGGGCGATCGCGTCCGGGTCCAGGAGACCCGGCCGCTGTCTAAGTTGAAGCGCTGGCGCCTGGTCGAGATTCTCGAGAGGGCGAAGTAATGATCCAGCAGGAGACCCGCCTTCGGGTCGCGGACAACTCTGGAGCCCGCGAGGTGCTCTGCATAAAGGTGCTGGGTGGCTCCAAGCGTCGTTACGCCTCGATCGGCGACGTGTTCACCGCCACGGTGAAGGACGCCAACCCGGGTGCCGCCGTGAAGAAGGGCGAGGTCGTCAAGTGCGTCGTCGTCCGGACCAAGAAGGAGCGGCGGCGTCCGGACGGGAGCTACATCCGGTTCGACGAGAACGCCGCCGTGCTAATCAACGATCAGAACCAACCCCGAGGCACTCGCATCTTCGGCCCGGTAGGCCGTGAGTTGCGGGACAGCAAGTTCATGCGGATTGTCTCGCTGGCTCCGGAGGTGCTCTGAGATGAAGATTCGGAAGGGCGACAAGGTGCGTGTCCTGGCCGGTAAGGATCGGGGCAAGGAAGGCAAGGTGAGCCGAGCCATCCCAGCTGACAACAAGGTCATCGTTGATGGCGTGAACATCGCNAAGCGCCANCAGAAGCCCACGAGCGCTACGACCCAGGGNGGCATCATNGACAAGGCAATGCCGNTGGACGCTTCCAACGTGGCCATCTTGAGTCCNTCGGATGGCAAGCCGACNCGCGTCGGATACCGGTNTACCGAGACGGGAGAGAAGGTCCGGGTTTGTAAGCGCACGGGGGTGGACATCGATGGCTGAGACCTCGACGACCGCCACGGTGCGGATGCGCGAACGATACGAGACAGGGATCCGCNACGCGGTACAGGCCGAACTGGGCCTGACCAACGTGATGCAGGTCCCAAGGCTGACGAAGATCGTCGTCAACATGGGCGTCGGGGACGCCGCCCAGCAGGCGAAGCTCCTCGACGGTGCGCTGGCCGATCTTGAGGCCATCACCGGCCAGAAGCCGATGGTGACCAAGGCCCGGACTTCGATCTCGAACTTCAAGCTGCGGGAGGGTCAGGCCATCGGGGCCAAGGTCACGCTGCGGGGCGACCGNATGTACGAGTTTCTGGATCGCCTGATCACCCTGGCGATTCCCCGGATCCGTGACTTCCGAGGGCTCAGTCCGAAGTCGTTCGATGGTAACGGGAACTACACGTTCGGCGTTACCGAACAACTCATCTTCCCGGAGATCGACTACGACAAGGTCGATCGCACCCGGGGTATGGACATCACGATNGTGACGTCCGCGTCCGACGACGTCGAAGGGCGAGCCCTGCTCGCGGCGTTCGGTTTTCCGTTCCGAAAGGAAGGGCAGTAGTGGCTAAGAAAGCACTGGTNAANAAGCAGCAGAAGACCCCGAAGTTCAAGGTTCGGGCCTATACGCGGTGNCGCCGTTGNGGTCGGCCGCGATCGGTCTACCGCGCCTTCAACCTCTGTCGGATCTGTCTTCGAAACATGGCCCACGCGGGAGAGATCCCCGGGCTAACGAAGTCGAGTTGGTGAGGAGGATCTGACATGACCATGACCGATCCCGTCGCCGACATGCTGACTCGCATCCGCAACGCCAACATGGCGATGCACGANGGCGTCAACATGCCGTCNTCCAAGCAGAAGGTGGCACTNGCCGACATCCTCAAGTCNGAGGGCTACATTCGCGACTANGCNGTGTCCGGGGCCAAGGCGGGTCCTGGCGAGGTGCTCAGCATNGAGATGAAGTACTCCCCGCAGCGTGAGCGCGTCATCAGCGGNGTGAAGAGGGTGTCAAAGCCCGGCCTGCGCGTCTACAGCGCCTCCAACAAGATTCCCCGCGTGTTAGGAGGTCTCGGCGTCGCCGTGATTTCCACGAGCCGTGGGCTGATGAGCGACCGCGAGGCTCGCCGCCGAAAGATCGGTGGCGAGGTCCTCTGCTACGTCTGGTAGGGGAGGCGACGAGATGTCCCGAATCGGGAAGGCCCCCATCACCGTTCCATCCGGTGTCGAGGTCCAGATCCAGGGTCGCCAGGTGGCGGTTAAGGGTCCCAAAGGAGAGCTAGACATCGAGGTACCGGTTGACATCACCGTCCGTCAGGACGGTGATGAGATCCTCGTAGAGCGATCCGACGACGAGCGTCGCAACCGTGCCCTGCATGGACTAACTCGTTCTCTGGTCAACAACATGGTGCTTGGCGTGTCCGAGGGCTTTTCTAAGGAACTCCAGATNGTCGGCGTCGGCTACCGGGCTGCGGCCAAGGGCAGCAACGCCCTAGAGCTTCAACTCGGCTTCAGCCACCCAGTGAACGTCGAGGCTCCTGCTGGCATCAGTTTCGACGTACCGGAGCCCACGCGCATCATCGTGTCGGGCATTGACAAGCAGGTCGTCGGCCAGGNGGCCGCCGACATCCGTTCGTACCGCAAGCCNGAGCCCTACAAGGGNAAGGGNGTGCGCTACCTCGGTGAGCACGTGGCCCGCAAGGCCGGAAAGGCGGCGAAGTGAGCAGCTTGGACCGTTCCAAGGCGCGTCAGCGTCGCCACCGTCGGGTCCGCAAGTCGGTTCGGGGTTCGGAGTCCCGTCCCCGTCTGGCCGTGTTCCGTTCGGCTCGCCACATCTCCGCCCAGGTCATCGACGACCNGTCTGGTCGCACGATGGCCGCTGCATCGTCTGTGCAGGTCGGCGTTGCNGATGGGGCGACCGGGGTGGCNGCGGCTACNGAGGTCGGCCGTGTGGTTGCTGAGCGNGCNCGCGAGGTTGGNGTCGCATCGGTGGTCTTTGANCGCGGCGGATACAAGTACCACGGCAGGGTGGCNGCNCTAGCCGATGCTGCCCGCGAAGCTGGACTGGAGTTCTAGTGGCACATAACAACAACCAGCAGAGCAACCCGCGTATGAGCGACGACACCTCCTTGCGGGAGTCTCGAGTCATTCACATCAATCGCGTGGCCAAGGTCGTCAAGGGTGGTCGTCGGTTCTCGTTCACCGCCCTGGTGGTGATCGGCGACGGTGCTGGCCGAGTCGGCCTCGGTTACGGCAAGGCCAAGGAGGTCCCGCTGGCTATCCAGAAGGGGACCGAGGAGGCCAAGCGCAACCTGTTCAGTGTGGCGCTGGCCGGTTCGACCATTGTCCATCCCATCGTTGGGGTCATGGGTGCTGGTCGTGTACTGCTGCAGCCGGCTGCTCCCGGTACCGGCGTGATCGCCGGTGGTGCGGCCCGGGCCATCCTCGAGGAGGCTGGCATCCACGACGTGTTGTGCAAGTCGCAGGGTTCGTCGAACCACATCAACGTGGCACGGGCCACCATTGCCGGTCTCAAGGGCTTGCGTCGGCCCGACGAGATTGCCCGCCTGCGGGGCTTGGATCCGGAAGAGTTCGTGCCGGCTGCCCTGCTTGAGGCATACCGCCGCACCGAGGCCGGTGTCGGCGCTGGTGCTGGCACAGGTGCTGGGTCGAGTCGGGATGGTGAGTGACATGACGCAGTTGGTCGTCACCCAGATCCGTAGTGCCATCGGCGCCAAGCCCAAGCAGCGGGGCACGCTTCGTGCGCTCGGCCTGGGTCGGATCGGACGTAGCAACACCCTGCCTGACCGTGGTGAGATCCGAGGAATGATTGCCCGGGTTCCTCACCTGGTCCGGGTGGAGGAACAGGCCGAGGAGGTCGAGTGACATGAGAATTCATGACCTGCAGCCAGCGCCCGGTTCTAAGAAGCGGGCCAAGCGTGTGGCTCGGGGCATCGGCGGCAAGGGCGGCAAGACCGCAGGCCGNGGCAGTAAGGGCCAACGGGCCCGCAANACCGTTCGTGTCGGCTTCGAAGGTGGCCAGATGCCGTTCCATCAGCGGATTCCGAAGCTCAAGGGCTTCAAGAACCCGTTCCGNGTCGAGTACCAGGCNGTCAANCTCGACACTGTGCAGGAGTGCGGNCTCGACGAGGTCACNCCCGAGACGCTGCANACCNACGGNCTGGTCGGNAAGAAGTCGCTGGTNAAGGTGCTGGGACGCGGTGAGNTGTCCCGCGCAGTGAATGTNCGGGCCCATGCCTTCTCGGCCTCGGCNGAGGCGGCCATTACNNCCGCCGGTGGCACNGTTGAGAAGATNCCGTTGCCGTTTGCCGTGCGTCCCGCCGCCAGCGGTAACGCCCTGATGAATCGCTGANCGGAACCGACGAGAACTCCCAAGACGACAGGAGCCCACGTGCTGTCCAGCATGCTGAACATGTTCCGGGTGGCCGATCTGCGCAAGCGGATCGTNTTCACCCTTCTCATGATCNTGCTCTACCGGATCGGCGCGTTCATGCCCGCTCCGGGCATCGATGTCGAGCAGGTACANCTGCTGCGTGACCGAGCCGACCAGGGTGGCGTNCTGGCCTTCCTGCAACTGTTCTCCGGTGGGTCGCTGACCAGCTTNGCCGTGTTCGCCCTGGGCGTCATGCCCTACATCACGGCGTCGATCATCATGCAGGTGCTCGGCGTGGTCGTGCCTCGCATCGAGCAGTGGCAGCAGCAGGGTGCAGTCGGCCAGCGCAAGATCACGCAGTGGACCCGCTACCTGACTGTGGGCATCGCCGTCATCCAGTCCACGAGCTTTGCCTTCTTGTTCAACGACCGGGGNAANTCCATCTCTGGCCAGTCGGGTGCCAACCTTCTACCCGACTTCCATATCGGNACNGTGAGCGTGGTCGTGCTGACNCTGACCGCTGGAACGGCACTGCTCATGTGGATGGGTGAGCTCATNACCCAGAAGGGGATNGGCAACGGGATGTCNNTGCTGATCATGATCTCGATCGTGAGTGGCTTCCCGGCCCAGGGNTCGNTGATCCAGGCTGAGAACGGNGCCGTTGCNGCGGTGATCGTCCTGGCCGTGCTGATGNTGATGGTGGCGGCCATCGTGTTCGTCGAGCAAGGGCAGCGTCGGATCCCGGTGCAGTTCGCCAAGCGGGTAGTGGGGCGCCGGATGTACGGCGGCCAGAACACCTACATCCCGCTCAAGGTCAACCAGTCGGGTGTGATTCCGATCATCTTCGCNTCTTCGGTTCTGTACCTGCCGGTGCTAGTGGCCGCAGCCCTGCCGTGGGACGGCTTCCGGGGCTGGATTGACGACAACCTGGCTCAGCCCGACAACGTCTTCTACTTCACTGTCACTGGCCTGCTGATCGTGGGCTTCGCCTACTTCTACACGGCGATCACCTTCGACCCNGTGAAGCAGGCNGACACCATCCGCAAGCAGGGTGGCTTCGTGCCTGGTATTCGACCCGGTCACCAGACGGAGCGCTACCTAGCCAGGATTCTTTCCCGGATCACGCTGCCTGGCGCCCTGTTCATCGCCGGTGTGGCTCTCGCTCCGTCCATCCTCATCAACATTTTCCTCGATACCAGCGCTGGTGTTGGTTCGGGTGGTGCGGCCGGGTTCGGCTTTATCGGCATCTCGATCCTGATCGCCGCGGGNGTGTCGCTCGANACGATGAANCAGGTCGACTCGCAACTAACAATGCGCAACTATGAGGGCTTCNTAAAGTAGATGGCCGCCGTCCGACTTGTCATTCTNGGNCGTCAGGGNTCGGGAAAGGGCACCCAGGCGGAGCGCCTGGTAGCNAACTACGGNNCGGTCCACGTTTCCACCGGCAANATGCTGCGNGCTGCNGTCGCTGCTNGGACCGAGTTGGGATTACAGGCCAANGCNTTGATGGAAGTCGGNGACCTGGTCGGCGACGACCTCATCAACGGGATCGTTGCNGAGCGCCTGACAGGTAGCGATGTGGTCGANCACGGGTTCNTGCTGGATGGCTATCCACGGACCCCGGANCAGGCCACCGCNCTGGANGNTTTCCTCGCCGAGGTCGGCACNCCNCTGGACGCAGCAGTCAATCTGGACGTNCCGGTCGACGAGGTCACGGCCCGCATGGTGGCCCGTGGGCGCGCCGACGACACCGAGGAGGCCATCCGCCGTCGACTCGACCTGTACGAGTCTGAGACCGAGCCCCTGCTGGCCTGGTTCGCCCAGCGCGGCCTGCTGGACGTGGTCGATGGTCTTGCCGACGAGGAGACTGTGTTCGGGCGACTCANGTCGGTGATCGACAGCCGTCTGAGCGTTGGGGACGCNGGTTAGATGCGTNCCCNGGCNTTGTTGANCTGTTCGCCNCNTCGGCCATACCACCGAGTCGCGAGTTGGCCCCTTGGNGGGCCTCCGATAGCGTTGTCTACTGGCCTGAGCCGGGTGTGNGCCCTCTGGAGCAGCCCCCGGAACAGCGTCCGCTGGGCCTTCGTCCATTNATTGTCCANCCACCGAGTTCGAATTCNACCAGGAGCNCCACACTGCCGAAGCCCAANGAAGATGCGATNGTGATGGAGGGAACGGTTCTTGAACCGTTGCCCAACGCCATGTTCCGCGTCGAGCTGGAAAACGGCCACAACGTNCTNGCCCANATCTCCGGGAAGATGCGCATGCACTACATCCGNATCCTCCCCGGGGACAAGGTCCAGGTNGANCTCACCCCGTACGACCTCCAACGAGGTCGGATCACCTACCGCTACAAGTAGTCGTTACCGGTAGCGGCNACGAAGAGCAGAAGAGAAAGAACATGAAGGTCCGAGCGAGCGTTAAGCGCATCTGTGACAAGTGCCGGGTGATTAGGCGTCACGGTCGCGTGCAGGTCATCTGCAGCANCCCCCGCCACAAGCAGCGTCAAGGCTAGAGGAAGAATTCAATGGCACGTATCTCCGGCGTCGACGTCCCCCGCGAGAAGCGGGTGTTGATCGCGTTGACCTATATCCACGGCATCGGTCGNACTTCCGCGCTGAACATTTGCGAGGCCAGCAGCGTCAACCCTGCCACCCGGGTCCGCGACCTCACCGACGACGAGGTCACGGCTATCCGAGCGTTCGTCGATCAGCAGTTCAAGGTCGAAGGTGACCTCCGGCGGGAGGTGTCCCAGAACATCAAGCGCAAGATGGACATTGGCTGCTACCAGGGCCTGCGTCACCGCCGGGGCCTTCCGGTTCGTGGGCAGCGCACTCACACCAACGCCCGGACCCGTAAAGGCCCGCGCAAGACGGTCGCGAACAAGAAGCAGGTCACGAAGTAATGGCAAAGCCGAGCGCCGGGGGTCGACGCCCCCGCAAGAAGGAGCGCAAGAACGTCCCCCACGGAGTCGCGCACATCAAGAGCTCCTTCAACAACACGATCATCACCATCACCGACCAGGGGGGGAACACCCTGGCATGGGCTTCAGCCGGCAATGTCGGCTTCAAAGGGTCCCGCAAATCGACGCCATTTGCAGCTCAGATGGCTGCCGAGCAGTGCGCCCATCGGGCAATGGAGCATGGCGTTCGCAAGGTCGACGTGGTGGTACGTGGTCCTGGCTCCGGTCGCGAGACCGCTATCCGGACCATCCAGAACACTGGTATTGAGGTGACGGGCATTAAGGACGTCACTCCAATTCCCCACAACGGCTGTCGGCCACCCAAGCGACGGAGGGTCTGAACAATGGCTCGTTACACCGGCCCCCGCGCACGCGTTTCGCGGCGTCTGGGCACCAATATCTTCGGCACGAAGGGTGAGATCGTCGCGCTGGATAAGCGCCCGTACCAGCCTGGCGAGCACGGTCGTACCCGACGTCGCGGCAACCCGTCTGAGTACCTGCTTCAACTCCAGGAGAAGCAGAANGCCCGTTTCTCCTACGGTTTGTCCGAGAAGCAGTTTCGCCGTCTCTACGAGGAGGCCAACCGCCGCCAGGGTGTAACCGGCGACAACATGCTTCAGTATCTNGAACTGCGNCTTGACAACGTCGCATACCGGGCCGGCATGGCCGCCACCCGGCCACAGGCCCGCCAACTGGTCAACCACGGGCACGTGGACGTCAACGGCAGCCGGGTCGATATTCCNAGTTACCGCTGCCGNAAGGGCGACGTCGTCACCCTGCGTGATAAGGCCCGCAAGATGGTCGTGGTCCAGTGGAACATNGATGTTCTGGACCGNNNGGCCCCNGCGTGGATGGATGTNGANGACGANGGCCACCGGGCCACCGTCCGNGAACTTCCGATCCGCGAGCAGATCGACATCCCGGTTCGCGAGCAGTTAATCGTCGAGCTTTACTCCAAGTAGGCGATCAGTCTNCCGACNCCGCCCCATTTCCAAGATCCCCGAAGCGAAGGACATTCCCATGCTGTTGATTCAGCGACCCACGGTCACCCCAGTGGANGATGCCGTCGATAACCGTCAGCAGTTTTCGATCGAGCCTCTCGAGCCTGGCTTCGGCCACACGCTCGGTAACTCTCTACGCCGGACGCTGCTGTCCTCGATCCCGGGGGCTGCGGTCACCGAGGTCAGGTTCGATGACGCCCTCCACGAGTTCGGCACTATTGAAGGCGTGGTTGAGGACGTTACCGACATCGTGCTTAATCTGAAGGACGTCGAGTTGCGCTGTCACAGCGACGAGCGTGTGACCTTGCGGGTTGACGTGCGCGGTGACACTGAAGTGACCGCTGCGGCACTCGATACCAACGAGTTGGTNGAGGTGCTNAACCCTGACCTGCATCTGGCCACGGTGACCGGCAAGGGCCGGTTGGCNCTGGAGTTGACNGTCGANGTCGGCCGTGGCTACCTCGGTTCGGANCGCAGTACTGGNGATGCCGTCATCGGGGTCATTCCGGTTGANGCCTTGTTCTCGCCNGTGCGCAGGGTGTCCATTGAGGTAGAGCCCGTCTCGGTNGGTCAGGCCCAGGACATGGANCGCCTTGTGCTGGATGTCCTTACCGACGGGTCCATCACTCCTCGNGACGCTATGGCTTCGGCNGGNGCCACTCTGCGGGCNCTGGTNCAACTGGTCGAGGACATGAGCGATGAGGCNCGNGGCCTTGAGTTNGGTGAGCCCGAGGAGGTGGGCGGTGGTTCACCAGACCTTGACNTGTTGATCGAGGATCTCGACNTATCTGAGCGTCCCCGTAACTGCCTCAAGCGCGCNCAGATTGATACCGTCGGCCAACTTCTGGAGAAGACGGAGGACGACCTGCTGGCCGTCACCAACTTTGGCCAGAAGTCGCTTGACGAGGTCATCGNGAAACTCGACGAGCGTGGCTTGGCGCTGCGGGTCCGGGTCTGACGCCATGCNGGCAACTCCTAGNAAGGGGCGTCGTTTCGGTGGCAGTTCCGCNCACCAGAAGTCGATGATGGCCAACCTNGTGGCGTCGTTGATCGCCGCNGAGGCCATCACGACCACCGAGGCCAAGGCCAAGGCNNTGCGCCCCATTGCTGAGAAGATNATCACCAAGGCTCGCAAGGGCGGCATGCACAACCATCGTCAGGTGGTCTCATTTCTCCGGGACCGTGAGATGGCCGCCAAGCTTTTTGACGAGATCGGACCCCGCTACGTGGATCGTCCGGGTGGCTACACGCGCATCCTGAAGGTCGACCCCCGCCAAGGTGACAACGCGCCGATGGCCCGCATCGAACTGGTTTGATCTCAGCGGGTCTCTGCGCCCCGCTATGGGACTGCTGCGACCTCGAATCGCATGGGGCTCTGGTTAATGAAGGCCCGGTTATGAAAGTCCGTGCCGTCGTCGCCTACGACGGGGCGCCATTTCATGGGTTCGCCGCCAACGCTGGCGTGCCCACTGTCGCCGGCCTTCTGGTCGGGGTGCTTGAGCGCATCCTCCGTACGAAGGTTTCCCTGACATGTGCCGGTCGGACCGATCGGGGCGTCCACGCTGTCGGCCAAGTGGTGGGCTTCGATCTGTCGGAGCGGTCTGACGAGGACCTCGAGGTCCTGAGGGGGATCGTCAACCGCCGTATCGGCCCGTCGGTAGTGCTGTCGGCCTTGGAGCGGGTCGAGGAGGAGTTCGACGCCCGATTTTCGGCGACAGGCCGGACCTACCGGTACCGAATCTTGGATCGCCTCGAGCCCGACCCGATGCTGGCAACTCGAGTCTGGCACGTGCCCCATTCGCTGGACCTGGCGGCCATGGAGGTTGCGTCGGCCGATCTGGTGGGCCTGCACGACTTCACGTCGTTCTGCCTCCAGCAGGATTCCCGACCCGACGGTTCTTCGCCCACCATGGTCCGGCGGGTGACCGCCACGTCGTGGCGGCGGGTGTCCGATGGCCCGTCGGGCGCCGACCTGTTGGAGTTCGAGGTGTCGGCCTCGGCTTTCTGCCAGCGAATGGTCCGTTCCATGGTCGGCACGCTGGTGGCCGTGGGTCGGGGTGAGATGGCCGTTGATGCCATGCCGGCCGTGCTGGCCGCCCGGAAGCGGCAGGCCGCTGCCGACTCCGCGCCCGCTCAGGGCCTCGTGCTCTGGTCGGTGAACTATTCCTGAGCGGCCTGCCCTTGAACAAATGCGCCTGAGGTCTGCTGTGGAGCGCGTTCCACTAGGTTCCGACGGGTTGCCGGGGTGTTGGGTCGCCCGTAGCCTTGACCCCCGGTCGTGCAGCGCTCCTAAGCATTCTTTCTGTAGGCCTCCAGTAGCAGCCCCATTCAGTCTCTGATCAAGTACAGGCGGTCAACCGTGTCCACCTACACCCCGAAGGCCAGCGAGATCCAGCGTGCCTGGCATGTTGTCGACGCCGAGGGTCTCATCCTCGGACGCATGGCGTCGGAGGTTGCTGCCCTTCTGCGCGGTAAGCACAAGCCGACCTTTACCCCCCATATCGATACCGGTGACCACGTGGTGATCATCAACGCCGACAAGGTCGTGCTGACTGGCGCCAAGGCCACAGACAAGAACGTCTACGACCACTCGGGCTACCCGGGTGGCCTCCGGACCCGGTCCTACGGGACCTTCTTGGCTGAAAGGCCTGAGGATGCCGTCCGCCGGACCATACGAGGGATGCTTCCCAAGAATCGCCTGGGTCGCCAGCAGATCAGGAAGCTGAAGGTGTACCGCGGCGCCGATCACCCACATGAGGCGCAGCAGCCCCAGCCGCTGGCCATCGACCACGCCAAGGCTCGTACGGCCTGAGTGGTCGGTCTCGATAGGAGTACCTGATGTCCAGCCCCCTCATTCAGTCCACCGGTCGTCGCAAGGAGTCGGTCGCTCGCGTGCGCCTGCGCCCCGGCAACGGCACCGTTACCGTCAATGGTCGTGCCGCCGAGGACTACTTTCCGTCCGAGAGCCATCGTTTGGTGTTTATGGAACCGCTGCGGGTCACCGCGACAGAGGGTGCCTACGACATTGACGCCACCCTGCACGGCGGCGGTATCAGTGGCCAGGCTGGGGCCATGCGCCTCGGTATCGCCCGTGCGCTTGAGGCCCTCGAGCCGGAGCGTCGTCCAGCCCTCAAGCAGGCGGGTTTGCTGACCCGTGACGACCGCAAGAAGGAGTCCAAGAAGTACGGACTCCACAAGGCCCGCAAGGCGTCGCAGTACTCCAAGCGTTGATTGTTGGCGTGAGGGGGTCGGGGCTAGCTCCCTAGTCGTCTCCTACGCTGGCTGACATGACTGGAAGTGGGGTTCCGCCATCAGCGGCACAGCCACTGCGATTTGGTACCGACGGCGTCCGGGCCAGGGCCGGAACCATGCTGGACGAAGTGGCGGTGCGCGCGCTAGGTCGTGCTACGGCGTCCCATCTGGGTTCTGACCGGGTTGTAATTGGACGTGACACCCGCGAGTCGGGACCCTCGCTGGCGCGTGCCTTGGCTGAGGGTCTGGTAGCCGGTGGTCTGGAAGTGACCTCCCTAGGGGTTGTGCCCACACCCGCTGTGGCCCACGAGTGCCATATCGACGGGGTGGCTGGTGCCGTGGTATCGGCCTCGCACAACCCGTGGTTCGACAACGGAATCAAGTTGTTCGCGGCCGGTGGCCGCAAATTGGATGACCGGGTGCAGTCAGCCGTCCAGGAGACGTGGGACGCCTACCCGCGCCTCGAAGAGTCGACCCTGGTGCCTGACTGGGCCGATCCCGTGGACCCGACCGCGGGGGGCCGCCGCTGGGTCGATGGGCTGATCGCAGGGGTGGTCGAAGGGTCCACCGGGGAGCAGGGAGGCGATCAACCGCTGGACGGATGGTCCCTGGTCGTGGACTGCGCCAACGGTGCCACCTCGTCGTTTGCCGCTGACGTGCTGCGCCGCCTTGGAGCCGAGGTGGGGGTGATACATGCTTCGCCCAATGGCCGCAACATAAACGAGGGCTGTGGCTCGACCCATCCGGATGATCTACGGGCCGCGGTGGTCGATGCCGGGGCCGATGCCGGTCTTGCCCTCGATGGCGACGGCGACCGGGTCGTGGCCGTGGGCGACGACGGTGCAGTGCTGGACGGTGACGACCTATTGGCCGTGTGCGGTGTCGACCTGCACGACCGGGGATTATTAACCGGTNNCACGGTNGCCNTCACCGTCATGTCCAACCTNGGGNTGNGACGGGCATTGGANGACCACGGCATTGCCGTGTACGAGACTNCGGTGGGGGNTCGNCACGTGCTCGAGGCCNTGGAGAAAAACGGCTGGGTNCTNGGTGGGGAGCAGTCGGGCCACGTGATCTTTCGGTCTCTGGCCNCNACCGGTGACGGCNTACTGACCGGTATTCACGCGCTCATNGCNGCCGGTCGGGCAGGNCGGACCCTNGGGGGACGAGTAGCCGACCTGGTGGTCCGGGCNCCCCAGGTGCTNNANGCCGTCCCGGTNGCGGCCGATGGGGTAGCCGTNGTGGCTGCCNTAGCCGANGANATGGCTGAGGCNGGCGCCGAGTTGGGGTCGGCNGGCCGGGTACTGGTNCGCCCGTCGGGCACCGAACCGGTGGTCCGGGTCATGGTCGAGGCGTTCGACCCCGCGGAGGCTACGGCAGTTGCTGATCGCCTCGTGGACGCCGTCCGTAGGGCCGACCGGATCTGAGCCCNTACGATTCCTAGAGTNCCCGTCGTGCCANCGGGCTATCCCTTACAACGGGTTCCCGGTGACGGNCGAAGAGCGAGAGGAGTGCGATCACCACATGTGCGGCATCATCGCGATCCTCCGACGACCATCCACCCGTGACGTCCCCACAGCGGATTCGATCCTGACCCTGCTGGCCGAAGCCGTTGATCTGATGGCCGGCCCCGACGGAGGGTCTCTTGCCGAACGGTCCGCCAGGTGGGTAGCCGAGGCGGCGGCCCTGACGGCCGAAGCCGACCGTCTGCTNAGNGGAGTCCCCGGCCTCCTGGCCCTCGAGCGNGACGCCGGCCTAGCCGATCGGATCACCGCCNTCNTGTCGGACCTGCCGGGGNGNATTGCTGCCCTTGAGGCACTGCTTGANGATGAACCCGATGNNGTCGATGGCATCGAGACGGCCAANGCCGCCNTGGTGGACCTGCGAGATGCCTCGTGGGCCGTTNTNCGGGACCGACTCGGNACCCATGCCGNGGTGGCATCGNTGCGTTCNNCGCGCATTCNGCCGAGCGACGCCGGGCTGGGCGTTCTCCTGTCGCTCCAACAGGCTTTGTCGGCCGTGGACCGCCTCGAGGTACGGGGCCGAGACTCGGCTGGTATCCAGGTGACGGTCTGGAACCACGACCTTCCTNTCGACGNNCCCGCCGTGACCGCCCGTGTTGCCGACGGCTTGCACCGCACGGGCAGCGTCCGGGTGCTGAATGNCGGTGGCCTAGCCTTCGTGGTCAAGGCAGCGGCCGAGATCGGCGAACTGGGCGACAACACGGCGGTTATGCGTCGGGCGCTAGCCAATGATGGTCTGCTGGCTCGGGCGCTGGCCGCCCCCGCCGTCGAGGGCTCGGTCCTAGGTCACACCCGTTGGGCCAGCGTGGGCATTATCTCCGAGCCCAACGCCCANCCGGTCGANTCGGTGCGGGCCGATGGGNCTACCGTCCCATTGGTCACAGCGGTGCTNAACGGCGACGTCGACAACCATGCGGATCTGGTGGTTTCTGAGGGGCTCAGCACGGCTCCTGAGATCACCACTGATGCCAAGGTGGTACCGGCCNTATGCGCCGCCCATCTAGCGGCAGGACACGACCGTACCGAGGCGTTCCGTCGGACAGTCAGCGTGTTTGAGGGGTCGGTGGCCATCGCTGCGGCGATCGGTGACACCCCGGAGCGGTTGCTGTTGGCCTTGCGGGGCAGCGGTCAGGGTTTGTACGTGGGTCTCGCCGAGGACGCNTACGTGGTGGCCTCNGAGCCCTATGGGGTGGTGGAGCTGACCGCTGACTTTGTACGCATGGACGGCGAGACACCGGCCGATCCGGCCGATCCGGGGGCCAGTCGGGGCCAGATCGTGGAACTGGATGGTGCCTTAGCTGGGACGTTTGAGGGGCTATCCCGTCGGTCCTACGACGGGCGCCCGTTACCGGTCACCCACGAGGACGTGGTCCGAGCCGAAATCACCACTCGAGACATCGACCGAGGGGACCACCCCCACTTCCTGNTGAAAGAGATCGGCGAATCGCCGGACTCGGTCCGGGCCACGCTGCGGGGTCGACTGGTCCAGGCTGGCCCTGGCCCTGGCCCTGGCCCTGGCCCTGGCCCTGGCGATGACGCTGGGCCCACTGGCTGGCAGGTACGCCTTGGCGACGACGCGCTGGGTGTCGACGTACGGGCTGCGCTGGCTGATGGCACGATTCGTCGAATCCTGGTCATCGGTCAGGGCACTGCCGCGGTGGCCGGAGGTGCGGTATCCCGGGCGCTCGAGGCCGAACTGGCTGGGATGGCACCCAGTCGATCTATCGACGTGGAGGACTGCCCGGCCACCGAGCTATCGGGCTTTGGTCTGGCTTCCGACATGTCCGACACCCTGGTAGTGGCAATCAGCCAGTCGGGGACGACGACCGATACCAACCGCACCGTGGACCTCGTGAGGGCTCGGGGTGCTCTGGTGGTGGCCATCGTGAACCGTCGTAATAGCGACCTGGTTGACCGTGCCGATGGGGTGTTGTACACGTCCGATGGCCGGGACGTGGAGATGAGCGTGGCCTCCACCAAGGCTTTTTACGCCCAGGCGGTAGCCGGGAACCTGCTGGCTGTCGCCGTGGCTGATGCTGCGGGAGCTCCTGGTTCCCCCGACCGGCCCGAGTTGCTGGCTGGCCTCCGGGACCTGCCTGAGGCCATGGTTGAGGTGCTGGCCCTGCGGGACCACGTGGCGGCTATCGCCGCCCGTCATGCTCCGAGCCGGCGTTACTGGGCCGTGGTGGGCAGCGGGCCTAATCTGGTAGCTGCACGTGAGATCCGGATCAAGCTTTCGGAGCTCTGCTACAAGTCGATCGCCGCTGACGCCACCGAGGACAAGAAGCACATCGACCTCTCGTCCGAGCCCCTGATCTTGGTGTGCGCCACCGGCCTAGTCGGCTCTACAGCCGACGACGTGGCCAAGGAGGTGGCCATCTACCGGGCGCACAAGGCGGTACCCGTGGTGGTTGCAGATGCTGGTTCGTCCCGGTTCGCCGGGGCGCACGACGTGGTGGTTGTGCCTACGGTGCATCCCCGCCTGGCCTTCTTGCTGTCCACCGTGGTCGGACACCTGTTTGGCTACGAAGCGGCCCGGGCCATCGACGCACAAGCCGGGCCGTTGCGGTCAGCGCATGCCGCCATCGAGGCCGAGGCCGAGCGGCGCCTGGCTGCTGAAGCAGCGAGTGAGTTGGCTTGCGAAGCCCTAGGTGCCCTATCGGTGTCCGATGCATTCGCCGCTGATTTGGTCGGCGAGCTGGCCAAATCAGCGACCGCCTTCACCGACGAGTTGCGTACCGGTCGACTCAACGGCCACCTGGAGGCCTCTACCGCAGTGCGCCTGTCAACGTTGTTCCGCTTCGCCCTTGGTGTCGTTCCCCTGGAGTCGTACCAACTGGAGTTTGGCCGGGTAGGCACGCCTGCCCTCGTTCTGGATGACCTGGCTGCCGCCCTGACCGTGGCCATCGAGGAGTTGACCCGGCCAATCGACGCCATCAAGCACCAGGCCAAGACGGTCACAGTGGGGATCTCGCGGACCGATGAGACACTGCTGGACGCCCGACTGGCTCGTGAGGTGATCAAGGCCGGAGCGCCCCGTGATTCCCTCAGTTATCGGACGTTGCGGGCTCTGGTGGCATTAGACCCGGCGGTAGCCGACGTGGCCGGCTATACCCGCTACCGGATAGACGGCCTGGACGGAGCGTCACCTACCGCGGCGATCGTGGACCGGGGTGGGGTTTCTACCGGGATTCGGTCCCGGACCGACGGGGACCCGGTCCTGCGCGGTACCAAGCACCGGGTAGCCGTAGACCGTGATGTGCTGGTCACCCGAGGTGCCCGGGACGACCGGATCATCGTGTTGGTGCCCGAGGTGAAGGATCGCGAGACGGTGGGCATCACCCTGTTGCACGTGGCATTGTGCGAGCGACTCGCTCCAGACGTCCTGAGAGGCGTCCTTCAGGGCTATGGCAACCGGTACGCCGCGGTGCGTGACGCCGTGTGCGAGACCGAGCCCGACTTGCGTGACGATCTGCTGGCCGAAGTACCGGTGGTCAATCTGCTGACTGATCCGGTTCCGGACATTGCCGACCGGCTTCGGACCTGAGCCGGTGGTCGACCAACCGTGATCGGCATCGGAATCGACCTGGTCGACGTAGAAAGGTTCCGTCGGTCGTTGGAGCGCACGCCGTCGCTGCGGGACCGCCTGTTTCGGCCCGACGAGCGTGCTTACGCCGATTCCCACGCGGATCCGGCGGCCCGGTACGCCGTGCGATTTGCAGCCAAGGAGGCGGCGCTCAAGGCTCTTGGCCTGGGTCTCGGTGGCATGGCCATGCACGACATCGAGGTGGTGCGAGACGGACTGGGTCCACCATCTCTCGTGCTGCACGACGAGGCCGTCGAGGTGGCCCGGGTGGCCGGCGTGACTCGCTGGCTGGTCACCCTGAGCCACACCGACCATGTCGCCCAGGCGACCGTCGTCGCCCTCTGAGGAGTCATCCGGCGTGATCCCGGTTTGCACTCCCGACGAGATGGCCGCTGTGGACGCTGCGTCACCCGAGCCGTTGGATGTCTTAGTCGATCGGGCGGGGGCGGCGGTGGCTCGTGCTGTGTTGGACGAGTTGGGTGGTGGCTACGGCCGTCGGGTGGCCGTCCTGGTTGGGAAGGGCTCCAACGGGGCCGATGGCCGGGTGGCCGCCGAACGCCTGGGGCGTCGTGGGGTCCGCACCTCGGTGGTGGATGCGTCGTCGGTGCCGAAACGACTGCCGCCTAGAGGAGGACACGCCGTGGACCTGGTGGTGGACGCCGCGTACGGAACCGGCCTGGGTCGCCCCTTTGAGGCACCGTCTGTGAACGCTCCGGTGCTGGCCGTAGACCTTCCTTCGGGTCTCGACGGCCTGACTGGCGAGGTGATGGGCCGACCGCTGGCCGCCAAACGGACCGTGACCTTTGCCGCGATCAAGCCCGGCTTGTTGTTTGGTGGCGGCCCGGAGTTAGCCGGACGGGTCGAGGTGGTGGACTTGGGCTTGGACATGTCGGGGGCCGCTGCCCACCTGCTAGAAGACACCGATATCGCTGTCCTGTTACCCAATCGGCCGACTGACGCCCACAAGTGGCAGAGTGCCTGCTGGGTGGTGGCCGGGTCGCCTGGGATGGAGGGGGCAGCCGGTCTGGCGGCCAGCGCGGCCCTGCGGGCCGGATCGGGCTATGTCCGGTTGTCGGTGCCCGGCGGACTGCTTGGGTCCGACGAGCCGGTCGTCGCCGATGAGGTGGTGCACTTGCCGATCGGGCTGGAGTTGTTGCTAGAGGAAGAGGAACAAGAGCGGTTTGCCTCGATGGTCGTGGGACCCGGAATCGGAACCGCCGACGAAGTGGCCGACGGTGTACGACAATTGGTGGCCTCGCCGGGTCCACCCACGGTCGTGGACGGTGACGGCTTGACCGCCCTGGCTGACTGCCGGGTGGACGAGAGCGCTCGACCGCTTGTGCTGACACCACACGATGGTGAGTACCTTCGCCTGACCGGGCGTCCACCGGGTCCCGACCGGATGGCCGCTGCACGGTCTCTGGCCGCCGACACCGGAGCCGTAACTCTACTGAAGGGTCCGACAACGGTAGTTGCCGCTCCCGACGGCCGGGTACTGCTGACCGCAGCGGGTGACGCCCGCCTGGCGACCGCGGGAACTGGTGACGTCTTGTCGGGGATCATCGGGGCCTTCCTTGCCCGGGGAGTCAGTCCGTTGGAGGCCGCGGCGACTGCCGCTCACGTGCACGGTCGTCTGGCCACCGCACCGGACCTCAAGGAACTTCCGTCGACCGGGGTGGTAGCGGGTGACCTGTCGGCGAGGCTGGTGAGCGTGCTGGCCGGCCTTTCCGTCGATGGCATAGATCTGGCTGACCAGACGAAGGGCGTCTGCTGATGCGTCCAACATGGGTGTCAGTCGATCTGGATGCCGTGGCCCACAACGTGGCCGCTTTCGACGCACTGGTCGGGGACGCCGCTGTCTGTGCTGTCGTCAAGGCTGACGGCTACGGACATGGTGCGCCGGCGGTAGCCGCGGCAGCAATCCGGGCTGGTGCCACCTGGCTGGCCGTGGCTCTAGTGGAGGAGGCCACGGAACTACGGCTTGCAGGTGTGTCTGCGCCGATTCTCGTGCTATCCGAGCCCCGCCCCGATGAGATGGCCGAGGTGGTGGCCCTAGGTGGCGTGCGTCCCACGCTCTACACCCCGGCTGGCATCGAGGCTTGCGCCGAGGCAGCTCGTGCTGGGGCAGCTGGCGAATCGGGCATCTACGAGGAAATAGGCCCCCTGGCTGTCCACCTGAAGGTCGACACGGGGATGCACCGGGTGGGGGTCCGACCTGAGGTCGCAGTAGCCACCGCGCAGCTCATCATCGACGCCGGCCTGAACCTTGAGGGCGTTTTTTCGCACCTCTCGACGGCCGACGTGCCCCAAGACCCGTTTACCGGGGTGCAAGTTGACCGTTTCGATACCATTCTGGCCGACCTGGCCGCCGTGGGCATCCAGCCGTCGGTCGTCCATCTAGCCAACACGGCCGCCACCCTTACTAGGCCTGACACCCACCGTTCGCTGGTGCGCGTCGGCATCGGCGTATACGGCGTGGCCCCCGGGCCCGACGTGGCTGACTCCTGTCGGGCCCTTGGGCTGCGCCAGGCAATGTCCATTCGGAGCCAGGTCACCCACCTGCAAGTTGTGCCAGCCGGCGAGGGTGTCGGCTACGGCCACCGCTGGGTCGGGGACCGTGATACCCGCCTAGCTACTGTTCCAATGGGCTACGCCGACGGCCTGGCTCGGGCGTGGGGGTTGGGCGGAGAGGCCCTCATAGGTGGCCGTCGTCGACCGCTGCGCGGAGTGGTGTCGATGGACGCGCTGATGGTTGAGGTGGACGCGTCGGTGACCTTGGGCGACGAGGTGGTGCTCTTGGGCCGTCAGGGTGATGAGGAGATCGGTGCCGATCAGGTGGCCGACATTATTGGCATCATCCCGTGGGAGGTCCTCTGCTCGCTCAGCCACCGTCCGCCGCGGCGCTACCCGTAGGACACCGGTGGCCCGGGTCCTGCTCGTCGAGCCCTTCCATGGCGGATCCCACGGTGCGTGGGCCGACGGTCTAACCCGTCACAGTCGCCACGAGGTGATCACCGTGTCGCATCCGGCGGTCGCATGGCGCTGGCGGATGCGTGGTGGCGCCCTGACCCTGGCCGACGAGGCCCGGGACGCGGTGGCCCGGTACGGCCCACCGGACGTAGTGCTGGTATCGGGCATGGTGGACCTGGCCGGCTGGTTGGGACTGACACGACGGTTTCTGGGCGACCCGCCGGTCGTGCTGTACCTGCACGAGAACCAACTGCTGTACCCGGTGAGCCCCAATCAACGGGGCGCTACCACCGATGAGTTCCCGTTGGTGAATTGGATGGGCATGGCAGCCGCCGACGAGGTGTGGTGCAATTCGAACTTCCACCGCGACGGGTTGCTGGACGCCCTACCTGCCTTGTTGGACCGGGCGCCCGACCGGTCCCACATCAGCCACCTACCGGAGGTGGCCAACCGGTGCCATGTGGTACCCGTCGGTGTTGACCTGGTAGACGTTCCCGTTCGGCCGATCGATCCAGGTGTGCGTGACTCCGGAGGACCCTTGGTGCTATGGAACCAGCGTTGGGACCACGACAAGAATCCGAGGGTGGTGCTGGACGCCCTGACCCGGCTGGTCGATGACGGCGTGGCCTTCCGGGCGGCCATCGTGGGCGAGAACGATCGGGTCGATCCAAGGGAGTTCACCGAGGCCCGTGATCGGTTGGGTGACCGGGTGGTGGCCTGGGGTTTCCAGGAGCGGGCCGACTACGTCGACTTGTTAGGCCGGGCCGAGGTGGTGGTGAGCGCAGCGGCCCACGAGTTCTTCGGAATCGCCGTGGTAGAGGCCATGGCCGCCGGCTGCGTACCGGTGCTGCCCACCCGCCAGAGCTACCCGGAACTGGTCGGGGAGTGGGCCGACGTCGCCCTCTACCCGGACGGCGAATTTCGAACTCGTCTCCGCGACGTACTCACCGACCTGAACGGCTGGCGTGCACGTGTAGCCGGCCTGGACGAGGCCATCCGGCGCTTCGACTGGCGCACTGTGGTCGTCGAGTACGACAACCGGTTCGACGGCCTCGTCCCAGCCGGGGCTCCGTCGGGGAACCGGGACTAGCGTCGACCGTCGTGAAGATCCCTATCGATGGCCTACGGGTCGGCCACTACACCGACGAGACTGCACGCACCGGTTGCACAGTGCTGCTATTCCCTGAGGGCACGGTGGCCTCCGGTGAGGTACGGGGAGGGGCCCCGGCCACCCGAGAGTTCGACCTGCTGGCCCCCGAGCGCACCGTGGAATGCCTCAATGCTCTGGTTCTGTCCGGTGGTTCGGCGTTTGGTTTGGCATCGGCTGACGGGGTGTTGGCCCACCTGGCTGACGAAGGAACCGGATTCCCCACCGGTGGTGGCCCGGTACCCATCGTGGTGGGCCTGTCGTTGTACGACCT
>PAXM01000027.1 GCA_002714485.1 Acidimicrobiaceae bacterium
CCCTTCGGAGTTGAGTAGCGCCTTGGTTTCATGGAACAGGAAACTCTTGTTGGCCGAGCCGCCGCCTTTGGCCATGAAAAGAAACTTGTAGGCGTTTCCCGATACGGCCTCGATTTCGATCTGGGCCGGCAGGTTTGTTCCGGTGTTGCGCTCGGTGAACATGTCCAATGGGGCCAACTGCGAGTAGCGCAGGTTCGAGGTGAGGTAGGTGTCTTGCACACCGGCCGAGATGGCCTCACGATCGTCTCCGCCGGTGAGGACGAGTTCGCCTTTCTTGGCCGACACGATGGCCGTGCCGGTGTCCTGACAAGACGGGAGCACCCCGCCGGCTGCAATACAGGCGTTCTGGAGCAGTTCGGTGGCCACGAAGCGGTCGTTGGGCGATGCCTCAGGGTCGTCAAGGATGGCCGCCACCTGGGCCAGGTGGCCGGGGCGTAGCAGGTGGGCGATATCGCGCATGGCCGTCGCCGTCAGGAGGCGGATGGCTTCAGGGTCGACCTCCAGGAAGGTCCGGTCGCCATGGCCGTCGACGGTGGACACGCCCTCGGCGGTCAGGTGTCGGTAACTGGTAGTGGCGTAGGGATCCTCGGTGAGGGGGAGGAGGGTGTCGGCCATGGTCCCCAACTTACCGGTCGGGCGCGCGGCGCCCTGTGGAGGTTCTTCATCGGAGCGTATGAAGGGGCGTTAGATAGCTAACAAATTGGTGATGATCGACTCCCAGAACGCAGGGCCACAGCGATTGTCGTAGGTGTAGAAGATCAACTGATCCACGGAGGACCTCGTCTAGACCATCCCCTAAGTTTGCCCGGTGCCTTTGCTGCGCCTCGTTATCGTCGCCTTCCTCGTCGCTCTTCTGACCGGATGTGGTTCCGATGCAGCGGACTCGATGGTTCGGCCTTCCGCAACGGTGTCGACTGCGCCTCAGACCACGTCCACTTCCACGACCGCCCCAACCACGTCCACTTCCACGACCGCCCCAACCACGTCCACCACGTCCACTTCCACGACCGCCCCAACCACGTCCACCACATCCACCACGTCCACGGTGGCACCCAACGTGGAGCTGGCGACGTTCTCCCGGGACGAGGGCAGCACGACTCTGGAGACGGTCGTCAGCTGCGGCCCGGACGGGCTGGACGCCGAACACCGGATCGACGGCGAACCCGTCGAACCCGAAACGGCTGGAGTGGCGATGACAGCCCTCGGGAAGGCCTACCACCGGGTGGTGGCTGCCGTGGACGGCGAAGGCGTCGACTACCTGTTCGACGGCGGCTGGTGGGTCGAGGACATGGTCGACGACACGTGCGAGCCCTACGAGTCGCCCATTTGGGACGACTACCTCGACGGCGGGTCGATCGAGGTCACCGAGGTCCTCTGGGGCCAGCTCGACCTCCGTGACATCGCGTGCCCCTTCCCTCGGCCGGGCGCCCTAGACACGGGTTCGGACGTCGACCTGGACACCTGCACCGTGGACTTCGACTACGTCCGCCGGGCGAAAATCCCTGGTCACGCTGCACGTCCGCACGCCGTGGAGCTCGAGATCGGCTTCGACTGCGGACCGTTCGGCCTGGGCGAGGTGTGGTACGTGATCGACGGGGTTTTCGTCGCCAACGACTACTACCACCCGGCGGAGTTCGGCGAGGCCGAATACGAGGCGTGGGTCCTCGAGCCGATGCGGGCCAGGTACGGCGACACGGTCTANGACTACAGGGCACGAGCCGTGGAAGTCGACGGCGAGGTGTACGTCTTCGACGTCNGCCGAGTGCGGTACGACTGGAACCTCGAAGCAGCCCTNNNGANGGACAACTGCGNCCTGGTCGACTGGTCCGGGCCNCCGGTCGCCTTCGAGGGCNTCACACCAGGCCAACTGATCTGGCAGACCGGCTGGATGGTCGATGCCGGCCTCCTAGGTCCGGAATGCGCCGGACACGGCCCGGGCGGNTACTCGTCATGCGGTAGAGACGTTACGTACTGGGAGGCGTCCGGAACCGACCTGGGTCTGAGATTCCGCCTGTCGTCCAGGCCGACCACCGCAGTGGTCGTCGACATCACCTGGGACCCCACCGAGGTCCACGTCGGAGCCGCAGCTGGCGGATGTGACCTAGTCGACCAGAGCGTGACGTCGGCGACCGTCCAGGCCACCATCTATCCCGCCAACTGGAACAAGATGGTCGAGTACGCCACGGCAGGCGCCGGCGACGGCATCGCCGACGGCGACCAGGTCACCGAAGTCCGCGTGACCGTCGTAGACGAACTATCCGACCCNGCGTACCACGACGCAGACGACCTCGTCCTGACGGTGACCACCGTGGACCGTCCCGACGGGGCGATCTGCCACTAGGAGCTGTGGAGGTGCCATTGAAACCCAAGCACGGCCTNCTCGCGGGCATCATCCTCGTCTTCCTTGCCGTCGGTACCTGGTTGGTGTTCGGTAGAGGTGACGCCCCCGCCGAGCTGGCCCTCGGGGAGCGGGCCGTCGTCGAGGACGGGGTTGAGGAGGCCACTGGGCCTTCCACCGCCGTAGCTCCCGTCGAGTTCACCAACGTCAAGGGATGCAACATCCCACCCCGGGTGAAAGAGGCTGCCTACATGGTCGCCGACGTGGGTATCAGCCGGCTCAGCGTCGTCGAGGGCTCGATCGCCGGCTACCGGGTGGTGGAGGACTTCATCGGCGGCCTGGCCAACGTCGACGCCGTGGGCCGCACCACCGCCGTCCAGGGCGACCTGTTCACCCATACCGGCATCAGGTGGGTGATGCCCGCTCCAGACGAAGACTCGCCGTCCACGACGACCGTCCCGCCGGTCAGCGACCTGTCGGCGTTGTGGGTCTGCGTCGACGTGGCGTCGATCACCTCCGACAAGGGCAGCCGGGACAACCGCTTCCGGGGGCCGATCATGGACACTGCGAACTTCCCGGTGGCCACGTTCGTCGCCGTCCCCCTCTCCCCCTACCTGGACAGCGACATCCCCGACACTGGTTCGGCCACCCTGGACATCTCCGGGTTCCTGACCCTGGTCGGCAAGGGGAAGGCGGCGAAGGCCTNGGTGACGATCCAGAGGGCCGAGGAGCCGTACGACTACGAGCTCGTCGCCCAGATCCCGGTGGTCTTCTCNGACTTCGAGATCGACAACCCGTCGAACTCGATCGTGTCGGTCCGCGACGAAGGACTCATCGAGGTCTCCCTCACCCTCGCTTGGAACAGCGCCGACGCTCTCGGCCGATAGAGGTGCCTACGGGGTGATGCCAAGTCTCACAAGNAGTCGCTCAGGGATGTCGTCAGGAGGTCGATAGGTCGGCGATGATCGGCTCCCAGAACGCTGCGCCACCCTCACCGCCCTGGGTGTAGAAGCTCAGCCGGTCCACACAGTCGCCATAGCGGTCCCGGAAGCCGGCGGCTACCGAACCCTGCTCNCCGACCACCGCGAANGTGTCCAGNACCTCGTCGTCGATGAGTTCGCCCATCTCCTGCCACTGGCCCTGTTTGGACATNCGGTTCAACTCGTCCTGCAGGTCACCCCAGCCGTGGATCTCCAGCACCGGTCNGTAGGCCGGCGTNGACCCGTAGAAGGCGATCTGCTGTCNTACNCCGGTCGCGGCGCGGGCCATNGCCTCCTCGGTGCTACCGGTCACNACGAAGCCCGGGCCNACGATTTCGAAGTCGTCCATGGTCCGCCCCGATTTCTCGAGGCCCCTCTCGACGGCTGGGATGGTGACCTCCCGAAGGTAGCGCTCGGTGCTGAAGGCGTGGCAGATGAGACCGTCGCAGACCTCTCCGGCCACCTCAGACATGAGAGGACCGACCGCCGCGATGAACACCTTGGGCGGACCGCATTCATTGGGTCCCGGGTCGAAAAAGGGGGTCATCAGGGTGTGGGTGTAGAAGTCACCCCGGAAGGCCAACTTCTCGCCGTCGTTCCAGGTCGCCCAGATGGCCCGAATGGCGCTGATCATCTCCCGCATCCGGGCCGCCGGCNTCGACCACTCCATGGAGAACCGCTTGGTGATGTGGGGCCTGATCTGCGTGCCCAGGCCGAGGACGAACCGACCGTTGCTGTAACGCTGCAGGTCGTGGCCCAGATTGGCCAGCAGCATGGGGTTGCGGGCGAAGGCCACGGCGATCGACGTGCCCAGCTCGATGCGTTCGGTGTGCTCGGCAGCCACCATGTGGGGCAGAAACGGGTCGTGGCTGGTTTCGGCCGTCCATGCCCCGGCGTAGCCCGCTTCCTCGAGTCGGCGGGCCGCCTCGCCAATGGCACCAATGCCGCTCGGGTTGTTTAGTCCGGTCAGTCCTCCGTCAATCTTCATGGCGCCGACGGTAGCGGGAGTCGGTGGTGGCGCTACGGTCCGGCCCGTCCATGGAACTGCTGCTGATCCGCCATGCTCTGCCCGTCACCGTCGACAACCGCGACTCCGGGGTCGAGGCCGACCCGGTGCTGTCCGCCCTNGGTGAGCGGCAGGCCGNNGCNTTGGCCGNCTGGCTGGTCANNGAGCACATCGACGCCGTGTACACCAGCCCTAAGGCCCGGGCCCGNCTGACCGTCNCNCCGTTGGCCGCNCGCCTAGGCCTCGAAATCGAGGTNGAGCCACTGGTCAACGAGTACGACGAGGGCGAGGTGGAGTACATCCCCATCGAGCACCTCAAGGCCACCGGGGATCCCCGTTGGGGGGCGATAATTGCTGGCGACGACCTGCCCGACCCGGAGGGCTTCCGGGCCCAGGTGGTCGAGGGGGTGGAGCAGATCATCGCCTCCAATCCGGGACGCACGGTCGCCGTGGGCTGTCACGGCGGAGTGGTGTCCGCCTACCTGTCGCACGTGCTGGGCATCGACCGGGTGCTGTTCTACGAGGCCTACTACACGTCGGTTGCCCGGGTGGCCGCCTCGTCGTCCGGTCATCGGTCAGTGCGCTCGATGAACGAACTGGGCCACCTTCGGGTGGCCGGAGTACCACTCAGCGACCTCTGATTCNNGTTCCCGCGGAGGCCTGATCAAGGGGAGTCAACCCCTGCGGCCAGGCTCAGGGGGCCAGTTCGGCGAGGTCCCGGAAATGTTCGAGGGTCTCCGGATTNGCCAGAGCCTCCACGTTGGTGACCGGCNGGCCCTCCACNACGGCCCGCACCGCNAACTCCACCAGCTTGCCCGACCGGGTACGGGGCAGTTCCGGGACCTCCAGAACCACTGCCGGCACGTGGCGGGGCGACGCTCCCGACCGGACGTCAGATCGGATCCGGTCCCGAAGGGCGTCGTCGAGGTCCACACCGTCCGCGGTGACCACGAACAGCACCACCCGGACGTCGCCCTCCCACGGCTGTCCNATGACCAGCGCCTCAACNACCTCATCTAACTGCTCGACNCGCCGGTAGATCTCGGCNGTNCCGATCCGGACNCCGCCGGGGTTCAGCGTGGCGTCGGACCTGCCGTGGATCACGAAACCGCCCTCGGCCGTGCGNTCNGCAAAGTCCCCCTGGTGCCANAGCCCCTCGAANCGGTCGAAGTAGGNGGCGTGGTATCGCTCGTCGTCGGGGTCGTCCCANAAGCCCANGGGCATGGACGGGAACGCGTTCAGGCACACCAGTTCGCCTCGGCGGCCAACCCCAGCGGTGGCGCCGTTGTCGTCGACCACGTCCATGTCCATGCCCAGCACTGGGCCCTGTATCTGTCCGGCGTAGACCGACCCGGTTGGTTGGCCACCCACCAAGCATCCACAGAGGTCGGTGCCTCCGGAGATGGAGGCCAGGTGCACGTCCGGTGACCAGTGGGTGTACACGTGGGCGAAGCCCTCGTGGCTGAGTGGGCTACCGGTGGAGCAGATGGTCCGGAGGTCAGCCAGCGCGTGGGTATCGATGGGCTGCAGTCCAGCGGTAGCCACCGAGTCGATGAACTTGGCNGAAACCCCGANCAGGGTGAGGGCGCAGTCGTCGACCAGGTNGAACAGGCGGNTGCNGTCGGGGTGGAATGGCGAGCCGTCGTAGAGCACCACGGTGGCATCGGAGGCCAGGCCCGANACAAGCCAGTTCCACATCATCCAGCCGGCCGTCGTGAAGTAGAAGATCCGGTCACCTGTCCGCACGTCGCACTGGAGGCGGTGTTCCACGAGGTGCTTGAGGAGGATGCCGCCCGCCCGGTGGACGATGCACTTGGGGCGTCCGGTGGTACCCGANGAATAGAGGATGTACAGCGGGTGGTCAAACGGNAGGTCGAGGAACCGGACNTCCTCAGCCTCNTAGGNAGCNAGGAAAGCTTCCAGAGAGAGGGCGCCGTCNGGGAGCGTNCCGACCGGTCCGGCCGTGGGATCCTCAGGCACGACTACTACACGGCGAACTTCGGGCAGGGCGGCGGCCACCTCGGCAAGGCGACCGGTGACGTCGTGGCGTCGACCGCCGTAGCGGTAGCCGTCGGTGGTGAACAGCACCACNGGACGGATCTGTCCGAACNGGTCGATCACCCCTGATGCTCCGAAGTCGGGCGACGTCGACGAGAAGGTGGCGCCGATGGATGCGGCCGCAAGCATCACCGCGCAGGTCTCGGGGACGTTGGGCAACCAGGCNGCCACCCGATCGCCGGGTTCGACACCCATCTCCAGGAGGGCCTGNTGGAGGCGNGAGACCAGGGCGTGGAGGTCNCGACGGGTCAGGGTGCGGNGGCCNCCCGCCANCGNGGGGTCCTCGCCGCGAAACACCAGGGCCGGTCGGTCATCGGCGGCNCCCAANAGGTTCTCGGCGAAGTTNAGNCANCCGTNNGGGAACCAGCGGGTGCCCGTCAGGTGGCTGGCCCCGTCGCGNTCCACCACGGTCGAACCGGGGTCACCGACNACGCCGAGGTGGNTCCAGACCGCCTGCCAGAAGTCGANCGGATGGTCGACCGACCACCGGTGGAGTTCNCGGTAGCCACCGTCGACACCGACCGCTCGGCGGAAAGCATCGATCTGGGTGGCGGCTATCCGTNCGGGGCCGGGNGTCCACAGGGGCTCNGNNCCAGTTCCTGCACNAGCGGCTCCCGGAATTGCGTCTGCTGGGGTCACATCCGCTGAAACTAGCCAGCCGCTGGGAAGCTGGCCGGCTTGACCGGTCAGACTCTCNGGCATGGGCTATGAGGCCGGTGGCGAGCAGGTCGATGGTGCGTCGGGTCGCTGGTTCGAGGACCTGCCGGTAGGCCTCGTGGTGCGCCATGCCCTGACCCGCACGATTACCGAGGCCGACAACCTGCAGTTCTGCCTCATGACCCATAACCCACAGCCNCTGCACCTCGANGCCGAGTTNGCGGCCGACACCGAGTTCGGCGAGCGACTCGTGAACAGCCTGTTGACTCTGGGCCTGGTGGTCGGCGTGAGCGTGGGTGACACGACGCTGGGTACCACGGTGGCCAACTTGAGCTTCGACGAGACGACGTTCCCGGTTCCTGTCTTCATTGGAGACACCCTCCGTTTCGAGACCGAGGTGGTGGCGGCCCGTGCTTCGGGCTCGCGACCGGACGCGGGGATCGTGACGTTCGAGCATCGTGCCCACAACACCAGGGACCAACTCGTGTGTCGGTCCCGTCGCAAAGCCCTCATGCGGCGGCGTCCCATCTGAGAGGTCTGGCCTCAGTCGCACCTTCTGGGCGAGGTCATCTCAGCCGTCAGGCGTTCCGCCCGATTCCCGACAACGAGCCGGGCATAGGATGCCCGACGTGCCAGATTCGACCGCCGGTTCCCCCGATCGATCCCAGGACCCCGGCGATGGCACCCATCGTCACGTGGTCGACGACCTGCACGTGGTGGTCGGTCGTCGGCTTCGTGTCGGTGGGATGCGCTACAGCCGTTCTCGCTACGCCGTGGTCCAGATCTTGGCTGGTGCCGGTCGCCCGCTCACCCTGCCGGAGATCCTCGAGGGCGACGTCGGTGGGGGTCAGGTGCTCGCTCAGAGCTCCGCCTACCGGAATCTCGGTGAACTGGTTGAAGCCGCGGTGGTCCGCCGGGTCGACTCCGGCGATGACCACGCCCGTTTTGAACTGCACGAGTCGCTGACCGGGCACCACCACCACCTGGTGTGCGACGCCTGTGGACGAATCGACGACTTCGAGGTATCCGACGAGTTCGAGCAGCGGGTGNTTGAGTTAGCCGANCTGGCCGCCGACCGGGGCTTTCGGGTGGATGCCCATCGCTTCGACATGGTCGGACTTTGCNCCGACTGTCACTGATCGCGCTTTTCGGCCGTGTTCCTGCGTAGGCCAGCGGCCCGGGTCGTCCTGCTGGACCGTGAGGGCCGNATCTTNCTCATCAACGCAGAAGATCCGTTGGATCCGTTCAAGCCAGCCTGGTGGGAGATNCCGGGTGGNGGGATCGACCNNGGNGAGGACAGTGCGGTNGCCGCTGCCCGNGANCTNTACGAGGAGTCGGGCATGGAGGATGTGGAGATGGGTCCGGTGATCTGGACCCANCACGTCCAGTTCACTTTCGGCGGATACTTCTTCGACAGCCATGAGAGGATCCATGTGGCGTGGTGCGACGGGGGTGAGTATCGGCCCCGACACCTTGAGGCGTTGGAGGCCGCGGCGTTCACGGGTGCCCGCTGGTGGACGCTGGAGGACCTACTGGCATCCGACGAACCGGTACTCCCGACGCTTCTGCGAGAACACCTCGCCCCGATCGTGGCCGGAGACNTACCTGTCGAGCCGATCGACATCTCGCCTGTTCCGNTGGACTAGGCACCNGCCGCCGTCTGCCNGANNNCNGGCGTNGGGAACGAGTCAGAGAAGNGACTCGAGGCCACTCCAGGCCAGGCGGGCGGCCAGCGCGGCCATCTCGTCGGCTGGTCGGGACCGCCCCTCGTGCATCCAGTGACGGATCATCCCCTCGGATAGGCCATTGATCCCGGCTGCCAGAACGAGCGCCTCTTCGCGCTCGCGCCTGCCCATCTGGCTGGTCAGATATTCGGCGAAAGTGTCACGCACTGCTCGGGCGTCCNGACGGAATTCCGGGTTGCTGGCCAGGCTGGATCCGTAGAGCACGGTGAACGCCGACGGCNGGTCCTCGAAGAAGTGGAAGAAGGCCCGAAAGCCGGCCTCCACCCGGAGGCGGGGAGTCTCCTCAAGCGCCGCTGCCTCAATGGCCTTCAGCAGATTGCCTCCAGTCTCGGCCAGCAGNAACTCGAACAGTTCGTGCTTAGAGGCGAAGTGCTGGTANAGCACCGGTTTGGTGACTCCTGCNTCACGGGCGATGGCATTCATCGANGTGTCGTGGTAGCCCGATCGGGCGAACGCTTCCAGGGCCACGTCGAGGATCTGGCGGCGGCGCTCCGCAGCAGGCAGGCGGGTCGACGCGACGCGTCTACTTGGTGCCATGTCGCCCTCGACAGCGTCCAGTGCCGTCATCACGGCCTGCCCCTGGTTCATCACAATGTGACGGTAGGCCCATAACAGTGCCTGACGACCACACGGACGGAACCTCCCCGTCTCCGGTCGTGATGGTCTGGAGCCTCAGCCGTCTGAGTCGTCCAGCGTCTCGCCGCGTTCCTCATCGATAGCCGCCCGGACCGCGTAGTGGATCACGATGGCCGGCGCCAGCACGAAGGAGCCGACCACCAGCAGCACCACCAGGGTGTTGGCCACCACNTCGTTAAAGCCAGTGGCCATGCCCATGNCGAACACGAGGATGGCNACNCCGTAGGCGAGGTAGCCCAGCCGTTGACCNAAGCGGGCNAAGNGGGCGANGCGCGCTCGTCGCACAAGAATCGGNTCGGTCACGGNAACCAGCCTGCCTCCGATAACAGCGCTTCCAGTCCGGCAGCCATCCGATCCNTTGAAAGCTCGGTGGTCGCCACCTGCTGGTTGTGATCCAGTAACTCGACTCGTTCNTCGACNGGNGCCGAAAGCCACGTCCGGAGCGGNCCGGGCTCGTCGGTGTCGAACCACTGGAAGCCGAGCGCCCGGAGCTCGTCGGCCACCGGATATGGCCCGACGGCCGCCGGTCGACGTGCCAGAGCAGCCTCTACCGGTGGGTTGCCGAAGCCTTCCCAGGTCGATGGGAAGGNCACTACGTCGGCCGCTGCGTACAGGTCTGCCCTCGAGGCAGCCNGGTGACGGACCACCGGGCACCGTGCGGCAGCCAATAGGCCCGCCAACTCGGGGCCAAAGCCGTCCTCGGCCGGCCCCGGAAGCCAGTAGGTCGCCGGACGGCCCCCGTGGTGAGGGTCACCGAGCGACTCTGTCAGGGCGATGGCCCGGTCGACAGCCTTGCGGGGGATTGCCCGCACGGGGTGCACCACCAGCAGATCCTCTCCTGAGGGGTCGAGACCCAGCCGGTGTCGGGTCACGTCACGGTCCCCAGTTGGAGGGTTGGGGTTGAAGCCATTGCGGATGGTCACCGCAGTAAGGCCCCGGTCGGCCATCTGTCGTCGGGTCAGGTTGTTGATGGTGACGTGGCGCCATGCCGGATCATCGGGTGGCAGGTCGGTCACGTGGGCGAACCGGTCCCGCTGCCACGGAGGGTCGTGGTGGTGGAGGATCGTTGGCCGTCCCCGCAGCACGTCGGCCACTGCGTGGGAGGCCGACGGGTTCAACGGGATGGTGCAAAGGTTTTCCACCACCACGAGGTCGGCGCCCCCCAGTGCCTCGGTCAGCATCCCGGCGTCGGGTGGTCCCGGTTCGCCGATGCCGATCCCGTTTACGATCCGGACCGGTCGGGGGTCGTCCCAGCCGGGTTCGACCCCACCGGCCACCCAGTCGACGTCAAAGCCAAGGACGGCGAGGGCGTCGGCCCAAAGTCGAGCCACCACCGACACGCCGTCGGTGGGTCCGAACCGGAAGGAGATGATGGTGCAGCGAGCCATGGTCCTCCCGGGTCCGGTTGACGATGAATTGGCGGCCGTCGTGCGCTCGATGATGGACGACCACTGGGTGCCGGAAGGGTACGCAGCCCCCAACTCGTTGGTCTACCCGTGGCAGTGGCTATGGGACTCGTGCTTCCACGTCCTGGTGTGGTTGGCCCTCGGTGACGTCGATCGGTCGCAGCGGGAGCTTGCGGTGGCACTCACTCCACAGGTGTCTTCCGGGTTCGTGCCCCACATGCACTATGTCCGCCAGCCCGGATTCCACGAGGACCTCTGGGGGCGTCGGAACGGTTCGTCGATCACCCAGCCGCCCATGTATGGCCATGCAGTGGCTGAGCTCGCCCGTGCCGGGTATGCCCCCGACGACGACGTGGTCGATCGGGCCGCCGCCGGGCTGTGGTTCTTGCTACGGGGTCGCCGTCGCGATCCGTCAGGCCTCGTTCGGGTCTCTCATCCATGGGAAACCGGAGCCGATAACTCGCCCCGCTGGGACGACCACTGCCACGGGGGCTTCGAGGTAGAGCGGTGGCGGATGGTAAAGAACCGACTGGTGTCGACCATCGAGACGGGACCCGATGGTGAGGCGTTGGCCAACCCGGTCTTCGAGGTGGCGCCCGCCGGCTTCAACGCGCTGGTGGCCTTCAACGCTCGGGAGCTCGCGTCGGTCACCTGCGACGACGAGTTGGCTGCCGCCGCGGATGGGCTGGCCGACGCTTTGGCGGACCGGTGGGACGATCAACTGGGGACCTGGGTCGACGCCGGGCCGGCAACCGGCCCAGTAGCAGGGCCAGGAGCTGGCGGTTCGGAACGGTTCCGGACGTTGGACGCCCTGTTGCCGTTGTTGGTTGAGGAAGACGCCCAACGGGCCGATCGGGTAATTGACCAGTTGCTGGACCCGGCGGCCCATGGTGGGCCGGCGGGACCGAGTGGCGTCCATCGTGGTGAGTCGGTTTTCGACCCGGACGCCTACTGGCGGGGGCCGGTATGGCCCCAGTTGGCCTATCTGATGGTGCAGGCCGTGGCGCCCCACTCCACGGTGGCCGCCGAGGTTCTGGCCCGGAACACGGTGGCCGGGGCGTGGGCCTCGGGCATGGCCGAGTACTGGAACCCCGACACCGGTGCCGGGCTGGGCGCCGCCCCACAGTCGTGGACCGGCCTGGCCCTCGTGCTGTTCCGTCGACAGGGCGACGGGAGACCTGAGGGAGGGAGATAGGGCCTAGAGACGGGAACCGGCCGCCGTCCCCACTAGGTCGGCGCCGTCGGGTCGGTGGACGAAGCAGTGGATACCGCGGAACACGGCCCGGTCGTGTTCGAAGTCGGTCCTCGAGGGGGTCAGATAGCCCAACTCGAGTTCTGAGAGTTCGAAGATGATGCCGACGAAGTCGGCGAACGCCGCGTAGCACTCGGCTCGTGCGTAGGCCTCCATCTCCCGGTCACCCGGCCACGGCGCACCGGGCCGGGCTGGGTGGGTGGTGCGTAGGTAGATCTCGTGCTGGTGAGGCCCACCGCAGGGAACCCGGGTGTCGATGGCGACCTGCCGGTCGTCCTTCACCCAGGCGTAACTGTTGAAGCAGGCACCCGACTCCAGATCGTGAAGGTTCACCACCTCACCGACCCAGTCGGGAATCTCGTCGTCGGCTAGAGACGGTCGGACCTCGACCATTGTGGTGGTGGCGCCGATCGACCCATCATCGGCAGCCTCCTCGTCCCGTGTATCGGCGGTCCCAAGGTCAGTCCCGCTCCCGCAGCCGGTGACCGACGTCAGGAGGATCAGGACCCCTGCCAGTCCCAAAAGGCGGCCCGGTAGACGGCCTAGAAGGCGACATGGAGCGTCGGGCATGGGGTCAGGGTACGACCGCCCGGTACCGTGGCGGGGTGTCGGTGGTCGAGTTGCGTGCCGCGGTCGCGCTGCTGGGCCGTTTTCCCGCCCTCTCTGGGGTGGACCTGACGATCCACGCCGGTGAGACGATCCTCCTACGGGGCCCCAACGGTGCCGGCAAGACGACCCTTCTGCATCTGTGCGCCGGTCTGCTACGCCCCGAGTCGGGCTCGGTTCAGGTACTCGACCACGACCTGACCGACAGCGCCGGCCGTCGGTCAGTACGGCGCCGGGTGGCCCTGCTGGGGCATACCACCGCGTTGTACGAGGACCTGACAGTGGGAGAGAACCTGAGGTTCTGGGCAAGGGCTGCCGGCCTCTCGGCTGTCGAAGCCGACCGTCGACTCGACGATGCCCGGAAGCGCCTCGAGGTGTCGGACCGACTTGTTGACCAGCCGGTCCATACATTGTCGGCTGGCCAGCGACGCCGGACGTCGTTGGCGGCCCTGTTAGCCCGCCGACCGGACCTGTGGCTGCTGGACGAGCCGCACGCTGGCCTCGACCAGTCGGGGCGCGACCTCGTGGACGGCCTGATCGGTGACGCGGTGGCCGCTGGCGGCACCGTGGTGGTGTCCTCCCACGAACTGGACCGGGTCGCGGCGTTGTCGCCGCGAATGGTGACGCTGGCAGGCGGCGCCGTCGTCGATGGGTCAGGGGCGGACGTACCTACTCCGGTCACGGAGCCATCCATAGGGCAGGAAAACAGCCGATGAGCGCCCTACGGGTCGTACTGCGCGACATCCGGTTGGTGGCTGCCCGAGACCTGCGGATCGAGGCCCGGTCGCGAGTAGTGCTCGACCAGGTGCTGCCCTTCGCCGTACTCGTCTTGGTGTTGTTCGGTTTCGCCCTGGACGCCGACCACCGCACCCTGCGGACCTTCGCTCCCGGGTTGTTCTGGGTGGCCGTGTTGTTAAGCGCCCTGCTGGCCGTCCAGCGGTCGGCCACCCTAGATGCCGCCGACGGCACCGGTAACGCCCTACGGATGTCTGGCCTCCCACCGGTGGCCCGTTACCTAGGGCGTGCAGCCGCAGTGCTCGTACAGCTCCTGGTGCTAGAGGCGGTCCTGGTTGGCGGCTTGGTCGTGCTCTACGGGGTGTCGGTGGGGGACTGGTTGCTCCTGGGGGTGGCAGGCGTCGTGGCCGGGGTCGCCGTGGCCGCCGCCGGTACCCTCTACGGCGCGTTGGCCTCGGGGCTGGGAGCGCGGGATACCCTCCTGCCGGTCCTGGTGCTCCCGGTGCTGGCGCCGGTGCTGATCGGGGCCACCCGGGCGTTCGACGACGCCCTCGGTTCTGCGGCGGTCGACGGCTGGGCATGGACCGGCCTGCTGGCCATCGCCGCCCTGGTCCTCACCGTGGTCGGCGCGTCGGCCCACGGCGCGCTGGTCGAGGACTGATCAGGAGCCCCGATGACCGTTGAACCAACGATCGCCGCATCCACACGTGACAACACCGGTTCGCGCGGTTCGCGTCTACTCGGTGCGGCCACCATCGTGGGGCTTGGCGTGCTGGGCGTGCTGGCGTTCGTGCTAACCGATGCCGACGTACGGATCCACCCCACCACTGGTGAGGAGTTCGGCCAGTTCGACGCCGTCCGACTGCTCTACGTGCACGTGCCCCTGGCCGTCATGACCTATGTGGCCTTCGGACTGTGCGCAGTGGCCAGCCTGGGTGTGCTGATCCGCAAGACGCCATGGTGGGACGTCACGGCCCACGCAGCGGCCGAGGTAGGCACCGTGTTCTGCGGACTGGTCCTGATCACCGGGTCCATTTGGGGGCGACCGGTGTGGAACACCTGGTGGGAGTGGGGAGACGTCCGGCTCATGACCACGCTGGTGCTGTTCCTCATGTTCGCCGGATACCTGGCCCTACGTCGGACCACGGGGGACCCGCGTTCAATGTCGCGCCGCGCCGCCGTGGTGGCTCTGGTCGCCGTACTGGACATCCCGTTGGTCAACCGGTCTGTGGAGTGGTGGGAAAATCGGACACTCCACCAGCAGTCCACCCTCAACGACCTCAAGATCGAGGACCTTACGTTGTTCACGTTGATGCTGGGATTCCTGATAATGGGCATGGTGCTGGCCTGGTTGCTGCTGCACCGCTTCCGGGTCGGCTGGCTGGAGCGGGCTGCCCTGGACCATTCGGTGGCTGTGGCCATCGTCGAGCGTCGGGCCGAGACCTCCGAGGCCGAGGTTCGACGCTCGGTGGGCGAGACGGAAGACCGGTCATGACCCACGTGGGCTATCTGGTAGCCGGTTGGGGCATCACGCTGGGGACGTTGGGGATCTACGCCTTCCGTCTAGTGAGGCGGGGCCGAAACTTGAGTGCCCGGGTGCCCGACGCCCATCGACGCTGGCTCGAGGACCAGGGACCTAACGGTGCCTGATCCCGGGGACGGCGTCGACGGCGTCGACCTGACGCCGGCTCCGACCCGACTGGCCGATGGATCCGGGTCCGGAACCGGTCGCCGCCGGCTAGGACCGATCCTGCTGGTCTTGGTGCTGGCGGTTGCCTTGGCGGCCGTCCTGTTTCGCAGTCTCGGAGATGCGGCGCTGTTCTTCTACGAGGTAGACCGGGCCGTCGAACTCCGACCCGAACTCGACGAAGCCCGCTTCCGGGTGGTCGGAACCCCGCAGCCGGGCCTACTGGAAGTCGAGGTGGACGGCGAGGCGGCGGTGGCGTTCACCCTATGTGCAGCGGACGTCCTAGCTGACGTCGTGCACGTCGGTGATCCGGCCGAACTGTTCCAGCCCGGCGTGCCAGTGGTCCTTCAGGGGTCGTGGGTTCGCGGGTCGGTCCCCGTCGGGCTCGTCGATCCCGCTGACGATGGCTGGCACCTCCGCACCGATCACATGGTGGTCAAGCACGACAACGACTACCGGGGTGACGGTGCCGAGTTGACGCCCTGCGGCGTCCCGTCCAGTGAGAGGTCCCAGGAGGAGGCGGACGAGGGGTCCGCCACCGCGATGGGCGGATGAACGCCACCCTCGGCACGGTCTTCGTGGCCCTCGGGCTGGTCGCCTCGGCAGCCGGGGTGGCCACGGTGGCCGGGGGCCTGGTCACCCGGACTCCGTCGCTGGTCGTCCGGTCACGAACCTGGGCTTGGATTCTGGCCGTGGCCGCAGTGGGCCAGGTAGTAGTCATGGAACGGGCGCTGATTACCCGGGACTTCACTGTGGCCTTTGTGGCTGAGCACGGCAGCCATCGAACCCCGGCACTGTTCAACGTGGCCACCCTGTGGTCGGCCCTCGAGGGATCGATTCTGCTTTGGGTGCTGATTCTCGTGGGCTATCTGGTCCTTGTCGTGCACCGGTTCCGGGACCGACTAGGTGATCCGATGGTCGGTTGGACCCTCTTGGTCATGTTCACGGTCTGTGCCTTCTTCTTCTTCCTGCTGGCCGGCCCAGCGCAGCCATTCGGCAAGTTCGAGCCGTGGGTCGGCTACGACGGGCCCGGCCCCAACCCGCTGCTTCAGAACCACGTGCTGATGGCCTTCCATCCACCGGTGCTCTATCTGGGCTACGTCGGGTTCACCGTGCCCTTCGCCCTGGCGGTGGCCTCCCTGGCCACCGGTCGCCTCGGGGAGGGCTGGCTGCTGGAGGCCCGTCGGTGGACGCTGGTCGCCTGGGGCTGCCTGACGGTGGGCATCATCCTCGGGGCCTGGTGGTCCTACGACGTGCTGGGCTGGGGTGGCTACTGGGCGTGGGATCCGGTGGAGAACGCCTCGTTCCTGCCGTGGTTGACCGGGACCGCCTACCTGCACTCGGTGATGGTCCAGGAGCGGCAGGGGATGCTGCGGGTCTGGAATCTGTCGCTGCTGTGTTCCACATTCGCTCTCACCATCCTGGGTACGTTCATCACCCGGTCCGGAGTGCTGGAGTCCGTACATGCCTTCACCGAGTCGGGTATCGGTCCGTTGCTGCTGGGCTTCTTCGCCCTCGTGGTGGCCACCACCGTCGGCTTGATCGCTTGGCGCGGCGACGCATTGCGGACCCCGGGGTCCATCGAGTCACCGGTGTCGCGTACGGGAGCCTTTCTGGCCAACAACCTGCTATTCGGAGCGTTTGCCTTCGTGGTCCTGTTGGGCACCGTGTTCCCGCTGCTGGTCGAGGCGGCTCGGGGCGATCGGATTGCAGTAGGCAACCCCTACTTCGAACGGATGACCATGCCGGTGGGGTTCGCCCTGTTGTTCCTCATGGCTGTGGCACCCGCCCTGCCGTGGGGTCGGGGGGCCACCGAGGTCCTCTCGACCCGACTGCGGTGGCCAGCGGTGGCCGGGGCGGTGGCCATGGTGGTGGCCGTGACCCTGGGGAGCCGGGGCTGGGCGCCGACCTTGGCTGTGGGCCTGGGGTCCTTCGCCGCCGGCGGGGCGATCCGCCACCTGGTGCTGGCTGTCCGAGCTCGGGGCCTGCGTGGCTTGGTCGGGCGGTCCAGCGGTGGGATGGTGGTCCACGTCGGGGTAGCCGTGGTGGCCGTGGCGTTCGCGTGCTCGTCGGCTTTCGTCCGCCAGGCCGAGTTCCGGTTCGACGAGGTGGGCGACAGTGCCACCTTCGCCGGCCACGAACTGGTCTTCGATGGGCTTTCGACGGTAGAGCTCTCAGAGAAGACCGAGACCCGGGTCGCCGTGGTGGTCGATGGGGATCGGTTCGAGCCAGCCATCAGCGTCTTCCCATTCGGCGGACAGACCATCGGAACGCCAGCTACCCGGTCGACGGTCCGNGATGACCTACAACTGGCCGTGCTGGCTGTGCCNGATTCGTTGGNCTCNGACCAGANCGGGTCCGAGCCGGGAAGCNTCGTGGTCCGGGTGACGGTCCAGCCGCTGGTGGCATGGTTGTGGATCGGCGGNGCGGTGATGGCCATNGGTACGGNCCTGNCCTTCGTGCCCGGGGCNGGAAGCCCGACGGGTCGGGCNANGGGNCGGGAGCGGGAGNAGGNGGCGTGAATCCGGTGCGGAGCGCCGCCCTGGCCGTGGGCCTGGTGCTGGCCGTCCTCGTGGNGGTNTTNGCCACCCGTGAGGCCGGACAGGACCGGATGACCACCCANCTGGTGGGGGCCGTAGCGCCCCCGGTTGCTGGCAGCACGCTGGACGGAGACCATTGGGACCTCGACGACCAGCGGGGACGCTGGGTGCTGGTCAACTTCTTCTCCACCACCTGCGTCCCGTGCGTGGAGGAACACCCCGAGTTGGTGGCCTTCGCGGGGGAGCACGACGGGTCTGATCCCGCGGTACCAGAGGTCCGGGTGGTGAGCGTGGCCTTCGATGACCGTCCGGCNGCCATNTCCCGCTTCTTCGCCGACCACGGTGGCGGGTGGCCGGTGCTGCCCGCAGATACGGGGCGCATCGTCGTGGACTGGGGCGNNGTCGCCGTCCCCGAGTCGTANCTCGTGGCTCCGTCGGGATACGTGGCGGCCAAGGTGATCGGCGGNGTNGTTCGCGAGGACCTNGACGGCATCTTGTCCCGGGCGGTGGCNGCCATCTCCGGAAAGNNGGCCGGGCAGTGAATGCCGCCCGACGAGGAGGCGCGANGNGTCGTGGTGCNGCGGTATGGCTNCTGGTTTTCACTGTGGCNTTGGGNAGCCTCGTGGTGTCGGAGGTNGCTGACCGGGCGCCGAGNACNAACGCCGACCGGGTGCGTGCACTGGCCGGNGACTTCGCCTGTCCGGTCTGTCAGGGCCAGTCCCTGGGTGAGTCCGACGTTCCCATCGCCCGCACCATCCGGTCGACCATCCGCACCATGGTCGATGAGGGTCGGACTGATGCCGAGGTGCGGANCATGTTGGTGGAGCGCTTCGGTGAAGACATCGACTACACGCCGACCGGCCGGGGCTTCACCGGGATGGTCTGGGTCCTTCCGGTGCTGGCGGCCGCCGCGGCCGCTGCCGGCCTGGGTGTGGCGATCACCCGCTGGAGAAGNGGTGCCCACCCNGAGGTGGACGANCAGGGGACCGAACGGCCCTCCACGGCGAAAGTGGTNGTCGCCGTNGCGGTGGTTGCCGTGCTGGCCGGTGTGCTGGTAGCCCGGGCGGCGGGCGACCGCTCANTCNGTGATGCCATNACGGGGGACATCCGGTTGTCGACGCGCACCCTGCTGGCCGAGGCCGGGATGGCTNCGCCGGAGGAGGCCGACGAGCTCTANACGCAGGTGCTNGAGTTACAGCCGTCCAACGTGGAGGCGTTGGCCTACCGCGGCTGGTTGAGGTGGCGCACCGCCGACCGGGCCGCGGCACTGATCGACCTGGACGACGCGGTTGCCATGGACGATGCCTACGCCGACGTCCGGGTATTCCGGGCATCGGCCCGCCATGCCGACGGCGACCACGCTGGTGCCGCTGCCGACCTAGCGGTGCTGGACGGGCTAGACGCCCCTCCAATCGTGGGAGACCTNCTGGCCGCCAGTCGACTCCGTCAACGGGTGGCTGGCGAGTTNGCTGCAACTGGCGAGTTGCTGGCGGCCCTNGAACTNCTGGACTCCGGNCTNGAGGCGANGAAGCGGGCGGGCGGNGGGNCNGACGCCGCNCTCCTGGCCGAGCGGGGATGGTTGCTGGCCGCTACCCGGGTNCCCGAGCTGGTCGAGCGTGGCCTGGAGAATTTGGATGAGGCAGTGGCCGCTGGGCCGACCGATCCGNACGCGTTGGCCTACCGGGCTGTAGTAGCGAGCACAGCGGCCAGCGCGGCCGAGCGTGCCGCCGGCGTGGCCGCCGACTTGGAGGCGTTCGCCACCTTGACCGATCCACCGGCGGACCTGGTGGCTGCCCTCGTCTCGCTGGGACTCCTCGATGGCTGAGGTAGCGCGCTACTGGTGGTAGTGCGCGTGGATGATGGTGCCATCGGCCACCGTGAGCTCCCAAATAGAGGCGTAGGCGCAACCCCGCCCGCCGCTCAGGCTGGCACCGTCCGACACCACGTCCCGGATCACGTCGGGGATGACGTCGGCGTGGCTGCACAGCACCACCACTCGTTGGTCGGCGCCGTCGGCCCCGGCGCGTGTCCGGACCAGGTCGGTCATGGCCGACGACGATCCCTCGAACAACGACGGGTCGCTCTCGGGGAGGAGGGCGTGGCGGGCCGCTGCGGGCCCGACGGTCTGGAGGCAGCGGATGGCTCGACTGCTCCGCACCTCGGATAAGGGCCGTCCGGCCAGTAGCGCGTCCACCTTGTCGGCCAACCGGGTGGCCTGGTCGGTACCGGCATTGTCCAACGGCCGGTCAGCGTCGTCACCCGACCAGCGGTACGGGTCACCAGCCGAACCGTGGCGGATCAGCAGGATGGTCACCGTCGGTCAGACGGTGACGTCGGTGATGCACACGGTGTCGCCCATGGGAAGCGAAGACCTCATCTCGGGGGTGGTCTCCCCGTACAGGGTGCCTAGCATCCCGCGAACTAGCCCCCTGTCGACGGCGCAGATCACTGGGTGTTCGATCGGTGCGCCACCGAACGGACAGTGTTCGGAGACGATCCGCAGGCTGTCGTCGCCCGACCGCTCAGCCCGCGCGGCGAAGCCGTGGGCCGTGAGGGCTTCGGCCACCACCTGCATGGCCGACCTCAGTGACCGGTGGGCCTCGCCGGAACCAAGGCTGCCAGCCATGCTGCGTCCCACCTCGGCGCCCACCTCCTCGGCCATGGCCTCGGCCTCGTCGTCAGGAAGGAGGGCTAGGGCCCGTCCCAGGAGGCTGACCAGCACGGCGTCCTGTCGGACGGGGAGTTCCAGGGGGGAACCGGCATCGGCCATCCGGTAGTGCTTGGAGGGTCGGCCCGCCGAGGCACCCTCGGGGCGTTCTACAGCGATCTCCAGATAACCGCCGGCGGCCAACTTGTCGAGGTGGTGGCGGGCCACGTTGGGGTGGAGGTCAAAGACCGTCGCCGTGTCGGCTGCCGTGACCCCAACCCCGTCGCCGGCCCGTTCGCGGACGTGCAGGTAGATATCCCGTCGAGTCGGATCACCGAACGCTCCAGTGATCGCCGTGACCGCCGAGGAGAACTCGGTGGCCGTGAGGGGCCCCCCGTCCACCCGGTTATTCTACCGATCCCGGTGCTCCCGTCATTAGTCAGCGTCTCGTTGGGGTTACCGTGCGATCGTTCGATGAGCGGTCGATCCTTGAAACGGTCTGCGAAAAGGAGCCTCGGTGCCTGTCACTGAACCCCAGGTGGTGGATGCCCTCCGTCCTGTCCAGGACCCCGAACTCCGCCGCAGCATCGTGGATCTGGGCATGGTCCGCGAGGTCCGCATAGACGGTCCCCAGGTGTCAGTCCAGGTGGCTTTGACCGTGCCCGGCTGTCCGATGAAGGCCGAGATCCAGCAGTCGGTCGTCGGCGCGGTGGGGGCGTTGGACGGTGTGGACACCACCGACGTCGAGTTCACGGTCATGACCGAATCCGAATTAGCCGCCCTGCGGGAGCGACTCCATGGTGATCCGGCTTCCACGGCCGGGACCAACTCCACCTATGGGCATTCCGAAGGTCGAGCCGTACCGTTCGCCGAGGCCAACTCTTCGACCCGGGTGATGCTCGTTGCCTCGGGCAAGGGAGGTGTGGGCAAGTCCTCGGTGACGACCAATCTGGCCGTGGCCCTTGCCGGGCGGGGCCGTGACGTTGCCGTGGTAGACGCCGACGTGTGGGGCTTTTCCATCCCCCGGATGCTGGGCGTCGACCAGCCCCCGACGGTCATTGACGACATGCTCATTCCGCCGGAGCGCCATGGGGTGCGGTGCATCTCTATGGGCTTCTTCGCCGACGAGGACCAGCCGGTCATCTGGCGGGGACCGATGCTGCACAAGGCCCTCGAGCAGTTTCTGACCGACGTCTACTGGGACGAGCCCGACTACCTCCTGGTCGACCTCCCCCCTGGTACCGGTGACATCTCCATCTCACTGGCCGGTTTCCTCCCGACGGCCGAGATGTACGTGGTGACCACCCCCCAGCCGGCGGCCCAGACGGTGGCCCAGCGGGCGGCCTTCATGGCCGACAAGGTAAACCTGAAGGTCCACGGGGTCATCGAGAACATGTCGTGGTTCACCGGCGACGACGGAACCCGTTACGAACTGTTCGGCTCCGGTGGCGGTCAGGCCCTAGCAGATCGCATTGGGGTACCTCTGCTGGGTCAGGTGCCGTTGGTGCCGGCACTGCGCGACGGCGCTGACCGGGGTCAGCCAGTGGCTGACGACCCGTCCACTGAGGTCGGTGCGGTGTTCGCCGAGATCGCCCGGGTGCTGGACGTGGAGATGAAGCCGACTAAGCGTCGGCACCGGGAACTCAAGATCGTCTGAGACGGGCCGCCCGGGGGAGCGATCCTCCGACGTCCGGGAAACGGAGTAGAACGTGGACGTGCGAATCGGGGTGGTCAACACCCCCAAGGAAATCACCGTTGAGCTGGTCGACGACACTGATGTGGAGGCTCTGGTGTCTGATGTGGAGTCGGCGGTGGGCGGCGACGGTGCCGTGCTCTGGCTGACCGACGTACGGGGCCGCCGGGTGGGCGTGCCCGCTGAGCGGATCGCCTACGTGGACGTCGGCTCCGACGGGGGGACCAATCCCGTCGGCTTCGGCTGAGCGCTGCCGGGTTCAAGACGAGGGTGACTTTCGGGGGGCGACGGGCCGATGGCGACACTCCCTGAACTAGCCCGGGGCCATGCGGCCCTCGACGAGGCTCGCGTCGAACACCTACAGGACCTGGCCAGAGTCTGGGGCCTTCTGGCCGACCTTTCGTTCGCCGACCTGCTGCTCTACGCCCGCAAACCAGCAGGCTCGGATCGGACGCTGGTGCTGCTGGGCCATATGCGACCCACCACCGGCACCACCCTCTACCGGGCCGCCCTCGTCGGCCAGGTGTTCGAACCCCGTCGACGGCCGCTGATCGTCGAGGCGTTCGAGGCCGACGAGGCCGTTGAGGGCATCGTCGATGTCGGTTCGGACCGTTCGGTTCACGTCACCGCAGTACCGGTGCGTCGCCACGGCGAGACCATCGCCGTGCTGGCCCGGGAGCGCCTCCAGCCCGCGGACCGGCCGGGCAGTGAACAGGAACGCACCTACCTGACAGTCTTCGACCGCTTCGCACGGATGCTTGAGCGAGGGGAGTTCCCCTACCACGACGAGGAACGACTCCGGCACCGGACCCCAAGGGTCGGCGACGGGCTGTTATTGGTCGATGCTGACGGCCGAATCGAGTTCGCCTCGCCCAACGCGGTTTCCACGCTGCACCGCATTGGGGTTACCCGGGGGGTGACCGGTGCCCGTTTCGACGACACCGGTCTGGGATCGTCGATGCTGCGCTCGGCGTTTGCTCGTCGCACGGCGGTCATTGACGAGATGGAGCGCCCCGACGAGGTGGCAGTAGTCAGCCACTGCTTCCCGCTGCTGGACGGCGGCACGGCCACCGGGGCCATCGTTCTGGTTCGCGACGTGACCGAACTGCGTCGCCGGGATCGCCAACTGGTTTCCAAGGACGCCACCATCCGCGAGATCCACCACCGGGTGAAGAACAACCTGCAAACCATCTCGTCGCTGCTGCGACTCCAGGCCCGCCGCCTCTCCAGCGACGAGGCTCGAGCGGCGCTGGGTGAGTCAGTACGACGAATTGCCGCCATCTCAGTGGTTCACGAGACGCTGGCACAGAGCGCGGAAGACGACCTGGCTTTCACCGAGATCGTCCGGCCACTGGTGCGGGTCGTCGAGGAAAGCGTCTCGTCGCCGCTACGACCAGTGTCGTTCACGGTGGAGGGCGACGCCGGAGCGGTGCCCGGCCAGGTTTCCACCACCATGGCCGTGGTGCTCACTGAACTGCTGCAGAACGCCGTGGACCACGCCTTTCCGGTGGAGGGTGGCACCGTACGGATCCAACTGGACCGCCGGACCGATGGACTCTCGGTGCGTGTGGTCGATGACGGTGTGGGGATTTCCGAGGGATTCGATGTAGCCGACGCGACCGGACTCGGGTTGACCATCGTCCGCACCTCCGTGGAGGGCGAACTAGGTGGGAGGATCCGGCTTGTACCCGTTGAGGGCGGTTCGGGCACGGTGGCCGAGGTATGGGTGCCGTCCAGCCGGCTGGTAGGCCCGTGGGGCGACTCGCGGGATCCTCTGTGACCGACACACACTGAGGGCATCGGCGTGACGGCGTGGGGGCTCTAGGGTCGGCGCCCATGGGGCCGGATTCGATGGACGTACGACCGCTGGTGGTGGCTCACCGCGGCGCGTCCCACGACCGGTTAGAGAACACAGTCGAAGCTTTTGCCGAGGCCCGGGTACAGGGGGCCGAGTGGGTGGAACTCGACGTTCGTTTGTCGGCTGACGACGTGTTAATGGTCCACCACGATGCCCACTACGCCGATGGGCGTCTCGTGCGCGAAGTGTGGGCTGCCGATGCACCGGACCACGTGCCGAATCTGGCCGAGGCGTTTGAGGCGTGTGAGGGAATGGGAGTCAACGTCGAGGTGAAGAACCTTCCCGGGGATCCTGACCACGATGCGTCGGCCATGGTTTGTGAGGCTGTCGCTGGGCTGGCGGTGGCCTATCGGCCACCGGAACTGCTGCTGGTGTCGTCGTTTGACATCACGGCAGTGGACCGGATTCGGGCCACCGATCCGTCGTTGCCCACTGCGTGGCTCATGGCCGAGCGCCACGGCACCGACCTGATGCTGGACCGCACGGCGGATCACGGACACGGGGCGGTAAATCCATGGGACCAGTTGGTCGACGAGCACCTGGTGTCGGCCTCCCATGACCGAGGCCTTGCCGTGTTCGTGTGGACGGTCGATGATCCGGGTCGGATGGCCGAGCTGGCTGAGTGGGGTGTCGACGGCATCGTCACCAACCGGCCCGGTGTGGCTCGGGCGGTCATCGACGGCCGACGAGACGGTTCCTGGGTCGACGGCTGACCAGTTCGGAGCCGGCCTAGAACCGGACAGCCTCAGGTGAAGGCGGGCGAAGCCAGGGGAACCACGAGGTCCATGGCTTTTGGATGGTGGCGGACCACCAGTCGGTCGGCATCGCCGGCATGGTCACCGTCCACCTGCCACGGGACGGGCCGCGTCGCCACGATCTCGGCCAGGTTGACGTCGTCACGGACCTGGAGTCCGCCGGACGTACCGGAACGAGACCGGATTGCCGATTGGAGGCCCATGGCGGCGGCCATGGTGGTGACCAGGGTGGCCACCGAGAGATTGGCAAAGGTGGCCACCGACAGTGGGCCGTCCAGGGTGGCCGCAGGGGCCAGTGAGAGTCCGCGGGTACCGAGATATGTGTAGGGGTCTGTATTGAGAAAGGCGGCGAACACGCTGGCAGCGCTGGGTCCGGCGTCGGGGCCGTCATGGTCACTTTCAGGAAAGGTCACCCGGAAGGCGGGGCGCCGGTGGTCGTAGTGGCGGACCCAGGTGTCGATAGTGGCCGCGATGTACAACGGATGCCCGGCGAAGCGCTTCAGCAGGCCACCGCGGCGTTCCACCTGTTCGACCACCGCGGCATCGAATCCAACTCCGGCGTGGAACAGGAAGTGGCGGTCGTTCACCGAACCCAGCCCGACCCGGCGGATCGACGCCACGTCGATGGCGTCCAGGAGGGCGCCGGTGGCCTCCACCGGGTCATCGGGTAGGCCGAGGGTGCGGGCGAACACGTTGGTAGAGCCGCCGGGCAGGGCGGCTAGAGCGGTGTCGGTGCCGACGAGTCCGTTGGCCGCCTCGTTGAGGGTGCCGTCGCCCCCGAGAACGACGACCACGTCGATGCCGTCGTTGGCGGCGCTCTGGGCCAGTCGGGTGGCGTGGCCCCGACGAGTGGTGGCCGAAACCTCGAGGCGGTGGTCAGCCGACAGGGCCTTTTGGATGACGATCCGGGTGCGGGCTGTCACTGACGAGGCCGACGGGTTGACGATGAGCAGGACCTTCATGGTCGGGACCTTGGTGGAGCGGTGGTCGGCGGTTCGCCAGTGGGCATGCATTGACCCTACGGCCCGGTTCGGGTCCGATCTGGCGACCTGGCCGAAGTGGGCCTGACGGTGACAGACGACCACCATGAAATCCTCTGATTCGGTTGGTCCGGTTGCCGCCGTCCTCGGGCAGACTCCACCCCATGAACGTTGTCGTATGTGTAAAGCAGATCCCCGACCCGGCTGATCCGGGCGCGTTGGATCCCGAGACCAAGACCCTTAAGCGGGACGTCAAGCTCATCTTGGATGAGTCGGACTCCTACGGGGTGGAGATGGGCCTGCAGTTGGTGGACGCCGCCGGCGGTGGCGAGGTGAAACTCGTGTCTATGGCCCCAAACAATGAGGTGAGCGGGCTGCGGACCGCTCTGGCCATGGGTGCCGAGAGCGCCGTGCTGGTCAGCGACGAGGCTCTGGCGGGCTCCGACTCGCTGTCCACGGCCAAGGTGCTTGCGGCAGCGATCGCCCGTTGTGAGCCCGACCTGATCTTGACGGCCACAGAGTCCAGCGACGGCTACACCGGCACTGTGCCTGTACAGATCGCCGAGTTGATGGACCTTCCATCGGTCACCTTCGGCAAGGAGATCGAGGTCGCCGATGGCGTGGCCACCGTGAAGCGCCAGACCGAGGCTGGTTTCGACCAGGTCGAGTGCCCGCTCCCCGCCGTGGTCTCGGTGACCGCTGGCGTGGTCGAGCCTCGCTACCCCTCCTTCAAGGGGATCATGGCGGCCAAGAACAAGCCGGTGGAGGAGCTGGACCTGGCCGGCCTGGGTATCGACCCGGCCACTGTCGGTTGGGTCGGAGCTCGCCAAGAGATCACGGCCATCGTCGAGGCCCCCGCACGGGAGGCAGGCGAGGTCATCGTCGACGAGGGCGACGCCCACGAACGCATCCTGGCGTTCCTGGACGACCTCAAGGTCCTGTAGGAGTCGGTCATGGGAATCTCAAAGATCTGGGTTTTCGGCGAGGCGAACGAGGCTGGTGCGTCGGCCGGGACGCTGGAACTGCTGACCAAGGCTCGCACGCTGGCCGACACAGTCGAGGTGGTCATGGTGGGCGACGCCTCGGCCGTGGCCGGTGACCTGGGCGCCCACGGCGCCACGACCATCCACACCATCGCGGACGCTGACGGTGCCTTGCCCGGTGCGAGGGTCGCCTCGGCCATCGCCGGAGCGCTTGAGGCCGGGACTGGCCCCGATGTGCTCCTGGCCACTACCTCCTACGACGGCCGTGATGTGGCCGGCCGCCTTTCGGCCAAGGTTGACCGTCCGGTCCTCACCAACGTTGTTGATCTGGTCGTCGACGGCGACCGCTTGCTCTGCAGTGAGCCCGTGTTCGGTGGTACCACCGACGTCATGGCCGGCTTCACCGACGACGGCCTGGCCATTTTCCTGGTCCGACCCAAGTCATTTGCCGCCGAGGAGTCCGGTGGCGCACCGGCAGCTGTGTCCGAACTGGTTGTGGGTGACCTTGGTAACACCGATGCCGCGGTGGTCAAGGACCGCTTCGTCGAGGAGACATCAGGTCCGAAGTTGGACGAGGCGGCCGTCGTCGTCTCCGGGGGCCGGGGGTTGGGTGAGGCTGAGAAGTACGAGATGATCGAGACCCTGGCTGGGCTGGTCCGTGGCGCCCCCGGTGCATCGCGTGCCGTGGTGGACGCCGGATGGGTTCCGTACTCGTATCAGGTCGGCCAGACAGGCAAGGTCGTGAAGCCGACGGTCTACGTGGCCTGTGGCATCAGCGGTGCCACGCAGCATCTGGTCGGGATGAAGGGCTCAGCCAACATCATCGCCATCAACAAGGACGAGGAGGCGCCGATCTTCGGCATCGCTGACCTCGGCATCGTGGGCGACGTCCACAAGGTGCTGCCCAAGTTGATTGAGGCCCTGCAGGCCCGAGGCTGACCTGCTGTTTCCCCGGGTTGACAGCCCGGAGAAACAGGATCAGGACAGTTGGTCGCTGGCGGCGAGCGCCCACGCCAGACCGTCGGCCGGGTCGTCGACGGCGATTCCCAGGAACCAACCGGCGGGCCGTTGCGCGCCATCCCAGCGCCACCAGCCCATTTCGGCCACCGCATCGCCGAGCTCGTCGGGGTCTGGGGGCCATACCTCGTTCGGGCCGTCCAGTCCGCCGAGTGCTGCTGCACACCACCACGCCTCGAAGCGCCCCCGTGCCGCGCCGCGCCGTCGCCCGTGGGCACCTCCAGAGGCTCCGGCCCACGCCAGCAGTCCGATGGCCTCGTCGGTGGCCAGTGGGCGGACGCTGACCGGGCCGGCGTCGGTGGCACGCCCTGCGATACAGGCGGCATCCAGCCCGGAGCCCACCACCGCAACCGCCGTCGCGGCGCCACTGGACTGCTCGGTCCATGTGGCTACCAGGTCCCGGAGGGCGATCCGGGCCGTCTCCGCCTCGGGTCCTGCCGGCCGGTGGGCGTCGCCTCGAGGATCGCTGGAACCGGGGTTCGGCTGGAGGGATCCCGGAGGTGGGACGGGGTCGTCCACGGTGTACGGGCCGATGGTAGGGCCGTTGGTGGTCGGCTCCCAAGCGGCCAGCCGGAGTGGCAGACCGAACGGGTCGTCGACCAGGTCGACGGCGGTGAGATCCTCGCCGCGGGCCACCCGTTCGTGGGCAACGACGGCCCGGATCGCTCCCACGTCGCTGGGCAGATGGGGCTCTAGGTCCACCCACGGGTGGGATGAGGCCGCCACCTCGGCTAGGGGCGCCACTCCGAACGTGGTGGCGTCACGGACCACCGCGGCGGCGGCGAATGNCGCTGGGGCCTGGAGGGCTAGACGGTGCTCAGCATGGTCGGCAGCCGGCCACAGTTGGTGGCCCCGTTCGATGGCCAACCGGGACTGGGTGGCGACGCGCTCGAGGGCCTCCCAGTCGGCGGCGTCGCAGGNCTCATCGACCAGTCGGAGNAGGCCGTCGAGGTCNCCGTCTACGAGTAGGCGGTCGAGGTCGGCCATGGTGATATCGGTCAGACCAGCGGCCAGGGGACCCGGCGTCCGCTGGGGTCGGTCGGCAGTTCACCGGCGGAGGCCACCGCCGCTGCACGGGTCAGCACGGCGTCTCGCTCGAGCGGGTCGAGTAGTTCGGCCAGCGACGTNGAGAGCCCGCCGCCGACGAGCCGATTGAGGTCGGCGACCAGATCGTCGGNTAGGGCGTGGCCGGCGAAGTCCCAGATCACCGTCCGCACCTTGAATTGGTGGTGGAAGCACAGGGCGTTGTCGATGGCCCATAGGGCTCCATCGTCGCCGGCCAGTACGTGGCCGCCCTTCCGGTCGGTGTTGTTGGCGACCAGATCCCAGGCGGCGAGGCGGACGAGGGCCTCAGCATGGTTCGGATCGTCACGCAGCGTGAAGTAGTGCTCCTCATAGTCGCACGGCACGTACAACTGGATGGACCCCTCACCCAGTGGGCCGTCCCTAACCACGGTTGGTGGGATGAGGCCCCATCCCAGTTGGGCGGCAAGTTCCCAGGCCGCGGCCTCCCGCCGGTGGATCCCCGCGGGGAAGTCGTGGAGTGGTCGTTCGCCCCGGGCCGGCTTGTAGACGCCCTGGAGGTACGGGTCGGGTCCGGTCGACGGGTGGGTGATGTCGACTAGGAAGGTGGCGTTGGACGTCCACGGCATCCGACCCAAGATTTCAACGTCGCCTCCAGTGAGTACCTCGATGGCTAGCGAATCGGGAACCGGTTCGCGGCGGCGGAAGGGATCGGGCGCGGCGTCCGAGGTGGTGCCGTTGGCGGTCCCTTCGGAGGACCCCTGGGTCTCCTGCCCGGTCGACTCAGTTGACACAGGGGCACCAGCCGCCGGACGAGGGTTCCAGCGGGGCACCGCACCAGTCGCACGGCGGTCGACCGGCGGCNACCAGCTGGCGGGCCCGGTCGATGAAGCAGACCACCATCTCGCGCCGCATCGGGAATCGGGCCTGGGCGGGCGGTTCGTCNTCGTCGCGTAGGAGTTCCTCGGCGATCAGCACCAGTCGATCGGTCGANTGCTGGTAGGTGATTCCGAGGCTGCCCACCACCCAGTCGGCCTCATCGGGGCTNTCGAAGCGGACGTTGGCGTCGATCACCTCCAAGGCCTGCTTGTCGACTGGGGGGAGGTCCTCCATNAGGCCGTCGAGGAAGTCGGCCAGNCCGGAGACCTGCTGTTTCTCGACTTTGAGAGACACCACNTGGCCNCCNCGCCGGGCCTGGAGGAAGAACACCCGCCTGCCCTGAGGCCCGACGGCGCCAGCGGTGAACCCGTCGGTGTCGTCCCAGTCGATCTCCGGTCGTGCCACGGTCCCGAGCCTATGAATCGTCGCGACGGGGTGGGCCCGCAAGGTGGTGCGTGGCGTTCACGTGCAGCACCGTGGGCCGCTCNGCGTCGTGGAGCACGGCGCTTGTCGAGCACGGACCAACCACGATCCGCTGGAACAGGTCCAGCGGCGTACCGAGGCTCTGGGCGAGTGCCGCCTTTATGGGGTCGGCGTGGGAGACGCAGACGATGGTCTCGCCGGGGTGGCAGGCCACCAGTTCGGCCACCTGGCCGGTGATACGGGCCTGCATCTCGGCGAACGACTCGCCACCCGGGAAGCGGAAGGCCGACGGTTGGCGCTGGACNGTGGTCCACGCCTTGAGCTTCATGAGGTCCTTGAGGCGCCGTCCCGTCCAGCGTCCGAAGTCGCACTCGATGAGGCCGGAGGCGGTTCGGACCCGAAGTCCGAGGGCTCGGGCGATGGGTGCCGCGGTCTCCCTGGTGCGTTCCATGGGTGACGCGTACACCGCGGCCACCGGTCGGCTCGAANTCGTGGTTGCAGCGATGGTGGCAGCGGTGGCTTCGGCTTGGGCGCGTCCCTCGTCGGACAGGTGCAGGCCGNGGGCCCGACCGGGGAGTCGGGATCCCGTGGTGGGGGTGCGTCCATGGCGGACGTACAGCACGAGGGTGGGACGCATCGGTTGTCGAACCTACTCTGGCCCGGTGATTCGACCTGTCTCTGACCGCCACATCTCTGGCTCCTTGCGGGCCGTCCATGAGGAGGTGGTGGCCTGTCGCGCGTGTCCACGTCTTGTGGCGTGGCGGGAGCAGGTGGCCGACGAGAAAAGAGCCGCCTACCGCGATCAGGAGTACTGGGGCCGTGGCGTTCCCGGGTTCGGTGACCCGGGGGCCCGGATCCTGATCGTGGGGTTGGCCCCNGCTGCCCACGGCGCCAATCGGACCGGGAGGGTCTTTACCGGCGACCGATCGGGNGACTTCCTGTTTGCCGCTCTNNANCGGGTGGGCCTGGCCAANCAGCCNGAGGCGGTGGGNCTCNACGACGGCCTGGCGTTGACCGACGTGTTCGTCACGGCGCCGGTCAAGTGCGCACCGCCGGCCAACAAGCCGACGACTGACGAGAAGGCGGCGTGCCGTCCGTTCTTTGAGCGAGAGGTGGCCGCACTGTCGAANGTGCGGGTNGTGGTCGTCCTCGGACAGATCGGCTATGTGGCCACTGCGGCCGAGTTCGACCTACGCCCCCGACCGAGGTTCGGCCACGGGGTCGAGGCCCCTTTAGGGGACGGCCGTACGATCCTGTGCTCGTACCACGTCAGNCAGCAAAACACCTTCACCGGTCGGCTCACCGAGCCGATGTTCGACGCTGTGCTGCNCCGGGCCGTCGAGNTGGCCGGCCGGTAGCCTCCGNTTCGTGAATCGTCTCCTCCGCTCCNTCCTANCTGTNGNCCTGTTCGTNTTGGTGGCTGCGGCGTGCGTGCCTTCCGGTGAGCCGGTGTCATGGGAGGACCAGGCCGACGTNACCGGCGAGGGACTGGTGGAGCGCGAGTTCGTNGCCGCNTGTCTGGAGGCCAANGACGATCTAGGGTCGGTCAAGGCCAAGAGGTTCTGCACCTGCGTGCTGGACGGCATCCAAGCCAAGGTGACCTTCGAGAAGTTCCAGGAGTTGGACGCCTTCATCGACGATCAGCGCGACATCGTCACCCGGGACATGCTGGTTGAGTACTACGGCTGGTTCGTCGAGATCTCCGACGACTGCGCNGCCTGAAACCTTCGCCTGATCAGCCGGCTCTGACCGGTAGGCCGACCNGGGCCGTGGGGTTNGCCCAGTCGGGCCACCGCTCCCTGCTCTTGGCGGCCANTTTGTGCATGAGGGCAATGGCTCCGGGGTCGCTNTCNCCTGGACGNCCCTCGATCACGCCNTCGGCCAGCATCCCCATGATGACCTGGCGGCCCAATTCGGTCCGCACGATGGTCAGCGTCCAGTCGTTGTTCTCACCGATGCCCCCGGTGGAGATGTCGGCGTGCTCGGCGGCGAAGTCCGGACAGTGGTTGCAGCCCTCACGGGTCCAGGCGTGGCACTCCTTGAGGTTGATCTCGTGGTAGTCGCCGTTGCGCATCCAGATCTGGAAGACACCTTTGATGTTCATCTTGACCATTTCCTCCTTGCGGAGGCGGTACTTGGTCCAGAAGAGCTCCTCGAAGATGGCGTCGTCGAACGATTTGGAGCACAGAAGCCCGATATTGAGCTTGATCGGCTTGCCGGCCTTGCCCACCTTGCGGTGCCACATCACCGGCCCGATGGACGTTTGGCAACTCATTCCGACCAGCGCCAGCGACGACAGGCCACGATCCAGCGCCTCGGGCATGGCCAGGGTGTTGGCCGAGTACGTGTAGCGGCTACCGGCACCGGCCAGCACGGAGGCACGGTCGGTGGCCACCGCGGGGATGGCCTTCCAACTGCTGGAGCCGTCAGGACCCTCGGGTTCGAGGTGGCTGGTCAGGGCGCCGTCGATGATGCCGTTGTCGAGGCACCAGATGAGGATGGCCGACACCAGGCCGCCGTCTTGGCCCATCTGGTGGACGTTGTCGTCACTCGCCCGGGTGAGCAGGACGTCTTTGTAGACGCCGGACATCTCGTCGGGCTTGCGGGCTCGGGCGAACAGGTGCTGGTCGGCTTCGGTCTCCCAGTCGCGAAAACGTGGGCAGGCCCGGGTGCATGATGTGCAGCCCTTCTGGCCGTGGCCACAGTCGTCAAGGCCCAGGTCGTCCTCGAGGTGGAAGGGCTTGTACTGCCCGGGTGCGTGCTCGTAGCCGATGACGTCATGCGGACAGGCGATCACACAGCCAGCGCAGCCGGTGCAGAGGCCGGAGGTGATGACCTCGTCGTAGAGTTCCTTCCACTGGAAGGTCCACTTTTTGCGGGGTGTGGCCATCGGCGTTCACCCTAGCCAAGGTCCCTTCCGAGCCGGGAAGTCGGGTTCAGGAAACTGACGATTGGCAGGAGGGTCAAGCAACTTCCTTGGCGGTTGTCCAGAACTGTGGAACGGTGTACCCAGTGAGTCATCGCTAGGGGGTTGCTGAATATGACTCAATGGAGAATCCATCAGCCTGACGGCCACGACGGCCCGACCGAGATCTCGTCATGGGTTGTCAGCGGACGGCTGGCGATGGGCTACTACCCGGGAATGCTTCGAGGCGGCAAGGTGGCCCCGGCAGTGTTCGATGAACTTCTCGACTGCGGGATCGACCAGTTCGTCAACCTCACCCAGGACTGGGAGGGGGGAACCGATGAGCACATGACCCACTACTACCGACTACCGGAACGTTCCGACGGGTCACCGCTGGTACGTGCCGGCCGTCGCGAAGATGAACCCGTCAACGTCGCGTTCCATCCGGTTCCCGACGAGCACCTTCCGGGCTGCAACCTCCGGGGGTCGTCTGCTGCACGGTCGTCCTGTGACATCGATGGCTATGGCGAGGACCTTGTGTCGTGCGAGGACGGACGACCGGTGCCGGCTACGAGTCTGATCCTGAACGCCCTCGACGGCTTCCTCGAGCAGGGACGCAACGTGTACGTCCATTGTTGGGGAGGCTCGGGCAGGACCGGAACGATCATCGGTTGCTGGATCCGGCGCCACGACCTTGCCGGTGCCGACGAGGTACTTGAACGACTCAGAGACCTGCGGGAAGGAGATTCGGTCAAGGGCGGCTGGCCGATACCGCAGACGCCAGCTCAGGTCGAGATGGTCCTCAGCTGGCAACCCGGATGGTGAGATCCATCTGGGTACTCAACTCTGGACCCGTCGTCATACGCGCCTGTCCCAAGGCGTTCACGACGCCCCGCTCAAAACAGCAAGAGGGAGGCGGAGCCAGTTGAAACTGGCCCCACCTCCCTCATGTTGTGCTGACTACTTAGCCCCTAGCCGCCCCAGTCGCATTCGTTGTTGTCATCGCATTCAGCCTTGATGGCGATCTTGCCGATGATTTCCAGAGCGCGGTCAGAGTCGAGGAGAACAGCTTCGCCCAGGGAGCCGTCGTCGTTATACGGGGTATAGGACTGGATGACGACGTTTACGCCACCTGAACTGTACGACCCGGGTCCAGTGACACCCTCGTAGTCGATGTCCTCACCTGCACGAATCAGGGCAAGGCAATCGGCGTACGTGTAGCACACCGTTCCTGGTCCGTCCCCGACCTCGAACATCGCCGGCGCCCAGTCGCTGGCATTGTAAGAACCAGCCTTTTCTACGGCGAGTGCCGTGTGGACTAGGAGGTCATAGGCGGAGAAGTGGTATTGATCCGATGCGTCTCCGTGCGTGTCTCCATACCCGGGGGTATTGGTCCACAACGGTGCATAGAAGTCCCATGCCGGGGTGGAGTCGTTGTAGGAGAAGGCGGCGAAACCAACGCTTTGCTGTGTTGCGACGCCGTCTGCACCCAAAGCTGCCATGAACTCTGGGATGACCCATCCGGTTTCACCGATCCAGTTCAGCGAAGCACCAGCTTCGGCAGTCTCGTTGATCAGAGTGGCTGACTCGACTCCACCTGCCTGAACGATCACCACATCTGGTGCCAAGTCAGCAATCTTTTCGGCCTCGGCCCGGTAAGAAGGCTGTTCGGCTGGAACATCGATACGTTCGAGGACTTCAATCCCAACCGCATCCGCTGCCAGAGCTGCAGCACCGGCTGCGATCTGGAAGCCTTCAACCTGGGTAGCAAAGATGACCGCCGTCTTGGCGCCGACTGAATCCGCGTACAACGAACCCGTCATCCCCAAAGCCTCATCAAGTCCCTGGGCACGGAAGATTGGCTCTGAACCGGTTCCGCCGAGGTTCCCGGGGATGGTTCCCCCATGAACTGTCGGCATCAACGGAGAGTCATTCTCCTCCAACCACTCTTGGAGCCATGAACGGTAAGGCCGATAGCCGTGAGCTGGACTTACCAGAATCTCAGCATCGTGTCGTTCTAGACACGTACGAGCAGCCTGTCCCTCGCCAACGGTTCCGATGTCCTCGCTGATCAGGTCCCATGTGCGACCCAGTGGAGGATCAGCGTTGATCACGTTGTCGATCGGGAACGTTAGACCTGCGGTCAGGAACGGCCCGTAAGAACCGAACTCACCCGTGTAGTAAGCCAACTCGCAAACCACCACGTCCTCAGCCGGAGCTGAAGTATCTGCAGCCGCAGCCGCGGCTGCGGATGTAGCGGTCGGAGCCGCTGTGGTGGTCGGAGCTGCCTCTTCATCGCTTCCGCAGGCGGCCACGACGAGTGAGGTGGCAGCGATCAGTACCGCAGCCATTGTGAACTTTTTCAGCATCAGGATCCCCTTTCTCAGATAACCCGGTTGCTTGTAGAGATTTTCTTTTTTGTGTTCAGATTCAGTTGTCGTGTTCAAATTCAGTTGGTCTGAGCCAGGAGGTCGGAGACGTCCGGGTCCTTGTGGAAGCACCCCCCCTTCATGATTCCGACGATCCTTGACGAGTCCTGCAGAACCGCGATGTCGGAGAGGGGGTCACCGTCCACCAGGAGAAGGTCCGCTGTGTAGCCCCGTTCGACCTTGCCCAACTTGTCGTCCTGCATGATCGCTCCGCCATGAACGGTGGCTGACTTGATTGCTTCCATGGGCGTGAAGCCGAGGAGCGTCACGAAGTGCTCGAGATCCCGCGCGTTGGTCCCATGTGGCGTCCAGGCAAATCCGTAGTCGCCCCCCGGCAGCACGCGGATTCCCCGCTTGTGCATCTCCTTAAGGCCCTCGATGCCAGCGTCGAGTTCGAGCTTGTACCCCACCGCCTCGGCTGCCTCTTGCGGGAATCCGAAGTCGCCGGCTTCATATAGGGATGCGTAGAGCCAGTGAAGACCAGGCGCAACGAAGATCTCGTCCTTGCGTTCGGCGATCAGGTCGATGCACGCTTCGTCGGCGTAACTCATGTGATAGAAGATGTCGACGCCATTGCGGGCAGCTTTCAGACAACTTTCCGTGCTGCGAGCGTGGGTTGCGACCCGACGACCGAGACGGTGGGCTTCCTCGACCGCTACGGCAACTTCGTCGTCCGTGAGGTAGTCGTCCTTGGCCCACGCTCGTTGAGTGATGGACTCACCGCTCTGGATGATCTTGATGATGTCTGCACCTAGCCGGAGGCCATCGCGGACCGCCATGCGCATCTCCTCGACACCACTGACCTGTGTCGAGATACCTGGAACGAGCATTCCGGCGGGCGAACAGATTTCTCTCACCGCAGCCAGATATCGGGGACCCGGGATCATGCCTGCATTGATGGCGTCGCGAGTGGCTACGTCTAGACGCATCTTGGCGGCGGCCGCTCCTATGGCCATGGTGTAGCCCGAATCGAGGAGGATTCGGGCGGACTCAGCACAGACCAGCACGTGCTCCTCTACCTCGAGGCCGGCGATGGAGTCCAGGTCACCACTGTTCCAACTGAGGTGGGTGTGGGCGTCACAGAGCCCCGACATCAGCGTTCGACCCTGTCCATCGATGCACCGGTCGTCGGTCTCAGGCAAGCCGCCTCCGCGTTCAACTGCGGCGATCTCTCCGTCCCGAACGAGCACGTCCGCGGCGAAGGCCTCGTCCTCGTTGCCGTCTATGACCTGGACGTTCCTGAAGATGATGTTCTGTGGGTTACTCATGTCGATTCATTTGTTGTTATTGACTCTTTTGTTTGTTTTTCGATTTGTTGAGGCGGTGCGTGCGGCGTCACGCGAGGAAGTCCGCTACTAGGGCTGCCACCT
>PAXM01000028.1 GCA_002714485.1 Acidimicrobiaceae bacterium
GCGCCGCGATAGCCACCGTGGACGATCCCGAGTACCCGGGGATCTCCATCGTGGACCTCGGCCTACTCGAGTCCATCGACGACCAACGCAACGGAGACGTGGTGGTCTGGCTGGCGCTGTCGACCTGCGGCTGCCCGGCACTAGCCATGATCGCCGCCGACGTCCGACAAGCGGTGGCCGCCGTGGACGANATGGCCGGACCACANNCCGTCNACGTTCGGTGGCTNGNTAGCCCGGCGTGGACNATCGACCGGGTGACCGACTACGCCCGCCAGGCCATGGCCCGNGAGTTCACNGTGGCCATCCGGATCGGACGGGACCCGGTGCCGTGTCCACGTTGCGGGGCCGACACCNCTGAAGACTCGATGTTCGGTCCCAGCCGATGCAGGGCCGTACACGTGTGCCGGTCGTGTAATGAAGTGGTGGAGGTGATGCGGGCCTAGCCCCTGAACCATGAGGCGCTATGAGGTGTTCCTGAAGAAGGACGGGCGGGACGAATACCGGCACGCCGGGTCGCTAGACGCCCCCGACGACGAACTGGCCCTAGTGCTGGCCCGGGAGAGCTACCTACGCCGGGCCGANGGTGACCGCCTGTGGCTANTCGACCGGNCCCACCTGATTACCGGATCTCCGGNATTCGTGGCACCCAACGCCGACAAGCCACACCGCCACAACGATGGCGACCGGATCGCCGAGCGNCGGCGNCGTCTTCGGGAGACGGATTTCTGGGACACGGTGGCCGAGGAGGACGAATGATGACCGGCCCTTGGAGCGANGGCATCCGGGAATACGTCNTGGCGTTCGCCGACGACGAGCACCTCATGGGCCAGCAGCACGCCGAGTGGATCGGCGTGGCCCCGTTCCTCGAGGAGGACCTTGCCTTCTGCTCCATCGGCCAGGACGAGTTGGGCCACGCGGCGATGCTGTACGCCATCGTGGCCGGCAGCGGGAACCCCGACGGCGTGGACGACGGGTCACTGGACGCGCTGGCCTTCGACCCCGATCCCAACCGGTGGCGGTCGGCCCACCTGGTGGANGTGGCCATNACCGAATGGGCCCACGCCCTGGTCCGGCACTGGCTCTACGACGCCGCCGAGCAACTCCGCTGGGANTTGGTGGCNGACTCCACCCTGACCCCACTGGCCGAGGCAGCCGCCCGCGCNGAGCGNGAAGAGTGGTTNCACCGGCGACACGCTGACGGCCTNCTAGACGCTCTACTGCCGACCANGGANGCCGGCGACCGNATCCGGACGGCCCTATTNGACCTGTTCCCATTGGCAGTGGNCCTNTTCGATCCGGTGGCCGGCGAAACCGAGGCGGTNTCCAGCGGCGTGACCGCCGCCCCATTCGACACTCGACTGCCCGAATGGACCGACCGGATCCGCCAGCGCTTCGCCGTCGACCTGGTGCTGGACGGTGAACCGGCCGCTACGGGCCGTACAACCCGAAGCAACGCCTTTGGGCCACTGCTCTCCAGAATGCGCGAGGTTTTGGATCTGGACGCTGCCGCCATCTGGTAGCCCCTGACCAGAACCTCCACCCGCGTTACGGTTCGCAACCATGGTGCTAGANCCCGACGAAGTGATCGTCGCCGACGACTACCACACGGCCGGCGAGCCCTTTCGCATCGTCGACCTTGGTCCNATGGAGGGCACCACCGTGTTGGACCGCCGGTCGTGGGCCATGGCCAATCTCGACGACCACCGACGANTCCTTATCAACGAACCNCGAGGACACGCCGACATGTACGGCGGNATGGTCGTCCCACCCGATAACGGCGACATGGGACCAGGTGACGTAGGAGTCGTGTTCTTCCACAAGGACGGCTTCTCCACGGCCTGTGGACACGGCACNATCGCNATNACTACTTGGGCCATCGATACCGGACGGATATCCGCCCCGGAGGANGGNAAGGTNACGGTGGTCGTCGACGTNCCGTCCGGACGNCTCCCGACAGTNGCTCATATGGTGGACGGTCGGGTGGACTCGGTNCGGTTCACCAACGTGGANGCCTTTGTATCGGCNCGCGAATTNATGGTTGACACTTCTTTNGGCCCNGTCACCACCCACGTCTCGTTCGGAGGGGCCTTCTACGCCTCGGTAGCCATCGACGACCTACCCATTTCATGTCGACCCGACGACGTCGACCACCTGATCGCCCTTGGACGCGAGGTCAAGGAGGTCCTGAGTGACCACCCGTCAGTAGTCCACCCGTCCAACGACCGGCTGTCTGGNCTCTACGGCACGATCCTCCATGAAAGCGTCCAGTCACCAGCCGAGGAAGCATGCCTCCACCAACGGAACGTGACCATCTTCGCNGACGGTCANGTCGACCGGTCACCCTGTGGCTCGGGCACCTGTGCCCGCTTGGCCCTTCTTCACGACGACGGCTGGCTCGATGTGAGTGACCCATTCCACCACGAGGGTGTGGCCGGTGGAANNTTCGAAGCACGCATCGAGGCCGTCACCGACAGGGGAATAATCCCGAGCGTGAAGGGCTCATCCCATCGACACGCCACCACCACGTTCACCCTCGACCCTCACGACCCGGTCGGCCTGGGGTTCCTGTTCCGATGAACGGGCTCACCCATTTNGACGCCGAGGCCATCCGGTCNGTGGTCGACATGGCGACCTGCATCGAGGCCCTACGGTCTGGAAGTCGGGAATTGGGCGAACTCCATCCACGGGCCCACGTAGAGCTCGGGCCGGGCGACGACTTCCTGATGATGCCGGCCGTGTCCCCATCCGGGATCGGCGTGAAGGTGGTGAACGTCATTTCGGGCAACCGAAATCGGGGCCTTCCCCTCATCCACGGCTTCTACCTGTACTGCGACCGGGAGACCGGGGTTCCCACAGCCACTCTGGACGGATCGGCGCTGACCACCCTGCGAACCCCGGCCGCCTCGGCACTGGCCGCCGACTATCTGGCNCGACCCGATGCCACCTCNCTNGGGGTGTTCGGNACCGGCGTCCAGGCCAGGGGGCACATCGAGGCGATGCTGGCGATCCGACCGGCAATCGCACAGATAGTGGTGTCGGGGCGCACNCCCGAGTCATCGGCGGCCTTCGTCGCCGACCCATCGGTGGTCGATCTGGCCGGTAGTCGTGCNCTGGTGGCCGGTACCCCGGAAGAGGCCGCCTCCTCTGAGCTGGTGTGCGGTTGTACTTCGTCGACCGATCCAGTAGTGCCAACTGCAGCCATCCAGCCCGGTACCCACGTGGGGTTGGTGGGCAGCTACTCAACGGCCCGCCGGGAGGTGGCCGCCGACCTGTTGGCCAAGGCGACGGTGTTCGTCGATGACCGGGGGGCAGCGGCCGACGAGGCCGGGGAACTGATCCTGGCCGCTCGATCCGGTGACTGGTCGTTCGNNGCCGTGGCCGGGGACCTGACCGAGTTGTGCCTAGGAACNACGGGACGGACGTCCGACGACGANATCACCCTGTTTAANTCGGTTGGCCTCGCCGTCTGGGACCTCATCGTGGCCGACACGGTGGTGCGCACCAACTGACAGAAGTCTTCGCCGCCAGATCNTCAAACCTNGAACGATTTTTCNGTCGNCACGTACCCTNTCCTGATGCCCGNACCCTTCGATCCCGTCGACGTCATCGGCCTCCCGATCGACCANAAGCGCTCGCTGCAGGGAGAACGGCTCAAAGCCCTGGTCACCANGCTGGCCTCCTGCGGAAACCCCTTCTGGTCCGAGCGTCTGGCCGACGTCGATCCGTCCTCCATCAACTCGGTCGACGATCTGCCCCNTCTGCCATTCACCATCAAGCAAGACCTGCGCGACCAGTATCCGCTAGGCATGGTCACCACCCCGATGGAGGCCACCACCCGCATCCACGCCAGTTCCGGAACCAGTGGCAAGCCGACNATCGTCGTCTACACACCGCCGGANCTCGCCGTTTGGGCCGAGGTCAACGCTCGGGCCCTGGCCCTTGCNGGCACGCGNCCAGACGACGTGCTCCACAACGGGTACGGNTACGGCCTGTTCACCGGCGGCCTGGGCCTCCACTACGGGGGCGAACGCCTGGGCTGCACAGTCGTGCCAGTCTCGGGCGGNAACACCACCCTCCAACTACAACTGCTGGAGGACCTNGGCAGCCGNGTGCTGTCAGCCACCCCCTCGTTTTGNCTCGTNCTCGCCGANCGGGCACAAGCCCAGGGCATCCGCGAACGTCTTGGCGTCGAGGTCGGCATCCTGGGCGCCGAACCCTGGTCGGAGGGCATGCGTAAACGCATCCACGACGCGTGGGGCGGAAACTTCACCGCACTCGACATCTACGGCCTNTCAGAGGTCATCGGTCCCGGCGTGGCCATGGAGGCCCCCGACGACCTGGGCGCCCTCAACGTCTTCGACGACCACTTTCTTCCTGAAATCGTCGACCTTGAAACCGGACNACCCCTACCCGATGGAGAGTTCGGTGAACTGGTCATAACCACGCTNACCAAGGAAGCTATGCCCGTTCTTCGNTACCGAACCGGGGACATCACNCGAATNCTCAGNGATGAAGGCGACACCGCCGGTCCGGGCACTCGCAACTGGACCCGCTTGGCTCGTCTCACTGGTCGCGCTGACGACATGCTCATCATCCGCGGCATCAACGTGTACCCCCGGGAAATCGAGACCGTCCTAATGGAGGACCCCGACGTAGGCGCCAACTACGCCATCGTCGTTGACCGCCGAGGCGCCATGGCCGAGCTCCGGGTCCGGGCCGAAGCCACGTCCGACGCAACCGCCGNAGGCCACCTNGACGCTGGNGCCGANCGACTNGCCNAGGTNCTGGNCAACCGCATCCGAATCCGAACCGCCGTGGAACTCGTCGCCGATGGTTCCATGCCTCGGACCGAGGTTGGCAAGGTCANGCGTGTCTTCGAACAGGTTGACGACAACGATCCGCTGGNTTGAGNCTCCGGTCTGGCCCGTTTNTCCGACTCCCANAGTCATCGGAANGACNTNGTTTCTGATGGTCCGTCAGATTCGGACCACGGTAGCGTTCTCCGACGTGTCGGACCGCNNCGAGGACACGCCTGAACAGGCCGCATTTCGTNCGTCGGCACGCGCCTTTCTTNCCGACCATGCCGAGCCACTANCTGAGATCNACCCCTGGCAGGTCTCCGGGTTCCCCGATGACGATGACGCCCGGGCCTACTTCGAGCACGGACGAGCCTGGCAGCGCACGCTGGCCGACCAAGGTTGGGCAGCCCTGACCTGGCCGACCGAGTACGGCGGTGGTGGACACCCCCCTTGGGCCGACCGCATCTTCCGAGAGGAGTCCGAGGGCTACGGTTCTCACCCGGGCTTCGTCGGTGCCACCATCGCCATGCTCGGGCCGACCCTCCTGGCCCACGCCACCGACGACCTTAAGAACCGCTTTCTGCCGTCACTGCTCAGCGCCGAGGTGGCTTGGTGTCAACTATTCAGCGAACCGGGTGCCGGATCAGATCTGGCCAGCCTCGCCACGCGGGCCGTACTGGACGGCGACTACTGGGTCNTTGACGGCCAGAAGGTCTGGAATTCATGCGCCCAGTTCGCTGACTGGGGCTTTCTGCTGGCCCGTACCGATCCCGAAGCCCCTAAGCATCGGGGTCTCACCTTCCTGCTGGCCGACATGAACTCTCCAGGCATTGAGGTTCGTCCTCTCGTNCAGGCCAATGGTTCTTCGCACTTCAACGAGGTCTTCCTGTCCGAAGTACGCATCCCAGCCGACCAAGTGGTGGGCGAAGTCCACGGCGGCTGGGGCCCGACCCGCACCGTATTGGCCAATGAGGCTGCCTTCATCGGTCGTGGCGGTCAAGTCCCGACCTCGGACCGACTGCGCATCCTGGCGGCCCGCCACGGTGGTCTCGACGATCCCACGATCCGCCAACGCCTCGCCCGNATCATCANNCGCGAGCGTCTNCAGGCNCTGATGGGCCAGCGCATCCAGTCGGCGGTTCGTGACGGNCAACAGCCGCCGTTCGATCCGGCGTTGACCAAGGTNCTGGCCGCCGGCACCAAGGTGCTGACCGGCGAACTGGCGGCCGACCTGGCCGGACCAGCGGCAGTCGCCGGACCACCCTCCGACGACCCCGAGGGCACGTGGATCCGGGCCGAGGTTCTCAACCGCTTTGCCGTCTCCATTGGAGGCGGCACCACCGAGGTACACAAGAACAATTTGGCCGAACGGTCACTCGGGCTACCTCGCGAGCCCAGCACGGATGCCAACGCCGCGTGGAAGGATGTCCTCCGCAGCTAAGCNCAGGCTGGGGGAAACNTACNCCGTGACCGAGGGAAACAAAGANGAACCCGTCNNGGAACCCGGCGCGGCCGACGAGACCGTTCCCGACGAGAGCACCCCCGGAGATGCAGCNTCGCTNGCCGCNTCTGTCCTCGCCGAGGAGGCGGCCCGCCACGCCGAGCAGGAATCCAGTCAAGTCCTCTTCCCGGACGANCTGCTGCCCGGGGTCCGCAGCGAAGGCATTTCCCTCAAGAAAGGGCTGGCCATGGGCGGCGGCGCGGCGACCTTCGTCGTGTTGGCCATCCTGAATTCGCTGGATGAACTCCAGATGGCNGCCATCTCCGTTCTGGCCCCAGACATCCGGGATACCTTCGGAGTCAGCGACGGCACCATCACCTTCATTGCCAGTTCATCCGGTGCATTCGTGGTGCTGGGTGCCATCCCCATGGGCTGGGCGGCTGACCGTTTCAAACGCATCCCCATCATCGGCTGGTCCAGCATCATCTTCGGTGGCATGGTCGCTCTNTCCGGCTGGGCAGTGAACGCCTTCGCCTTCTTNTGGGCACGGTTCGGAGTGGGNATCGCCAAGGCCAACACCATCCCGGTGCACTCCTCGGTCATTGCCGACACGTACCCCATTGGCATCCGCGGTCGCATCGGCGCCATCGACAAGGGGACCGGCCGGCTCCTAGCGGTTACCAGCCCCATCCTCGTCGGTGCCATCGCCGCCGTGGCCAACGGGCCCGGCGAGATCGACGGATGGCGCTGGACCTACTACCTCCTCGGCATCCCAGTCGCCGTGGCAGCCATCGCCGCCTTTTTTTTGAAAGAACCGCAGCGCGGTCGCTGGGAGAAGGAAGACGTACTCGAGGAGTCGTTCACCGAGGACGACCCCCTGCCCGTCTCCATGGACGCCGCCTTCTCCCGCCTGATGCAGATCAAGACCATCAAGACGGTAGTCGTGGGCTTCAGCGCCCTGGGCTTCGGCCTGTTCACCGCCCCGGTGCTGGAGAACCTGTGGTTAGAAGACGAGTTTGGCCTCGAGTCGTTCGAGCGAGGCGCCTGGGGAACCACGGCCGGCCTCGCCACCGTTGGCGCACTGCTCTACGTGGGTCCCAAGTTCGACCGGATGTGGCGCGAAAACCCCACCCGCACCCTCCACCTAGTGGGTGCACTGATCGGCTTTTCGGCCATCTTCAAGCCAATCCAGTGGGCCATGCCCACCGTTCCACTATTCATCGGTTTCTCGATCCCCACGCTGGTCATGCTCAGCACGGCGTTCGCCATGGTCGGCCCGCTAATGCAGGCCATCGTCCCCTACCGCCTACGGGGCACTGGCACGGCACTGATCACTCTCTACATCTTCTTCGTCGGTGGCACCGGCGGCGGCCTGATCTCGTTCATGTTCGCCGACACCTGGGGCCCNCGNATCACNACGCTGGTGCTGACCGTGCCCAGCGCCATTATTGGCGGCTGGATNATGTACCGAGGAGGCCGTCATGTNCGCGGNGACCTCTCATTGAANGTCCAAGAACTGCTCGACGAACAGGACGAGCAGCGACGAGCCAGTGGTGACACCGAGGTTCCTGCCCTCCAGATCAACAACGTGGACTTCTCCTACGGGTCGGTTCAGGTGCTGTTCGACGTGGCCTTTGAGGTCAAGAAAGGNGAGACCCTTGCCCTGNTAGGAACCAACGGCGCCGGCAAATCGACCATCCTCCGGGTTATCAGCGGCNTGGGCGTTCCCCAGCGGGGAGTAGTCCGACTACACGGCCGAACGATTACCTACTCGTCGCCCCAGTTGCGGTCNCGTCTCGGCATCCAGCAACTGCCTGGCGGGAAGGGCGTGTTTCCCGACATGACCGTGCGCCAGAACCTCGTCATGGGCGCGTACGTGCACCGCTCCGACAAACCTGACGTGGAACGTCGTATCGCCGACGTGCTCGACCTGTTCCCCGNCCTAGCCAACCGTCAGGGCCAACGGGCAGGTTCCATGTCCGGTGGACAACAGCAGATGCTGGCCCTGGCCCGGGTACTCCTTCACGAACCCGAGGTGCTGCTCATCGATGAGCTGTCCCTCGGTCTGGCACCGACCGTGGTCCAAGACCTCCTCGCGCTGATCGGACGGCTCCAAGATCGGGGCCAGACCATCGTGGTCGTGGAACAGTCGTTGAACGTGGCCCTNGCCATCGCCGATCGAGCCATCTTCCTNGAGAAGGGCCANATCCGGTTCGAGGGAGCAGCTTCCGAGTTGGCCGAACGGGATGACCTGGCCCGGTCCGTCTTCCTCGGCAAAGACGGTGGCTGACATGGGGATANTNGACTCCNACATGGTCGGNTCGCCAGTTGTCCTGGCCATATGGACCACCCGTCAACTCTGGTTCGACGGCCTCGTCAACGGCATGGTGTTCGGACTACTAGCCCTCGGCGTGGTACTCGTGTACCGCTCCACCCGGGTCATCAACCTGGCCGTCGGCAACATGGGGCTTCCCGCCTCGGGCCTCATGGGTGTCATGGTCATCAACTACGGCTTTCCATACTGGGCCGCNTTGGCCCTGGCGCTACTAGTTGGCATCGCCGTAGGCGCCATCGTGGAGCGGGCCATCATCCGTCGCCTGTTCGACGCTCCCCGNGTCATCATTCTGGTGGCCACCATCGGTATCGCCCAACTCATGCAGGCCGTCCTGGCNGCGTTCCCCGAGATCGAGNGAGTNCGNGGCCATCGCTTCCCCGTGCCCCTCGGGTTCCAGTGGAACGACGTCCTCGGGCTCCGGATCACCGGTCCTAAGCTCACCATCCTCGTACTGGTTCCGCTGCTGGCCTTCGGCCTTTCATGGTTCCTGAACCACACCGTCTTCGGTCAGACGGTTCAGGCCTCGGCGTCCAACGCCGATCTGGCCCGCATGTCAGGTATCGACCCCAAGACGGTGCAACTCTTCGTCTGGACGGTNGCCGGACTNCTGTCCAGCGTGTCGCTGCTGCTGCTCTCGGGAAACCGGGGCTCGATCACCGGCATGGCCAACCTCGGTCCGAACACCATGTCCCGGGCNNTGGTCGCCGCGGTCATCGCNGGCATGGTCTCATTCCCTAGGGCAATCGTTGCCGGCCTGGTCATNGGCGTAGCCCAGGCCCACGTGCANTTCCTGTTCCTCGAACAGGGCGGCCTNATCGACTTCATCCTGTTCATCGTGGTNGCTGTGGCNGTGGCCTTCCAGAGCCGCGGGGCCTCCGAAAGNGAAGGATCGTTCTCGTTCTCGGCTCGTCGACGGCCNATCCCTGAACGCCTCCGCGAGTTCTGGTGGGTCCGACGAATGTCGACCATTGCCATGGGTCTGATGCTTGCTNTCGCCGTCGCACTGCCCNTNTTGGTATCCCGACCGTCCCGTCACCTGCTCTACGCCAGCATCCTTGCCTTCGCTGTCTGCGCCGTTTCGATGACCATCGTGACCGGATGGGCGGGCCAGCTCTCACTGGGCCAGATGACATTNGCCGGGGTCGGCGCTCTCATCGCCGCTGGGTTCAACCGAGGCCTCGAAGTGGGCATCGGGATCGGCGACTGGCACTTCTTCTCGATCAACATCCCCCGGGTCCCCTATCTGGTCTCCATGCTGTTGGCATCGGTGGTAGCCGCTGGAACAGCTGCTCTCATCGGCCTCGGTGCACTCCGAGTCAGGGGCCTGCTGTTGGCGGTGACCACCTTCGCCTTCGCCCTAGCTGCGCAGCAATACATCTTCCGACGTCCTGCCTTCAACGGTGGCTTCACCCAGAGCATTCCCTTTCGCCGGGGCAGCGTTGGCCCGTTCGATCTGAGTAGCCAGAGGTCCTANTACTACCTGTGCCTCGCCATGCTCGTCATTGTGATGGTCATCGTCCGNAGCCTGCGGGCCAGCGGTATCGGTCGGTCNATTATCGGAGTCCGGGAAAACGAGTACACCGCTGCGGCCTACACGGTTAGTCCGTCCCGCACGAAACTCACGGCCTTCGCCCTCGCCGGCGGCATCGCCGGGCTGGGNGGCGCCCTGCTNGGTGGCCTAGTNCAGAACATCCCCTACACCGAACGGCTATTCCAGATCGGCGACTCGTTGCGACTGGTGTCCATGGTCGTCATCGGTGGCTTGGGNACGCTNATGGGCCCNGTNATCGGCGCCATGTGGGTAGTCGGNCTACCCGCCTTCTGGCCCGACAATGACCTCGTCCCGTTGTTCACATCCAGCATCGGCCTGCTCGTCCTGTTGCTTTATTTCCCCGGTGGGCTCATCCANATCGCCTACGCGGCCCGTGATTCTGTGCTCCGACTAGCCGAAGCGCGCCTCGGGGANGCATCGACAAAACGGATGACCACGACCCCGGAGGTGGCCCTCAGGCACCAGGCCGAACCGCCGTCCCTGACGAGCCCGGCTCTAGAAGTGACCGACGTATCGGTCACCTTCGGTGGCCTCCGGGCCGTCGACGAAGCCTCCATCGTCGCCCAACCTGGTGAAGTCGTGGGTCTCATCGGCACCAATGGGGCAGGCAAGTCGACGCTCATGAACGCCATCGGCGGCTTTGCACCGTCGGAGGGCACCATCCGGATCCTGGGCAAGGACGCTTCGCCCATGACCCCAGCCAACCGGGCACGGTTGGGCCTTGGAAGGACGTTCCAGGCGGCACGCCTGTTTCCGGACCTGACCGTACGTGAGACCGTACAGGTGGCCCTCGAGGCCAGGGGACGCACCGGCCTGCTGTCGACCGCCTTTTCCCTTCCATCGGCCACCCGGTCCGAGCGTGCGAAGCGCTCCGACGCCGAGGACCTAATCGGCTTTCTGGGACTAGGCCGCTACGCAGACGCCTTCGTTGCCGACCTGTCAACCGGTACCCGACGCATCGTTGAACTGACGGGCCTGTTGGCCCTCGATGCCCGCATCCTCTGCCTCGACGAACCGACCGCCGGCATCGCCCAGCGCGAGACCGAGGCCTTCGGGCCGCTCCTGAAGCAAATCCAACAAGAACTGGGCGCCACCATGGTTGTGATCGAGCACGACATGCCGATGATCATGGCCCTCTCGGACCGGGTCTACTGCCTGGAGGCCGGACAGGTCATCGCCCAGGGCCTGCCCGACGACGTCCGCAACGACCCCACGGTGGTGGCCAGCTACCTAGGCACCGATCAGCGAGCCATCGATCGTTCCGATTCCTGAACCTGTAGCAGAGACTTACTCCTCGCCGTCGCTACCCGAACGATTCTCCAGCAGATCGTCCCGGATCTTGGTGGCCTCCACAGCAGGCGCTGACCTCTCTGCCACCTGGTTGACCCAGACGGTCCGCTGGGGGAATGGGATCTCGATGCCATTGGTGTCGAAAGCCTTCTTCAGACGAGCCCGGATGAGGCGACCCGTCGCCCATTGCTCGCCGGGCTCGGTCTTGACAGCCAAGCGGATGGAGATGGCGTCGGCACCGAAGTTCTGGACGCCCCAGATTTCCGGTTCCTCGATGATGGTCGCCGATTCGATTTCCTCACGCCAGACGCCGTCGGCCACCTGCTTGATGACGCTGGCCGCCAAGTCGATGTCAGTGTCGTAGGCAACATCGACGTCGAGCACCGTGCGGGCCCAGAGCTGTGACGAGTTGCCGACTCTTCGGATTTCGCCATTGGGCACCACCCACAGCGCCCCGTTGACGTCTCGGAGCACGGTGGTCCGGAGCGTGACCTTCTCGACGGTGCCAGACGCAGCTCCCACGTCGACGTAGTCGCCGACGCCGTATTGATCCTCGATGATGATGAAGATCCCAGCGATGAAGTCGGCCACGAGGGACTGTGCACCGAAGCCAATAGCTAGGCCGACGATGCCCGCACCGGCGATCAATGGGCCCAGATCGAGCCCTAACTCTCCGAGGGCAACCATGAAGGCCAGCGCATACACCGAGAAGCCGGCCAANCTGCGCAGCACCGCACCAAGGGTCATAGCCCGTTGGCGGGACCGTTCTGCCTGTTCGTGGATTCTGGTGAGCTTGCTCCGAGCCCGTCTTCCCAGTCGGATGAACGTCGCCGACGCAGTGTCCTCAGCCTCGGTCTGCTCCTGGGTACGCGTCTCCACCAGTCGGTTCACCATCCGGTCGATGGCCCGCTTGACCAACCGGTTGACGATGAGCGCGCCGACCAGGATGACCACGACCTTCAATGGCCGCTCGATCAGCCAGTCNACGAGCGAAGCCAACCCCTCGTTGCCTGTTGAGTCCCAGATCCACTCGCAGGTGTAGCCCGGTTCGNCACCACAAGCATCGANNAGNCCCTGTTCCAGCTCCATGGTCGTATCCGTTTCAGCCATCNCCGTTACCTCCGGCCCGGACGGTAGTAGACCAAACCGATCACCNACCGGAGCAGACAAGTCGATTCCGAAGGTTCAATCGATCAGCGTGGCCAGGGCCCACAGNGCAGCGGCCGTTCCCAAGACGATGTACAGCACNCTGCGCCATATCGGNGGNCGCTCCAGATCCCCNTCTTCGAGNCCNGCGGGCGGACGGATNAGGGCCNTGGCNTTGCCNACNGCCATCGCTCCTCCCAGTGCCAGCAGTAGCCAACCGAGCAGNTCCTCNCCCAGAAACACGCNTTCANCNGGCCTTNGNCATATTGGANAACCNTGTGTNGCGGGGTATCCAGGCCAATCGAACGGTCCCGGTGGGACCGTTGCGGTGCTTAGNGACGNNCACNTCGNACATCCCNANATCGGCNGTGTCCGCGTTNTACACCTCGTCGCGGTANANGAAGANCACNACATCNGCNTCCTGCTCGATGGATCCTGATTCGCGCAGATCGGCCAGCATCGGGCGCTTGTCCTGCCGAGCCTCGAGCCCACGGGACAGCTGGGACAACCCGATCACCGGACATTGGAGTTCACGGGCCAAGATCTTGAGACCCCTGCTGATCTCGGAGACTTCCACCTGGCGGTTCTCAGCGGACGACCGCCCGGTCATAAGTTGGATGTAGTCCACCACCACCACACCCAACTTGCCGACCCGGCTCTTGAGGCGCCGAGCCTTGGCCCGGATTTCCATTACCGAAGTGTTGGGGTTGTCGTCGATCCAGATATGAGCGTCGCCCAGCTTGCCGGTAGCCCGATTGATCTTGCTCCAGTCCTCGGGAGAGAGTTGCCCGTTACGGATGTTTGTGGCATCCACCCGAGCCTCCGAACAGAGGATCCGCTGGCTGAGTTCCAACTGGCTCATCTCGAGCGAGAAAACCACTGTCGGCAGTGCCTGACGAATACCGACGTGGGAGGCGATGCCTAGTGCGAACGAGGTCTTGCCCATGGCNGGACGGGCCCCAACGATGATCAAGTTCTCGTCCTGAAGCCCCGACAGCATGTTGTCCAGGTCGCTGTAGCCACTAGGCGTTCCGGTAATGGACTCACCTCGCTCGAAGAGGTCCTCGAGCCGGTCAAGGTTGGCACTCAAGAGGTCACGCATCTGAGCCATCGAGTCGGTGACGCGACCTTGTCCGACCTGGAACACCAGGTTCTCAGCCTCGTCCACGGCCTTGACAACGTCGTCCGGCCTTCCGTAGCCGATTTCGGCAATCTCGTTGGCGGCGCCGATCAACCCTCTCAGAGTTGCGTGCTCGTGGGTGATACGGGCGTACTTGGAGGCGCTCGATGTAGCCGGAGTGGACGCTTGGAGTTCCAACAGCAGACTCGGCCCACCGATCTGCTCGAGGAGTCCCGATCGGGTGAGCGCCTCGGCCACGGTGACCGGATCAGCTGGTTCACCCGCGGAGTAAAGCCCACAGATCGCCTCAAAGACGTGGGCGTGAGATGGCTTGTAGAAGTGCTCAGCAGCTACCACCTCAAGGGCATCGGCGATTGCGNCGCGTGACAGGAGCATCGCCCCGAGGAGAGAGGCCTCCGCATCGAGGTTGTGGGGCGGGACACGCGATGCCAGCGATCTACTTGAGCGACGGGCGTTACCACCACCCCGGCGACCATTTGAAGGGCTACCAGAAGGCGTCTCCCACTGCATCAACTCCTCAGCGGGGGGCTCGCTGGGCAGCGGCTCGTCGAACACCGACGGAGGTTGAACTGTCGACGCATCTGCCGAGGAATCGTTCCCCAGCAACGACTCACCGGGATCTCCGTCGGAATCCTCGTCCGGAATTTCAGAGCTCGGTGGGTTCACGCCGGGCCGCCAATCCCCATCTCTCTCATGGGACGAAGCATGCACGCACCGCCCTGTGGGGAACCAGAAGGAAAAGTCCCAGACTTCTCCCCACCGGCTCGAGAGTCCCCGGGGAAAACCAAACCCGGCCTGTGGATGACCGTCAAGCCGGGCCGGGCCATTACCCGGAACCGGCCGACGTTCGTCATGACCGAAGGATCAGGCCTCGGCCTGTACCTCGACGGTGACCGGAACAGCCACGTCGCTGTGGAGTTCGACGGTGAACTCGTGCGAGCCCACCTCCTTGACCACCTCACCGACGNCCTGNCGTCGGTCCANCTCNAGCCCGATCTGGGCGGTCANGGCATCGGCNACCTCGGCGATGCCGACCGAGCCGAANAGCCGACCNTCATCGGACGCTTTGGCGGTGACCTGAACCACCACGCCGGCGATCCGAGCCGCGGTGGCCTCAGCCTCGGCCTGGTCGGCGGCAGCCTTCAACGCACGCTTGCGCTGCATAGCTTCGGCTTGGGCGGTAACACCAGCAACGGCCTCAATGGCCAGGCCCTTGGGAACCAGGTAGTTACGGGCATAGCCACGAGCGACCTCTACGATGTCGCCGGTGCGACCGAGCCCGTCCACATCGGAACGCAGGAGAACCTTCACGACCCAATCTCCTCGTCCACCGAGGTTGCGGCCTCGACAGCAACTGCGTCGTCCATGGCCTCAAACGCTGTTGTGTCGTCCATGATCTCGACCGCAGATGCGTCGTCCATGGCCTCGTCGAACTCGGCGTCAGACCCGGGCGGTGGCCCCGACGGACGCGGCGGCGGACCATCGGCCCGAGCACCACGGTCGTCGCTACGGCGCTCGCGACGCTGGGTCGTGACGCGATTCGTGTAGGGAATCAGCGCCATCTCGCGGGCGTTCTTGACCGCCCGGGCGACCTCGCGCTGCTGTTGTTCGGAGTTCCCGGTAACCCGACGTGCTTTCAACTTCGACCGTTCGGACACNAACTTCCTGAGCAACTCGGCATCCTTGTAGTCGACGTAGTCAACCTTGCCGATCACCAGCGCGCTGATCTTTTTCTTGCCNCGCCGGCCCGCATCACGGGGTTTAGANCGGCGAGGAGGGGTACGACGTGCCATTAGAAGGGCTCCTCATCTGTCGGGTGGGTAGGAGCGGNTTGNCCGCCACCACCCGTCGGGGCGGCNGATCCGCNGTCGCCACGGAACTCGGTCCTCGNAACCTCGGCNGTCGCCCACCGNAGGCTGGGAGCCACCTCATCNGCAACCAACTCCACCTTCGAACGACGTTCGCCCTCCTGNGACTCCCAGGANCGNTGGTCAAGNCGNCCGTAGATNACGACCCGCATNCCCTTCGTNACGGACTCNGCCACGTTTTCGGCCAAATCACGCCANCATGTGACGTCGAAAAAGGAGACGTTCTCCTCTCCATTCTTNGATTTCATGTTCCAAGCCACACCAAAATTGCAAACGGGAGCACCGCTCGGGGTGAATCGCAGTTCGGGATCCCGGGTCACATTGCCCACAACGGTCACGGTGTTATCAAATGCCATTAGTTCTCTCCGATGTTCAACCGGCCTCGGCCGGCTCCACCTCGCCCAAGAGGCCGCGACGTGCAGCCTCCGCATCGGGTAGGCGGATGATCTTGTGGCGGACCACTTCACTGCGATCCGCTAGTCGAAGGATGCGATCCGTGGAGTCAAGGTTGCCCGCTTCGGTCACCACGTCAAGGACGATGTAGACGCCCTCCCACTTATGGTTGATCTGGTAGGCAAAACGCCGACGCCCCCAGGGTTCAGAATCCTTGAGGGACGCTATGCGTCCACCCTCGGATTCGATATCTGCAGTGACCTTCGACAAACTGGCCGACAAGGCCTCGGCCTCGAGGTCGCCATCAAAGATGATCATGAGTTCGTAGGCCCGCATGGCAGGCACTCACCTCCTCTGGTCTCGGGCAGCGCCCACGGCGTGCCCGGGGCCCCACGGTGGGGCAGGGGGAACGGGTTGTCAGAGCCTCCGTGGACACCTACTGGCCGGCACTCACGAGGGCGAGAGCAGGCTACCTGCCTATAGTCCGCATCCATGCAGATACCTTCGCAGGCGCCTGTGACAGTGGTCTGCGAACACAACGAAATCAACTTGTCAGGACAACGCTTAGAACTGGTAAGCGATGGACTTCAAGTGCACCATGACGACAGAAAGACGGAACGCTCAGCCCTGACCGAGAGACGTCACCCGCACCAGATGGTTCCAGCCGCAGGCTGCGCAAACCTCGACCACGTAGCCCGCGAGACGGGCCTTCCGGGCGTTCAGCCGTTCCAGCTCCCCCGGAGTGGAGATACACCGTCCGAAAGCCGGTAGGCGAGGTCCGAACACATAGGTCACGTGGGCCACCTCATGGTCCTCACAGACCGGACAGGTCTCACTGGTCGGGGTCCCGCACTCCACGGCATTGCGCCGCAGCATGGGCTGGGCGTCGCACAGCACCTCACGGCTCAACGACCCACGTCGCCAACCGTCGAGGGTGGTCTGGCGAGCCAGGCGGTAGTCGACGTCAGCCGGCCGCCGGACGGGCAGCAGACCATGACCGACCTGCCTCGCCTCGCTGGTTCGCCAAGCTGCCACATAGCCACCATAGGCCAACCGCGAAAGCCTCCGTCTAGCATCCTCCCCCAGCCCGATCGGTTGCTGCGGCCACGGATGATCAGTCCCTGCTGGTCCCCCACCGCTCATGCAATCGGGATTGGACTTCCTCATCGGGAAGACGCCCTTCGATAAGCCGGAGTTCACCCAACCAGGCCATCACCTCGCCCACCCCAGGGCCGGCCTCCAAATCCAACAGTCTCATCACCGTGGCCCCGTCAAGCCCCGGTCCGAGATCGTCAAACTCCCCGACGGCCCTAAGGCGAGCTATCGAATCGACCAGAGCCGTGCCAGCAAAGCCGACCCCAACCAGCCCGGCGATGACCACTACGTCGTCTAACCCATCACCAACACGTACCGCCAATCGTCGCACGTGCTCATCGGACAACTCGGTCCCCTGATCGGCGACCATGGCCACCCCATCCAACAGGGTCTGGGCCCGGGCAGCGTCTCTCCCCGACAAGCGAAGTGCCGATACCCACCGACTTAGAACGTCTTCGCTGTCAACTGCGTGAGCTAGTACAGACAGTCGTAGAACGGCATCGACCGGCGCCCCGGCAACCCGCCGTCCGAGCGCCACGCGCCGAGACGTCTCAAGGGCTGCTACTTCAGGTAACACCGTCTCAAGTAGCCCCATCTCGTGCAACAGGTCGAACCCTGCAGTCGGGTCCTCGACCTCCAGGAGTCGAAACAGTTCGTCTCGGATGCGCTCGGCTGACACGATCTCCATGCGACCCACCAGCGACCTAGCGGCTTCGATCAGCCCCTCGACCGATGTCAATTCGTATCGGGACAGAAATCGAGCAGCGCGCAACATGCGTAGTGGATCGTCGGAGAACGACTCCGCAGGATCCAAAGGGGTGCGCAAAATCCGCGCCTCCAGGTCAGCACGACCCCCGAACGGGTCGTGCAACATCCCATCAGCCACATCCACAGCCATGGCGTTAACCGTGAAATCCCGACGAGCCAGGTCCTCACGAAGTTCGGTGGAGAAGCGAACTACAGGCTTGCGCGAGTCAGTCACATAGGACTCGGCCCGATGAGTAGTGATCTCCATGGTCACGTCACCGACCCGTAGGCCGACGGTGCCGAACCGCTCCCCCTGAAGCCACACGGCGTCAGCCACCTCAGCCACTAGGTCACGGATGCGCTCCGGAGGAGCATCGGTCGTCAGGTCATGATCAAGCATCTGATCGTCAGCCAGCAAGCGGTCACGAACCAGACCACCCACTAGGTAGAGACGATGGCCCGCGGCGTGCAGCGGCTCGGCCACCGATGCCACAGCATCCCGAAGGTCATCAAACATGCCCTCGGTGATCGGGGGGAGCTCGCTCACCGCTCAGGTCTCGAGGTCGTGGCGTCGCACCAAGTCCGTCACCAGTGCGTCCACCTCGTCGGCGACACCACCCCGACCACGTCCGGTGACCTCCTCGATCCGGTGGGCTACCCCAAGAGTGGCCGCCAAAGTGGCCCCGGTGGAGTTAGCCAACGCCGACAAGTCGTACCCACCCTCGAGGAACAGCACAACCCGACCAGCCGGTACAAGTCCCACCAGATCTGTAACCAGGCCTGCATAGTCAGCCGAGGTCAGGCCCATGTCGGTCAGGGGATCGTCCCGGTGGGCGTCGAAACCCGCCGAAACAAGCAACCAATCGGGGCCGAAGCGTTCCATGGCCGGGACTACCACCGTTCCCATCACCTGGCGGTAGTCGTCGCCAGCCGCGCCCGGAGGCAGAGGCACGTTTATGGTGGTGCCGGCCCCGACACCAGCCCCCATCTCGGCGATCGAACCACTGCCCGGATATAGCGGCCATTGGTGGCAGGACACAAACAGCACCTGGTCGTCCTCGTAAAAGACGTCCTGGGTGCCGTTGCCATGGTGGGCGTCCACGTCGACGATAGCCACCCGATGCCCGGCTCCAGTAAGGGCAGTGGCGGTCACCGCCACGTTGTTGAGCAAGCAGAAGCCCATCGACCGGTCGGGCGTAGCGTGATGACCCGGCGGTCGCACCGCGCAGAAGGCGAGATCAGCATCACCGGCCTCCAGCCCCTCAACGGCAACCAACCCGGCACCAGCCGCAAGCCGGGCCGCCACCCACGAATCTGGGCCCATGACGGTGTCCCCATCACATCGACCACCTCCTTGGTCGTCGATGCCGACCAACCGGGCAAGATGATTCTCCAGATGAACGCCGAGCAGGTCCGAATCCGTCGCTAGACGCGGAGCACGACGAATCAGCGCATCGTCGATCCCCGCAGCATCCAAACCCTCCCAAACGGCGGTGAGTCGGGCAGGCTGCTCGGGATGCTGAGAACCTGCCCGATGGTCCAGAAACCGCTCATCGGTCACTAGCAGCAGGGACATCCAGCGAGCGTAACCCCCCACATAACAGGGGTCTGGCCCGTCAGGGGTAGTGCACTGGTCGTACCCTGTCGACATCGACGTCCGGACCGAAGGAACCACCGCTGACGGACCCCGTGAGAATGGTCGCGTCGCAGGCTCGACCGACGAGTTGAGCACCAACCCGTCGGTTGTTGGTATCCCTGACATCGAACGATTTGTGATCGACACCAATCCGGAGGCCAACATCGTGTTCCGCCTCAGCCCATGGCGAGGCAATGCACAGACCGTCCAGGTGGTGGTTGTAGCCGGCCCTGCGCCACGATTACACGACGTGGACCGTTTGCTCGACTACCTCAACAATCGGGGAGTCCTAACGGTCGTGACCACGGCTCTCGGTCCGGTCGACCANCGNCCATTCATGGAAGCGGGNTTTACCCCCCATGAGCACCTCCTTCTGCTCGATNGAGCCGTCNAACCTAACGACNCGCNCGNACGAGGGAGNCGGACCCNGCCCGCACGGCGACAGGATCAAGACGCTGTGCTAGCCCTTGACGAGCAGGCGTTTGCCACTTCATCGGCCTTTTGGCGATTCGACAGAGCAGCGCTNGCNGANGCCGGACAGGCGACCCAGGTATGTCGACGACGTCTCGTCANGGGCTCCCAAGGCCAACCAATCGGCCATGCGGTGACCGGCCGGACCTCCACCATCGGCTACCTCCAACGCTTGGCAGTNGACCCATCCGCCGAAGGTCAGGGCATCGGCTCAGCCCTGGTCGTCGACGCTCTGCGCTGGTTGGGTCGAACCGGTGCCCGGAAGGCCTGGGTGAACACCCAACCCGGGAACCTTCGCGCCCGAGACCTATACCTCCGCCACGGCTTCGTCGAACGAGACGTCGGCCTCGACGTCTTAACACGTTCCCTCAATGACAAAAAGCGGAGCCCAAGCCGGTGAAAGAACCCCATTCCGCCCGGCGAATCCGAAAATGGCACTGGACTCTGCCACTCGGATTACTGATCGGCACGCTCTGGATCAACTCGACGGCCACCCCCACAATGGCCGATGGTGGATCAGCGAGCCTCGGCCTGNTCGCCCAGTCCCCCTGGATCGANAACGANGGTGACTTGGCCATCCAACTNNGGATCACCGGCGANGCGCAAGACACCGTCCTCCGCCTCGGCCTNCACCCCGCGGTGGATCGNCGGGGACTCCTGGCCNTCAAGGACAATCCAATTCTNGANATGCCCGAGAGCACCCTGTCCATCGACGTAGGCGACATCATCAACTCAGCTGGTGTNGCCTCGCTNACCCTGCCNGTCAGNCCCNAAGGAATCTTGCGATCGCGCCCTGGNGAGGTCTCCCCCCTCACCGTCGAGTTGCTNNCTGCAGACGGCCATTCCNTAGACCGCTTNACCACCCCCGTGGTCCACCTCCCGTTNATTCCCGCCGGAGAGGCCGCTGCTCACCGNCCCCTCTTGGTCACCATCTCGCTNAACATCGACGGGCCACCACCGCTCNATCCCGANGGCCGGATTGAACCGGACGAAGCAACCGTCCGCTACCTCGGTGCGGTGGTCGACGCCGCACTGGANCACCCCNNCGTCCCCGTTGATNTCAGCCTGCCTCCGGCCACNGTGGCNAGCCTGGCCCACTCCGACGACTTGNTNCATGCACGCCTACTNGCCGATCTAGAGGCGGCTGTACAGATGGGNAGNCTTCACCTCCGCTCATCTCCGTTCGTGACCGCCGATCCCGAAGCCTGGCGAAAAGCGGGCCGCCCCGATGTCCATCGCGACCTGATGGACCATGGCGACCAAGTCCTCAACGATCTACTCGGGATGGCACCCGATCGGAGGGTGTCGGTGCTGGGATCCACCGCGGTCCCTGCCACCTTGGACCTACTTGGTCGACTCGGCGCGATCGGTCATGTCGTGTCGGCCGAACGACTGGATCCTCGACCTGTCACCGCCTCCTACGGTTCCACCTATCCTGCCCGTCTTCTCGATTCTTCAGGCGTCGCCCAGCCGGCGCTGGTAGCCGACCCATACCTCGCACGACACCTGGTCAATCCTCGAGGGTCGGTGTCGGCCGCCCAGCACCTCGTNGCTGNCCTCGCCCTCCTGGCCTGGTCGGACCCCACCGTGACTCGGACGGCTATCGTCACCATGCCGGAGTCCTTGGTCGTCGACGCCCTCACCCTCGACCTGGTACTGGGTGCCATAGAGGACGCACCGTTCCTTCACCTCCAATCGCTTCCCGAATTGTTCGAGGCCTCACTGGCGACCGATGCAGCCGCCGCTGTCACCTACGAACTCTGGCCAGAACCCGTCACCCCAGTCTCTCGACGAGCCACCGACCGAAGCCTCGCGGAGACGGCGGTAGCCGCGTATACCGCCATCCTGGGTGGCCCACATCCTGATGCCGCTGCACTCAACGACCTATTGGAGGTGACAGCAGCAGCCGAACTCGACGGTGATGCCATGGACGCCTACCTCTCCACCGTGTACAAAACCGTGTCCGACGTCCTCGATAAATTCACTACCCCGGCGAACCAAAGCGTCCGGCTGACGGCACGACGAGCGGACCTTCCATTCACCATCCACAACGGGCTGAACACCAATGCCCGAGTCGTCCTGGTGCTCCAGAGTGACGGCCGACTCGACTTTCCCGAAGGCGAGGCCATCGAAGCCATCCTCGTACCCGGCCGCAACCGAATAGCCGTCCCGGTTCGGGCCCGGACATCAGGTGACGCACGGCTCCGAGTCACTGTCCGATCACCCGACGATGCCCGACTGCTACAACTCCAATCAGTACAACTGATGGTGCGAACAACCAGCCTTCCCGGTGTCGGAGTAGCCCTGTTCATTGGCGCTCTAGCAGTCCTGGCCATCTGGTGGATCCGCTTGGCGCGAGTACGCTCTAGACGCACCTAACCGGGTACACCTAGCGGGATGCCCGGATCCCCAAACCGGAAGAGACCCATGGCCGTCCGCATCGTTACCGACAGCGCCTGCGACCTGACCGAGGACACGCTTTCGGCCCTCGGCATCGAAGTCGTCCCACTGAGCATCCGATTCGGCGAAGAAGTCCACCTGGATCGCGAGGAACTATCCATTGACGACTTCTACCGGCGAATGGAGTCGTCCGAGCACCTCCCCCAGACCGCTGCCCCCTCTCCTGGTGCGTTCGCCACCGCGTTCGGACATCAGTTCGAGGCCGGTGCCGACGTCGTGGTCTGCATCAACCTGTCCAGCGGGGTTTCGGCCACCATGGAGTCAGCTGAACTGGGCGCCCGTGAAGTGGAAGGCGAAGTCCGTATCGTCGACAGTAGATCGGTGACCGCCGGTCTCGGAGTGATAGTGGCGGCCGCTGCGCGGGCGGCGGCCGATGGCGCGTCGGCCGACGAGGTCGTTTCACTAGCTGAGGACCTCCGGGACCGCACCCGGGTCTACGCCGCCATCGACACCCTTGAGAACCTCAAGAAGGGCGGCCGAATCGGTAACGCCCAAGCCCTGCTGGGCAGCATGCTCTCGATTAAGCCATTGATCGACATCAGCACAGGCGTCGTCGAAGAAGCCGGCCGACAACGCACCCGACGGAAGTCGTTGGTCTGGCTTCGAGACAAGGTTGCTGAGCACGTCGACCAGATCGACACCCTGTCGGTGATGCACGCCCAGGCCGACGACGTGGACGATCTGGTGACGATGCTGGCCAGCGTGGTGGATCCCGCAATTATTCAAGTCGGAGTCATCGGACCCGTAGTGGCCAGTCATGGTGGCCCTGGCGTGATAGGCCTCTGCTTCACCCTGCGTCCCTGACCGCCCACCGGGCCTGCNGNTCCNGTCCGGGCCTCTNGAGGCGGTCGATAGGCTCGCCGNCATGACGAGNCCGGTNGATCCCNACCCCACGGGGGATCCTGCCGTNNAGGGTTNGAACANGGACAACTCCGCNACACAAGATCCCAGACCAAGTGATTGGGCCTCNTCACTCGTCGATCGCTTTATCGACNTCGTCGAGCAGGTACGAAACNTCACAACCCGACCAGTCATCACTCTGGCTCGAGCCTTGGTCTTTGGCGTCGTCATGGTGTGCTGCCTGCTCGCCGCTCTCGTCCTGACGGGCATCGGTCTCTTCCGGCTCCTCGACGTGGCCCTTCCCGGTGATAGTTGGTCGGCCCACCTCGTCCTTGGAACCATCTGCTGTGCACTCGGCACCGTGCTGTGGTCCCGCCGCAGTCCCTAATCCTTTAAATCTCCTCCAGGAGCACCCATGTCCCAACAACATTCGAGCGACGAGCCCTTAGGCGAGGGAGCCCCTTCCCACCGGGAGGTGGTAATCATCGGTTCCGGCCCCGCTGGCCTAACGGCAGCCATCTACACCGCCCGGGCCGACCTGGCCCCGTTGGTCATCGAGGGCGAACCGTCGTCGACCAGCGACCAGCCGGGAGGCCAGTTGATGCTGACTACCGAAGTCGAAAACTTCCCAGGCTTCCCTGAGGGAATCATGGGACCCCAGTTGATGGCGGACATGCGGGCCCAGGCTGCACGATTCGGGGCTGAAATCGTGACGGCCAAAGTCTCCCGAGTAGAACTCGCCGATCGCCCGTTTCGCATATGGGTCGGTGACCCAGANGCAGNCCAATCGACCTACANCGCGGATGCTGTCATCATCTCGACGGGTGCCCGCTCGGTNATGCTCGGTTTGGAGGCCGAACAGCGACTGATAGGCCACGGACTCTCGACCTGNGCAACCTGCGACGGNTTCTTTTTCCGNGACCAGGAGATTGCAGTCGTCGGTGGCGGGGANTCTGCACTGGAGGAAGCCGGCTTCCTGACCAAGTTCGCCTCCAANGTGACTGTGATCCACCGACGNGANGAACTCCGAGCNTCNAAGATCATGCANCGGCGAGCGTTTGAAAATCCCCGGATCGAGTTCGCCTGGAACTCAGTGGTCGACGACGTGCTCGGGGAGACGAAGGTGGAGGGCCTCACCCTTCGCGACACGAGAAACGACGAGATTCGAGCCCTAGCGGTAACCGGTGTTTTCATCGCTATCGGCCACCGACCGAACACCGATCTGTTCACCGGGATCCTGGACATGGATGACGCCGGNTACCTCGTTACTGGTGCCGATCNATCNACGACCAACATCGATGGCGTGTTCGCCTGCGGCGACGTGCAGGACCACACCTACCGTCAGGCCGTCACCGCCGCGGCCTCGGGGTGTATGGCCGCCATTGACGCTGAACGATGGCTTGAGAGCCGTACCGACTGAAACCCCGTCGGCGGCCTACGCTCCCCGGTGAGCGCCACCCCTCTTCTCTGCCATCACCGCCTACCACCCACGGTCGACGATCGACAGCAGGTGATCAGCGGTGGTCACCACGTCCAACCCTCCTCCACCATGTGAGGACAAGACACGAGGAAAACGAGATCCCATGGCTGGTTCCATCAACAACCTGTCCGAGCAAACCTTCGACGAGGAGATCGGCGCAGCCACCGAGCCGGTCTTGGTCNACTTCTGGGCTGAATGGTGCGGTCCATGCAAAATGATCGCCCCAATTCTCGAGGAAATCGCCGTCGAACAAAGTGGCTCGGTCCAGGTTGCCAAAGTCAATGTCGACGAAGCCCCAGAACTGGCGCGCCGTTTCGAGGTCATGAGCATCCCGACTCTGATCCTCTTCGCCAACGGCCAACCCGCCACACGGATCGTGGGTGCCAAAGGCAAGTCACAGCTTCTCGAGGAACTGGCCGCACACCTCTAGGCCGTCCCGAGAAATTCGAACGGCAACCGCACCCGATCGCGGGGAGGCGGTGACGACCGTGACCGGATCTGAGGATCCGACGATCCACGACTTACATCGTCGTCTAGCCGAAGCCGGCCACCCGGTAGACCGCCATGAGGTGGTCGACGGACTATTCGGCCCCGATACCATCCGGGCCCTCTTGGCCTTCCAAGCCGAACGAGGCCTCGATGAACACGGAACGGTCGACAATGCCACCCATGCAGCCCTCGTGGAGGCCGGCCACCGCCTCGGCGATCGTCACCTCTACCTCCACGCGCCGATGTTCCGCGGTGACGACGTAGCCGACCTACAACTCCGCCTTGGCGGACTGGGCTTCGACGCCGGTCGAATCGATGGCATCCTCGGCCCTGACACCACATCAGCCATCATGGAGTTCCAACGCAATGTCGGCCTAGCTGCAGACGGCATCGCCGGACCGCTCACCGTCGACAACCTGCGTCGACTCCTAGGCCGAACGACTGGCCGACGGCCAGTGGTCCAGGTGCGAGAACTAGACCGGCTCCGAAGGGGTAGACCCGATCTGGCTGACCAGCGGATTGCCATTGGCGAGTTCGGTGGCACTGCTGCTCTAGCCACTGCCCTGACCAGAATCCTCCGGGCTCGCGGTGCCAACGTCCTGAAAGTGGATCAACCGGACGAGGCTCTCCAAGCCGGTACCGCCAACGACTTTGATGCAGACATCTACCTCGGTCTCCGTCTTGAAAATCATTCCCAATGTCGAACCGACTACTTCGCAACAAAGGGCTTCCACTCCGAAGGAGGCCTTCGGCTAGCCCGCCGGTGCGCCGAAGCTCTGGATCAGGCGCTGAGAATCCATTTGGAAGCGGCGACACACACGACAGTACGAACCCTATGCACAGGAAGGCGACTCCCCATTTTGCGCCAGACGAGGATGCCTGCCGTACTGTGCACTCTGGCGCCGGCCTCCACGGTCGTTCTGGCTACTGCAGAAATCGCCGACAACCTCGCCGGGGCAATCACCAACTGGCTTGCCGATCCCACAGACGACCGCACGATCACCCCCGGATGAAACTACCCAGCCCATCCAGGTCAACACGAATCAGCAACCCGGCAACCAGAAGCCGGATAACTAGGTCAACCAGTCATTAGGTCGAACAGTCGCTGCAGGTCTTCCCGGTCGGCGTACTCGACCACGATCCGACCCTTCCGACCACGGGTAACCACCCGAACCTTGGTATCGAACCGGTCGCCGAGAGTTCGTTCGACCTCCAAAATCCCTGCATCCCTTGTCGGTACCGGATCTGGATCCGGTTCCACCACCGAGTCCTGAACCTCATCCAGGCTCCTTACAAGATCCTCAACCTGTCGTACTGATAGACCGTCATCGGCCACACGGGTTGCGAGACGTTCCACCAGTTGACGATCTTCGAGACCAGCAAGAGCACGAGCATGACCAGCCCCGAGGGTGCCATCCATGATCATCTGCTGGACGCCATCCGGAAGTTGGAGCAACCGAAGGGCGTTGGCTACAGATGGGCGACTCCGTCCGACCCGCACAGCCACCTGGTGCTGGGTAAATCCGAAATCATCCATCAGGCGATAGAAAGCCGCAGCCTCTTCAATCGGATTGAGGTTGTCGCGATGGACATTCTCAACGATGGCCTGTTCGAGACTTTCCCTATCTCCGGCATCCCGAACAATAGCAGGAATAGTTACCATTCCTGCATCTCGAGCAGCCCGCCATCGGCGCTCACCGGCCACGAGTTCATAGCCCTCCTCAGTCCGACGGACGAGGATCGGCTGCAACACGCCTACCTCGCGAATCGACTCAGTGAGTTCGGCCATTTTCTCACTGCCAAATACCCGACGCGGCTGGTAACGATTCGGCTCGATATCCAGAATGCCCACCAACTCAAGATGAGCATCACCAGCGGCACCGTCCGCACCTGGCTCTCTCGACCCACTGGTTGCCTCATCCCCTAGATTCGCCTCCAGATAATTGATCTCGGGACCATCGATAATCCGGTCGCTTTCAGGAACCACACCACTCTCGGGAATAAGTGCAGAGAGACCTCGACCTAATCCACCCTTCTTCATGTCCACACCTCCTCAGGCCCAGATTCCACTCCATTAATCTCATCATCCATCGACGTGTTCTCTCCAGAAGGCACTGGCCCATGAAGTACCTCCCGAGCCAACTCGCGGTAAGCCACAGCTCCGCGCGACCTGGGGTCGTACACGTTGATGGGTTGTCCATAAGACGACGCCTCGGAAAGCCCTACCGACCGAGGAATCACCTGTCGACACACCTTGGAGCCGAAAACGGCCCGTA
>PAXM01000029.1 GCA_002714485.1 Acidimicrobiaceae bacterium
ACGGCATTTGTCTCCTGGCCAGTCCGCGTAACCATGTCCCTGGGGATAGCGAAGAAGGCCCGATAGGTCAGCGAGTTGCCATCGAGGAGGAGGAGTCCGGACACCAGATCGACCCTAACCCCACCAACGACAGCCCCGTTGAGACTCGACGATCGTCCGACGGAAGGTCAGGAGGGGCGGAGTCCGTCCCCGATGACAGCACGAGCCACGTCGGCCATGGTTCGGCGTCCCGACATTGCCGAGGTCTGGAGGAATCGGAAAGCGTCTTCCTCGGCCAGGCCTGTCTCCGCGATGAGTAGGCCCTTGGCCCGGTCGATGACCTTACGAGCCTCCAGTCGGTCCGACAGCGTCTGAGCCTGGTCGGTCAGGGCCCTCATTTCGCGGTGGCGAGCGCGTGCCACCTCGACTGCCGGCACTAACTCGGAACGCTGGAACGGCTTAACCAGATAAGCCAGCGCTCCAGCTTCAACGGCCCTGTCGATTAGGTCCCGCTGACTGAACGCCGTCAGAATCACTACGGCAGCGTCATGGGCTTCGGCGATACGTGATGCGGCTTCGATCCCATCCAGGCCCGGCATCTTGATGTCGAGAATGACCACGTCCGGATCTAGTTCGGCTACCAGTTCGACAGCGTGGTCACCCCGACCGGTGTCGCCAACCACCTCGTAGCCCTCGTCGGCGAGGGTCTCCTTTAGGTCGAGACGGATAATGGCCTCGTCCTCGGCTATTACCACTCGCACCCGTGGCACCTCAGGCGTCGAACTGGGTGGGGTCGCCTCAACCATCGGCGCCCATCCGGTCCAGCAGGTCGTTCTGGGCGACCTCCAGTCGAGCGATGTCGGCCATTACGTCGTCCCGATGACGTTCCATCGCCCGGGCATGGCGTTCGGCGTCACGGTGGACGCTTCCCGACTGAGCGGTCTCCGACACGAGAGAACGGACACGGGCGTCTTCGGCTTCAGCCGTCAGGTGGGCCAATTGCTCCTCGGCCACTGCTAGATCAGCGCGCAGCCGTTGCAGGCGTTCACCGACCTCGGTCAGCCGACGTTCAATCACCGGTCGCGACATGGGACAGGAAAGTGTACGAGTNAGCNGAGGGGTGTCGGCACCTCCTCCCCTGTNCGGCACCTNNTNCACACAGNTCANTAGNTCGGCAGGAACCCCGTCAGAANGGCTTAAGGACCTCNNGCAGCATGTCTACGAGCCTCCGTAGNACGACGNNCTCACCAAATCGNCCATTTCCGNGATCTAAAAACGCTGCGACCTGCANGTCCTTCGTGCCCGGGGCGGGACTTGAACCCGCACGACCTCACGGCCAGAGGATTTTGAGTCCTCCGCGTCTGCCAATTCCGCCACCCGGGCGAGTAGTTCGATCTTACCGGTGACCCCTCGACGACGACCCGCCAGGCCACCGCAACAGTCATTTGGTGACCTGATCCACCGAAGACCCCTACGATGGGCAACCGCAGCGGACGCTCTATGCCGACACGGCCCGTCCCGCACCCCTTCCGAGTCCCCTCAAGGAGACCGATGATCGCTTTCACCTACTCCGGCCAGGGATCCCAGGAACCCGGCATGGGTGCACCATGGGTTAACCATCCCTCCTGGGAGCTGGTTGACGAGGCCTCCCAGGCCGCCGGCCGGGACGTTAGCCACCTNCTCCTGGACGCTGATGCNGNCGAACTTCGTGAGACACGTAACGCCCAATTGGCAACCTTCGTGACCAGCATGGTGGTCCTCGACGCAGTCGAACGACTCGGCATCGATGCCGCAGGCCATGCCGGACACAGCCTCGGCGAGTACAGCGCGCTCACCGCCTCGGGTGCGCTCGGCTTCAGTGACGCCGTGTCTCTCGTGGTCGAACGGGGAGAGGCCATGCAGGTAGCAGTCCAGAACCCAGAGGGCACNATGGCNGCNGTANTAGGCCTNGACGACACNGGCGTCGAAGAGGCATGCGCAGNNGTCGACGGTTNGGTCTGGGTGGCCAACTACAACGCACCCGGCCAGGTNGTCATTGCCGGAGCCCCGGACGCGGTGGCCGCAGCCGGTGAGGAGGCTAAAGCGCGCGGCGCCAAGCGTGCCACTGGCCTCGAGGTCTCGGGTGCCTTCCATACCCCATTCATGGCCGCAGCCCGAGACCGACTCGGCGAGGCCATCGATGCCACCGACATCCGCNCCCCCGAGGGCGTCGTAGTGGCCAANGTCGACGCCACCGCTCACGAGAATCCCGCTACCTGGCGGGCCATGATGAACGCCCAACTTTGCAGCCCGGTGCGGTGGTCCCAGAGTCTCGCAACCCTCGATGCGGCCGGTTTNACGACCTTNGTNGAGTTGGGGCCCGGTAGCGTTCTGACCGGCCTGGTCAAGCGGACCATCAAGNGNGCCACTCGCCTCACCGTCAACACCCCAGACCACCTCGATGCCCTACTCGATGCCTTGGCCNNCCCCGTCGAGACCGANACCGACGGGGNCGACGCCGTCGAGGGCGAACACCTTTTCGCCACCGACCGCATGGTGGTCAGTCCGGCTACCGGCGTTTTCACCCCGACAACGGACGTCGGTCTCGGCCAGGTCGTACTCGCCGGTGCCCTACTCGGCCATATCGGGGCCACTGAAATCCGCTCACCGTTCAGCGGTGAATTCATGGGATGGTTNGCCGTNGAAAACGAGCGGGTGACGGCCTCCAAGCCCATNGCCTGGCTCCGCGTTCAGTAGTTGGACCCGNCCCGNCAAGTCCATACCAACCGAAAAAGACCCAGGAGACCATCACAAACCATGGATACGTCCACGAGTCGAGTCGTACTGGTTACCGGAGGAAACCGGGGCATCGGCTTGGCGTGCGCACAGGCGTTCGCCAACGCCGGCCANCGGGTGGCCGTNACCTGCNGAGGNGAGGCCCCCNCNGAGTTGGCTGAGGCAGGGATCCTTGCCGTGTCGTGCGATGTGACCGACACCGAACAGGTCGACTCGGCCTTCGTAACNGTGGAGGATCATCTCGGTCCAGTTGAGGTCCTAGTAGCCAACGCCGGAGTCACCCGGGACGGGCTCGTCTTGAGGATGTCCGACACCGACTTCACGGACGTCGTCGACACCAACCTCACCGGGGCGTTTCGGGTCTCCCGCCGAGCCGTGAAGGGGATGATGAGGGGCCGATGGGGACGAATCATCCTCGTGTCGTCGATCGCCGGACGGGTGGGCCAGACCGGCCAAGCNAACTATTCCGCATCCAAGGCCGGGCTGGTCGGNCTNGGTCGCTCCCTAGCCAAGGAATTCGCCAGTCGNAACGTGACAGTCAACGTGGTAGCCCCNGGTCCAATCGTGACCGACATGCTGGCCGCCCTTACCGACGATCAGCAGGCGACCTACGCNGAAGCCGTNCCCCTGGGTCGCCTNGGACAGGTGCATGANATCGCTGCCGCTGTGACCTTCCTCGCTTCTGAAGACGCTGGCTACGTCACNGGCGCCGTNCTACCTGTCGACGGCGGNCTGTTCATGGGCTGAGGGCTCACCGGCTNTAGAAGGCANCCCGCTCCAGANGNGTCCTGGNCCACAATCTATTCTCCCANCCGTCCCCCGCTCTAGGGTGAGACGGTTCACGATCCCCCATTAGAACGGAGAACGAAGGTGAGTGACGACAACTTCGAGAAATTCCGCAAATGTGCGGTAGACGTCCTGGCGGTCGAATCCGATCAGGTCACCATGGAAGCGTCCTTCGCTGATGATCTCGACGCCGACAGTCTCGACCTCGTCGAACTGGTCATGGCGCTAGAGGAGGAATTCGGCGTGAGCGTCGAGGAGGAAGAGCTCGAGAACATCACCACCATTGGTGCTGCCTACGAACTCATCACCGGCAAGCTCTGATGACCCGTCGTCGGGTGGCTGTCACCGGCCTGGGCGTGGTCTCCACGTGCGGTGTCGGTGCGGACGCGTTCTGGGACGGCCTCTGTGGCCCAGCCCCGGAGGGTGACCGCTTGGTCCCCGACTTCGACCCCTCTTTGTGGTTCGAGAACCCCAAAGAGGCCCGTCGCAGTGACCGCTGTACCCAGTTCGCCCTCGCTGCAGCCGACATGGCTCTCGAACAGGCCGGAGAGCTAACCGGCAACCCCACTCGACGGGGGGTATTCATCGGTACTGGCATCGGGGGCATCCAGACCCTCGAGGACCAAATCCTCGTCATGAACGAGAAGGGCCCTCGGCGAGTGTCCCCGTTTCTGATCCCGATGATGATGCCCAACGCCGCTCCGGCCGCCGTATCGATGCGGTACGGCTTCCAGGGTCCCGCCGAGAACACCTGCACCGCCTGTGCAGCAGGTACCCACGCCCTGGCCAACGCCGCACGGCTCGTAGCCCACCAGCGTTGTGACGTCGTACTGGCCGGAGGTAGCGAGGCACCGTTCGTAGATGCCGCCATGGCCGGATTCACCAACATGACAGCCTTCTCCTCCGCCGGGATCTCTCGACCGTTCGACGCCGAGCGGGACGGATTCGTAATGGGCGAAGGCGCCGGCGTGCTCGTTCTCGAGGACTGGGACACCGCCGAAGCACGTGGAGCGACCATCTTGGCGGAAATCCTGGGTGGGGCCAGCACCGCCGACGCCCACCACATAACCGCACCGTCCCCGGGTGGCATGGGCGCCATCAATTGCATGCGCTTAGCACTTGAGGAGGCTGGTGTGGAGCCCGCCGACGTGACCCATGTCAATGCCCATGGCACGTCCACCCCGTTGAATGACATGGCCGAAGCTGTGGCTATGCAAGCGGTGTTCGGCGAGAACGGCCCAAAGGTGACCTCCACCAAAGGCATCACCGGTCACGCTCTGGGTGCCGCCGGTGCCATCGAGGCTGTCGCTGTGGTGATGGCCATGCAGAAGGGCCTCATCCCCCCGACAGCGGGCTACCGCACGCCTGACCCCGAGATGCCAACAATTGACATCGTCGCCGGCGAACCGGCACCGTGGACTCCCGGTGTATCCATGTCTAACTCGTTCGGGTTCGGCGGCCACAACGGCAGTTTGGTTATCGGTCCGGCCTGATATCAGGTACCCCTCCTCGTTGGGGGCTGTGGTTTCAGGATCAGTCGATCAGACAGATTCCACGAAAACGAACATCAGTTCACACCGGCAGGCCTCCTCACCATCCACAGAGGCCCGGCCCGTACCCTTTCCGGCCCTGGCCGAAACCCGACCCAACGCGACCTCAAGGTCTAGCCGCTCACCAGGTAACACCTGACGCCGGAAGCGCACCCCATCCAGACCGCCGAATAGGGCCAGACGTCCGGCGAAGTCGGGGCGGGTGAGTAACGCATAGGCCCCCAATTGGGCGATCGACTCGCACATAAGCACACCGGGGAGCGTCGGTCGGCCGGGGAAGTGACCCTCGAAGAAAGGCTCGTCGCCGGTCAGGTCCCAGTAGCCCAAGGCCCTCTCCCCCACGGTCACCTCGGTGACTTCAGTCAGCAAGAGGAAGGGGTCACGGTGAGGGATGACCGCCTGAGGCGGGAGCATCATGTCGGGCACGACGGGGTTCCTTCCAGATGAATCCTGTTGCCAAAGGGTGGACAACAGTGGGTGGGAAAAGCCAAGGCCGGGGCGTCGCCACCCCGGCCTCAGCCAACTTTTCAGATCATGTCGAGCCGCAGTGGCGACTCGTTGTGCTCACCAGGAGGGGGCTGCGGGCGGCGCCTCGGCTGCTCCACCACCACTGTTGGCAGCGGCCTTCAACTTTGAGCCGACAGAAACCTTGCAGGCGTTGCGGGCCGCCACCTGGACGGGCTCACCGGTCTGCGGGTTTCGAGCCGTCCGGGCCGCCCGGTGGACCTGCTCAAAGGAAATCCATCCGGGGATCGACACCTTGTCGCCACCGGCAGCCACTGCGTCGGCCACCACATCGAAGAATGCATCCAGGCAGGCACCGGCATCCTTGTTGGACATTCCGGCCCGATCCGCCATTGCTGCGATCACATCGCTCTTATTCATCGACCATCTCCTTTTGGGTTCCGGGATGGGTGCGCCCACCTCGTGGTCAAATGACATCCGACTACCTTCAGAGACCAATGTCAAGCATTTCCGCTCATTGACCCCTGTATTTGCAAGGATCTTTCACCAACTCCACACCTGCCGAGAATAACATTCATCGGTCTAGAGTCCCTCCGGAGGGTCAGCGCGAGCGATATGAGCACTTAGTCCGGCGCGTTCACAAGGTGCTGCGCGGCGCTCTGGAAGTACTCCATGACTGCTGACTCAGCTATCGGTGCCAGCCCGCCCCCAGCGAGAGCAGTAGCCATACACTGCAACCAAGCATCACGCTGCTCCGAGCCGATGACATAAGGGGCGTGACGCATACGCAGTCTGGGGTGCCCCCGCTCGGCGCTGTAGTCGGCCGGCCCACCCCAATACTGGCGAAGGAAGCCACTCAACCGATGGGTTGGCCCGTCCAAGTCGTCGGGGTACAGCGGACGTAGGACCGAATCGGCTGCCACACCGTCGTAGAACCGTTTCGCCAATTCATCGAACCAGTCGGACCCCACCAGGTCATAGAGCGTGTCGACTACGACCTCCGACCCGTCAGGAGCGATCCGCACCCAAGGCTTGCGCTCTGGACCCAGTGAGACCCGTTGCCTCGTCATCGATGACTCATCGCCGAAAACCGGGATCAGGCGTCGAGCGCGACGCGAAACTCGGCAACTAACTCAGCAACCCCCTCGGGGCCAGCTCGATCCACCATCCGCTGGACGATCGCTGAACCGACCACAACGCCGTCCCCGTACCAGGAGGCCTCGACAGCCTGTTCCGGTGTCCCAATGCCCACGCCGACCAGTACAGGTAGATCGGTGACCTGCTTCAAACGGGTGGCAATCTCCACGGCACTAGCCGCCAATTCCGAGCGCACGCCAGTCACCCCCAAAAGGCCGACCCCGTACACGAAACCCCTGGATCGCTCACAAATTCGAGGCAGCCGCTCCTCAGGTGCCGTGGGTGCCGCTAGCAGGATCGGTTCAACACCCGCCACTGCAGCTACGTCGAGCCAAGGACCAGCTTCCTCCAACGGTAGGTCAGGCAGAATGCAGCCCGACACACCAGCAGCCATCAGGGACTCGGCGAAGCGCTCCAAGCCCATCCGGTAGGCGATGTTGTAGTAGGTCATAACGGCCAGCGGGACGCCCACATCCCCCTCCCGGAGAGCATCCAGGATTCCTAGCGGCGTGGCCCCACCGTCTAGTGCTACGTCGTTGGCCGCCTGGATGGTCGGGCCATCCATCACGGGATCAGAGAACGGCACTCCAATCTCGATTACATCGGCGCCGGCAGCTGCCACCGCACGGGCAGTTTCCAACCAATCGGCACCCAAGCCGCCAGTCACGTAAACGACAAGGCACTTCCCGCCACCGTCCCGACGAGCTCTTAATGCAGCCTCGACCGGGCCAATAACCCTTGTTGGATCCACCACAATCCCCTCAGCACCTGCTGCGGCTGTCACACCAGGATCTCCATCATCTGAGCGACGTCCTTGTCGCCGCGCCCTGACAGGTTCACCACCACCGCTTTCCCAGCAAGACTGGCCCGTTCCCGAGACACCCATGCCAGAGCGTGGGCCGGCTCGAGAGCGGGGATGATTCCCTCTGCACGACTCAGCATCTGGAAAGCCTCTACCACCTCATCGTCGGTGACCGCCTCATACCGGGCACGTCCGATAGCGGCAAGGTGGCTGTGCTCTGGCCCGACACCCGGATAGTCCAATCCAGCGCTGATCGACTCGGCCTCCAGCACCTGACCGAACTCGTCCTGCATCAGATAGGAGTCCATGCCGTGGACCACGCCCGGTACCCCACGCCCCACTGCAGCGCCGCCAGCCGGCTCCACGCCCACCAGGTCGGTCGCCGCGTCGGCGAAGCCTGAGAAGATCCCAATGGCATTGGAGCCACCACCGACGCAGGCCACGACCACGTCTGGAGGGCCACCTAACAGAGCTTCGCTCTGCTCGCGTGCCTCGCGTCCCAGCACCTCGTGGAAGGTGCGCACCATCCACGGGTAAGGGTGTGGCCCCATCACCGAACCGAGGCAGTAGTGCGACTCTGTGACTGTGGCCACCCAGTCACGCATAGCCTCGTTCACCGCGTCCTTGAGGGTTCGGCTCCCTGACATCGCCGTCCGGACTTCGGCACCCAGCAGGCGCATCCTGAATACATTGAGTTCCTGGCGTCGAACGTCAACCTCACCCATGTACACGCAACACTCCATGCCCAACAGCGCCGCAGCGGTGGCCGAGGCCACACCGTGCTGACCAGCTCCGGTCTCGGCCAGCAGACGGGTCTTACCCATCCGCTGGGCCAATAGAGCCTGACCTAGGACATTGTTGATTTTGTGGGAACCGGTGTGGTTGAGATCTTCCCTCTTCAGCAGCAGTCGACAGCCGAGTTCCTCAGAGAGGTTGTGACACTCGGTCATGGGTGAGGGTCGGCCGGCGTAGTCGGCAAGCAGCGCATCCAACTCCCCCCGAAACGTTGGGTCAGCCCACGCCTCGCGAAACGCCTCCTCCAGTTCCAAGACGGCCGGAATGAGGGTCTCGGGTACGAATCGACCCCCGAACTCACCAAATCGCCCGTCGGGCGTGGGTTCCTGCAAGGTCATAGGTTGTGCGCTTTCATCTGAAATCCATTCCTTGATCAACCCCTCATCCGAGGTCTCGGCCTATTGGTGGGCCTACCGTTCGTCCTGCTGCCAATCGAATGGGCGGTTCAGCGGGTCACCTTGGTACTCCTCGTTTCGTGCAGGACGGGCCGCCCGGGCGTTGGCCATGAACGCCCTCAAGAGACGGGGGTCCTTGCGTCCAGGTCCCGCCTCCACGCCACTGGCCACGTCGACACCGTACGGGTCCACCCGTTCGATCGCCTCAACCACGTTGTCCGGTGTGAGACCACCAGCTAGGAGCATCGGACGAATTGAGGAAGGGCCATGGGCCATAGCCCAGTCGAAGACGTCGCCCGACCCGGGTATCGGCGCGTCCAGCAGCAGTAGGTCAGCGCCGAACTCATCGAACCTATCCACGTCGGGCGACCCGGCTGGCAAAGCCCGGATGGTCACAGGCACCCTGTCGGCCACCCAGCGGGTCGTAACCGGTGACTCCGTGCCGTGCAATTGAGCGGCCCGCAGGCCGATCCGGTTCACCGTTTCGACCACTCGGGCCTTACCAGTGTTGCGAAACACTCCAACAGTCATGACGTCTGGCGGGAGNTGGCCCACGATGTCTCGCACAACTCGCTCAGACACCTGACGCTTTGAAGAAGCAAAGATGANCCCGAGNGCNTCGGCGCCCANGGCGGTGGCCAAGAGCGCATCCTCGACGCAGGTAATGCCGCAAATCTTGATGAACACGGTCGGATCATCCCCCATTCTGGGGCTGGTGGGAAACCCCCCTGAGTGCCCGGACCGCTGCGACCCGATCGCCGGAGGTCACCACTGATTCGCCCACCAACAGAGCGTGGTAGCCCGCATCAACCAGAGACCGGGCATCATCGGGCCCACGGATACCGGACTCGGCCACCCGCACGACCCCATCAGGCAGCAGGGGTGCCATACGAACGGCACGTGCCGTGTCCACAGCGAAGGTCACTAGGTCGCGTTGATTAACTCCCACGAGTTGGGCCCCCACAACCATGGCTCGCTCTAGTTCGGTCTCATCGTGGATCTCCACGAGGACGTCAAGGCCAACTTCGACGGCCAGGTTGTGGAAGTCAGCCAGTTCAGCGTCGTCAAGCGCTGCGGCGATCAGCAGTACCGCATCAGCCCCCATAAGACGGGCGTCACATACGTTCCGGGCATCCACCGTGAAATCCTTGCGGAGGACTGGGACTGTCACGGCGGCTCTGGCGGCCATCAGGTCGTCAGGCGACCCTCCGAAGTAGTCCACGTCGGTAAGTACTGACAGGCAGGCCGCTCCTCCAACCACGTACTCCGTGGCCGTCTCAGCCGGATCCAAGTCGGCAACTAGGTCCCCCTTCGATGGCGAGCGCCGCTTCAGCTCGGCAATGACCGCTGGCTCGCCGTCAGGCGCTGTCATCAGGATGTCACCGAATCCCCGACAAGGAGCGATGGCGGCAGCTTGGCTAATCAGGACATCCAAAGATCGCTGATCGGCACGGGCCATCTCACGATGGGTTTCAAGGATGTGATCCAAGTAGGTAGCCACAACCGGAGGCTACCGACACCCCCACTACCCACTGGGGCGTATTCCCTCAGTCAGCGAGAAGTGAGACCTCTACATCACCGGCATTGACTGTCGTCGGCACCACCACCGCCCGTCGTACCTGGGCCAGAGCCACGAAACCAAGGCCTGCCGCATCGGCATCAACGGCCACGCTGGTGAGTCGACCCGCCAGGTCCCCGTCAAGCGTGATTTCCGATCCTGTCGCTGGTGCAGGTCCATCTCCGACAGCCCTCACCAGGCGGGTTGGGGTACCGGCACTTCGACTATCGATGCGGGCCACCAACTCCTGGCCGGTGTAGCAACCCTTGGTGAAGCTCACCGACCGGTCGACCATTCCGGTGGCTCCGGGAATGGTCGACTCGTCCATCTCGGCGCCCAAGGTCGGTATTCCTGCCGCGATCCGACGGTATTCCCAGGCTGAGCCGTCGACCTCTTTGATGCTGTCTGGAATGACCACAGACGGTCCAAGCAGGTCCACACCCTGCAGCCCCGGCCAGTCAACCGGGACGGCTACTCCACCCATGGGGATGTCCACCGTGTCCGGCTCGGTGTCCATCACTGTCACCAACTCCCAGTCCAGCACTTCTACGGTGCAGTCGGTTCGAAGTAGAAAGCGCGTCAGACGGACCAGTACGACCTGACCCCAACCAGCCTCAACGTCCAGAAGGAAGGCGTCGTCGGCCATCCGTGTGATCCGCAGCCAGGCGTCGACCTTTCCGGTCGGCTGTAAGACGAAGGTGTAGGCCGCCTCGGCAATAGCGAGGGCATCCACGTCCTGGCTGAGTTGGCCCTGCAGGTAGGCACAAGCGTCGGGACCGACCACATAAATCATGTCCCGGTCACGACGGACGGCAGTCGCGGTTTCAACCCCCACTGTGCTACTCAGCAGCCCGACGGGCAGCCGTCATCCGACGGGCAGCCGGGATAGCCGACAGCAGTGCCCTAGCCTTGTTCTGGCATTCCAGGTGTTCGAGTTCTGGGACGCTGTCAGCCACTATCCCCGCCCCGGCCTGCACCGAGGCGACCCCGTCCCGGACAAACATCGTGCGGATTGAGATGGCCGTGTCAATGTTGCCACTGAAGTCAAAGTAGCCGACCACTCCGGCGTACGGCCCCCGCTTCACCGGTTCGAGGGTGTCGATGATCTCCATGGCCCGCACCTTCGGGGCTCCCGAAACCGTCCCTGCCGGAAGTGTGGCCCGCAATACGTCAATGGGGGTCCGACCCTCGGCCAACTCGCCACTCACCTGGCTGGTGAGATGCATGACGTGGCTATAACGCTCCAGCGTCATCATCTCCTCGACCTCCTCGGTGCCGAAGGTCACCACCCGTCCTACGTCATTGCGCGCTAAGTCGACCAGCATCACGTGCTCGGCGATCTCCTTGGGATCCTCGGCCAACTCGGCGGCCATCCGGCGATCGTCGATATCTGTACGCCCACGACGACGCGTCCCGGCAATGGGACGGGACACGACCCGTCCCTCCAACAGTTGCACCATTGGCTCAGGTGAGGCGCCCACCACCGTTAGCTCCTCGTAACGGAGAAAGTACATATAGGGGCTGGGGTTGACCTGGCGCAGCACTCGGTAAACGTCATAGGGCTCGGCATCGAGTTCTACGTCGAAGCGCTGGGAGAGGACGACCTGGAAAACATCGCCGGCCAGGATGTACTCGCGGGCAGCTTCCACGGCGGCCCCGTACAAATCGGCACCCATAGTCGACACCACCTCGGGTGGTTCGTCGGCGGGGTCCGGCGGCGCCGTAAGTGGCTCGTCCAGCGGGCGGGCACCGTCCGCGGCCAACTGATCGAGTCGACTACTGGCCTCGTCGTAGGCGGCGTCTAACGCCGCTTCGTCAACCACTGGATCGCCCGTTGATTCGGGAACGACCACGTTTGCCAGCAGGACGGCCCGCTGGCGCCAGTGGTCGATGGCTACCAACTCGCCGATGACCGACATGATCCCGTCGGGAAACCCTCTGTCGTCGGGCGGTACGTTCGGCAGATGCTCAACTTCCCGAACTACGTCGTAACCCAGGTAACCCATCAGCCCGCCGTGCAACGGTGGGAGCCCCTCAATCGAAGGTGACCGGTAGTGAGCAAGGAGGTCCTCTAGGGCGGCCAGCATTCCCTCGTCTTTCCGAATGCCGGCCGGTAGAGCGCCGTCGACCTCCAGATTCCCCCCATGGGAGGTCAGGGTCAAGGACGGGTTTCGACCAATGAACGACCATCGTCCCCAGGTCTCGCCCCGCTCCACGCTCTCCAACAGAAAGCCTTGTCCATCACCTACACAGCGGGCGTATAACGAAACGGGCGTAGTGAGGTCGGCTAACAGTTCGCGCCACACGGGTACAACAGCGTGGGCTTTAGCGAGAACACGGAACTCTTCCCGGTCGGGGCTAGTCACAAATCGGCCCTCGACTCAGCCGACCTCTGGGTCCGGATCTCTGCCGGGATCAGGCCCAAACGGTCGAAAGAAGCAGCTGTATTCACCGGTGTGACAGGCCCCGTTTCCCTCTTGCTCCACGATCAGCAGCAACGTGTCAGCATCACAGTCGTAGTAGGCCTCGCGGACATACTGACGGTCACCGGAAGTCTCCCCCTTACACCAGTACTCCTGACGACTCCGACTCCAGAACCAGGTCCGCCCGGTAGTCATTGTCTCCCGTAGCGAATCGGCATTCATCCACGCCATCATCAACACCCGGCCCGTGTGCTCCTCCTGGACGATGGCCGGGACGAGGCCGTCCTCGTTGAAGACGACTGCTTCCAACTGCTCTGCAGTGGCGGCGATGGGCGTGGATTCGATGGCAGAAAGACTAGGAGTCATGACTACCAGCCTACGGTCGGCGCCCCAACGGGCAGCCTGAGTTACAGGTACCTGCTTACAGTCAATTACTCACAGGTACAGGCCCGTACTTCCCTCTTCGAGCCGCTGGGCTGCCACGGCGTGGACGTCGCGCTCACGCAAGATGATGTAATCGTGTCCCTGAACCTCGACTTCGTAGCGGTCCTCCGGGTTGAACAGCACCTGATCGTCGACCTCCATGGCCCGAACGTTCGGCCCGGCGGCCACGACTTGAGCCCAGGTGAGGCGCTTACCGACCTGGGCTGTGGCGGGGATGAGGATGCCTCCTGTGGATCGACGCTCACCTTCCTCCGTATCGGTCCGTACAAGGATCCGATCGTTGAGCATCTTGATGGGTAGGCCGTCGTGGTCTGACGGGCCAGGCATCACCCCGTTGCCGGAGGTACTTCCAACTGCAGCGTCGGTGGCGGACTTCTTTGTGTTCACAACGTGCACGGTAACGGCCGCACAGCGACGCCGGCGGCGGATAGATGCTCTTTAGCTTCAGCCACGGTGTACTAGCCGAAGTGGAAAATGGAGGCGGCCAGGACGGCATCTGCTCCACCGTCCACCGCGCCGACAACGAGATGGTCCAAATTTCCGACTCCGCCACTGGCGATGAGCGGCACGGTGGCTACCTGACCCACCGCCTGCAGCATCCCGACGTCGAAGCCGTCTCTCGTGCCGTCACGGTCCATGGAGGTCAGCAGAATCTCGCCTGCGCCTCGGTCAACGACCTGGTCCACCCAACCCACGAGATCCAGACCGGTCGGCATCCGTCCACCGTGAGTAAACACTTCAAAGCCACTCGTCGTAGTCCCACTACTTCTGGCATCTATGGCCACCACCACGCACTGACTGCCGAACTCAGCAGCTAGATGTCCCACTAGGTCGGGGCTGTCGACAGCCGCCGTGTTCACCGAAACTTTGTCGGCACCAGCTCGCAAGATCACTCGGGCGGCCTCCACCGACCGGATACCGCCNCCCACGGTGAAGGGNATGAACACCTCCTCNGCGACTCGGCGCACCATGTCNAGNGTGGTCTCCCGCTCGTCCGACGACGCGGTGATGTCCAAAAACACCAACTCGTCNGCTCCTTCNTAGTCATAGCGAGCCGCCATCTCCACCGGATCACCAGCGTCACGAAGACCGACGAAATTCACGCCTTTGACGACCCGACCGGCGTCGACGTCTAGACAGGGAATGATCCGTACGGTCTCCATGTCAGAACGGCCCGTCCNTCGGANGGNTCGGNGGGTCGCCGGCTCGGCGCCGGACGNCTGTGGCCAGATCCACGGTGCCCTCGTAGAGCGCCCGTCCGAGGATGATCCCNGCAATGCGNCGCCCGTCGACTGACAGGGCAGCCAGGTCATCTAGGTCGGAGGGTCGACCGACACCCCCGGAGGCCACCACATCGACGTTGGTGACGGCCAGAGCATCAGTAAGGACATCNAGGTCGGGGCCTTCCATGGTGCCATCCCGTTCGATACGGGTGATGACGAAGGCCGACGTTCCTAAAGTCGAGTACCGGACCAGTGCATCAGCGATAAGAAGCCCGCTGCCCTCGGTCCAGCCATTGACCGCTACTTCGTCGCCCCAGACGTCCAGTCCCACAGCTACCGGNCCGTAATCAGANACCGCGGTGACNAGGTCAGGATCCTGGATNGCTGCCGTGCCTAGGACNACTCGGGTCACGCCGGCGTCNAAAAGGGTCCTGGCGTCAGCCAAGGAGCGCACGCCACCGCCTGTTTGGACGGGCACATCAAGAGCGGCGGCCACCGCGGCGACCGCCGATCGGTTCACCGGGCTACCGCTGCGAGCCGCGTCGAGGTCCACGACGTGCACCCAGTCGGCACCGGCCTCCTGAAAGGCCAGGGCCTGGGCCACCGGATCGTCGCCGTAGACGGTCTCCCGGTCGTAATCACCCTGTACAAGGCGGACGCACCGACCGGCCCGCAAATCGATGGCTGGGAAGAGTTCAGGAACGTTCACAATCCCGACCCGTCTCGGTCCTGTGCCCTGTTGGTCACCAGGGCCACGAAATTCTCCAACACCTGAAGGCCGGTAGACGAGGACTTCTCCGGGTGGAACTGACAGGCCCANAGGACGCCTCGTGCCTCGGCACCGCAGACCTTGCCGCCATAGGTGCAGGTAGCCACCGTGTCCGGTCCNACGGGGGCGGCGTAACTGTGAACNAAGTAGGCCCACGGNTCNTCNCCNAGGCCGGTCAACATCGGATGCTTGTCCGCACCTCCAGCAGCCTCCAGTCGGTTCCACTGCATCTGCGGTCGCTTCACGTCTCCCGATAGCAACGTGACCTCCCCGGGTAGCACCCCTAGGCCGGGTACGCCCGGGGCCTCGGCGCTCCCCTGGTGGAGCATCTGNAGCCCCACNCAGATGCCGAGAAACGGCCTTCCGGTTCCCGTNGCTGCTGTGGACGCNGTGTCGNGCGCCGTGGACCATAGGCCAGNGTCCCCCAATGCCTCGANGCACCGGCCAAAGGCCCCCACGCCNGGCAAGACCACACCGTCGGCGAGAGCTACCACCTCAGGGTCGGCAGTCAGACGAGCGTCGGCCCCCACCTTCTGGAGGGCCTTCTGAGCCGATCGGAGATTGCCGATCCCGTAGTCCAGNACNGCCAGTACCGGCGCGGAACCGGACCCGTCNTCCAATNTCACAGGCTGCCCTTNGTGGACGGCACACCCCCNCCCTCAACCCGCACNGCGTCACGCAGGGCGCGNGCCACNCCCTTGAACGAGGCCTCCACGATGTGGTGGGTATTGCGNCCNCGNACCGAGGTCAGGTGCAGTGTTATACGAGCAGCGACAGAAAATGCCCGCCAGAACTCTTCCGTCAACTGCGGGTCGAACGGAGGGTCTCCCAGGATCTTCTCACCGGGAAACTCGACCTCGTAGTGNAGGTAGGGCCGCCCNGAAAGATCGAGGGCCACATCCACCAGCGCCTCGTCNAGGGGTACCCGAATAGANGCGAACCGNCGCACCCCGGCCTTGTCGCCTAGCGCCTCGTCGAATGCCTCACCCACAGCGATGCCNACGTCCTCCACGGTGTGATGGGCGTCGATGGCTAGATCGCCGTTGCAGGACACCCGGAGGCCGAACCCACCGTGGCGCCCCAACTGATCGAGCATGTGATCGAAGAACGGGATGCCGGTCGAGGCCGAGACCCCGTCGATGGTCTCGCCATCCAGATCAATCTCGACGACGATGGTCGTCTCCTTCGTGGTTCGCTCTCGGTATCCGGTACGTGCCATTTCAGACCCCTTCCGTGACTGGTTTATCGGTTGCCTCCTCAGGAAGCCTTCCCAGAATCTGGGTCAGGGCCTCTAGGAAGCGGTCGTTCTCGTCAGCCGTCCCGATGGTNACGCGGAGGCACCCCTCGATTCCGGCCATGGTCGTAAAGTTCCGGACGAGCACCGATTGGTCCACAAGCGATTGCCAGACTTCACGCCCCGAGCGAGCCTCGGGCCGGAACAGGATGAAGTTTGCCTCCGAAGGCCAACTGGTTACACCGAGGTCGGACAGGGCAGTTGCAACCCGGTCCCGCTCACCCACTAGTTCCGCTACCCGGTCGTCCATGGAAGACCCGTGCTCGAGGGCCAGGATCCCGACAGTCTGCTTCAGGGCATCAAGGTGGTACGGCAAGACGACCTTCTCGAGCTCGGCCACGCACCAGGTAGGAGCCAGTAAGAATCCCAAACGTGCCCCGGCCATGGCCCATGTCTTGGAGAAAGTTCGACTGACCACGAGAGGTCTGTCTTCGGCCAACAATCCCGCGACGCTGGTCGAGGCGAACTGCCCGTAGGCCTCGTCGACGACAACCAGTCCGCCATAGCCCGCCGCCACATCGAGAACCTCNACNACNAATTCGATGGGATCGACAGTGCCAGTCGGGTTGTTGGGCGAGCANAGGTGAANNAGCGTCGGTTCCTTCTCGGCCAGCAANGACAGGACCTCTCCNCGCACCAACCGGTGACCAGCATCACGGGTACCACGGAGCACTGAGGTCCCTATGGTCCTGGCAATCTGGGCATACATGGCGTAGGTCGGATCGAACACCGCTGCACTACGGCCNGGTCCGCCATAGGCCAGGTGGAGGCTCTGAAGGACCTCATTGGAGCCGTTGGCGGCGAAAACCTGAGCCNGGNCCACNCCATGCGCATCNGCNAGNGCCGTCCTNAGCNCCATGGCGGCCCGGTCGGGATAGCGATGCCAGGCNACATCGACGGCCCTGTCAGCCACTGCGCGGCGGAAGGCGTCCGGAGGGGGTACTGGCGACTCGTTGGTGTTGAGGCGAACNNCGACNTCCATCTGCGGCGAGTGGTAGCCATCCATGGATGCCACGCCATCACGGGCCGTGGGCCGGACGAAGTCAGCCACGGTCGATGTCCGGTCTGGCATCGCTTTCCACACCATCCTCCAAGGCAACGCTCGCGGCGACCCGCAACCGAACTGACTCGGCGTGGGCATCTAGACCTTCGGCNTCGGCCAAGGCGGCTACATGGGGCGCNAGGCGCTCNAGAGCGGCNCGGTCGGCCCGCACAATGTGAACTTCTTTGGTGAAGTCGGNCACTGTGAGGGCTCCAGCGAACCGNGCCGTCCCAGCGGTGGGCAGNACNTGGCTGGGACCCGCGACGTAGTCTCCAAGCGAAGCGGGAGACCAGGGGCCACAGAACACAGCACCGGCGTGATGCACCTGGTCAGCCAAGNAATCAGCGTTGGCAACCATCAGTTGTAGGTGCTCGGGGGCGATGGCNTTCGANACAGCGAGGGCCTCATNGGGGCCGTCGACNAGGACGACCCANCCAGCCGACGCCAAGGTGGCAAGCACGTCGTCACGTCNNCAGGAGNCCTCCGCTANNCGGACAACCTCAGCAACCACGGCGTCAGCTACCGCCTCGTCCCAGGTCACCAANAAGGCCAANCCATCNGGCCCGTGCTCGGCCTGGACNACCATGTCGATCGCNGCGAAGGTGGCGGGCACCGTGTCGTCGGNNATCACCACGATCTCCGACGGACCAGCGAAGGCNGAGGGCACACCAACTAGACCAGCCACCTCACGCTTGGCCAGNGCCACGTAGACGTTTCCTGGACCAACTATGACGTCTACCTGAGGAATCGANGCCGTCCCGAAGGCCATNGCCGCCACCGCCTGGGCCCCACCAACGGCGTAGACCTCNTCAACCCCGGCCACCGCNGCNGCCGCCAAGGTCACGTCNNCGACNGATCCGTCGGGGCCCGGTGGAACACACAGNACCACCTGNCCGACGCCGGCCACNCTTGCCGGAACNGCNGTCATCAGGACGGTNGAGGGATAGGCGGCCCGACCNCCCGGCGCATAGCACCCGGCACGGNCCACCGGCCTGGAAACCGACCGCACGACCAGGCCGTCGTCCTCGGTGCTGTGCAGGGGGCGAACCTGGCCCTCGTGGTGCCGCCGAATCGAGTCGGCAGCCACCACTAGCGCAGCTCTCACTTCGGAGTCGACCCGTTCAAGAGCTGCTTCTATTTCGGTCCGGTCCACCCGGACCGAAGTTGGAGCGGCACCGTCGAAGCGCTCGGTCAGTTCCCTGACCGCCTCGTCTCCCCGAGAACGCACGTCGGCCAGGATGGAACGCACGGCAGCCAACGGCCCATCAGTGGATCCTTCAATCCCCGTTTCGGACCTAGGCAGGGCGGACCGGAGGTCACCAACAGGGACCCAACGTTCCCCCCGTAGGTCCAGACGACGAAGCACGCCGCAACGCTATCGGCCTTAGCCTTCCCACTCGGATGGGGTTTCGCCGGCGAAGGCAGCGAGACTTGCGNTATGGCCGACTATGACAAGCCTGNCGCTGAGGTGGATGCCGAACTTTCCTCGTTGGCTAGCCAACTGGAGGCCCTGATTGGCCGGATCGAGGACCTGGCGACTGGAGCCACCGTGCTTGGTGTCAACGAAGTTACCGATCGGACCGGCCTACACGAGGTGGAGCGCCATCTCCGTAGCGCGCTGCGGGAACTAAACAGGGCTCGACGGGCCTGACCAACCACCCCACCACATCCGACACAAGTTGGTCCGAAAAAGTCGCTCGGCGCCCCTTAGGGCGCCGAACGGCGAGGTGGGTGGCGGGAACCCAGTCCTCGCAGAGGCCGGGTGGCGGTACCCGGCNNTTTGAACGTACACCACCNGACTGGGTNGNCGACCACATTCTGATACCGATNGTTGGTGATATCCGTCACAGNCACCTACGGAGGACGACNCTCNTCGNATCGGGNCNNTCAAACCTCCGANGAGGGNCAGAAATCTTGCAGCACACACTCNCCGCACCGGGGCTTTCGACTGGGACATACCCGACGNCCGTGCANGATCAGACGCAAACTGAATTGACCTCTCTCAGTGGCGGCCACCATCGGATTCANCTCCATNTCGACCTTCACCGGATCNGTTTCCACGGTCATGCCGAGACGNCGNGACAACCGACCNACGTGGGTNTCCACGGGAAGGCCGGGAAGGTCGAGAGCCACACTNCGAACCACGTTTGCCGTCTTTCGTCCCACCCCAGGTAACGAGGTCAGGTCGNCCATTGACCCGGGAACTTCGGAGTCGTAAACCTCGACGAGACGCTGGGCCATCCCTAGGAGNCTNCGGGCCTTNCTGGCGTAAAACCCCGTGGAGCGAACAATCTCTTCCAATTCGTGGGGTACCGCCCCCGCCAAGTCCTCCGGTTCGGGATANGCAGCAAAAAGGGANGGCGTCACCATATTCACTCGCTTGTCGGTGCACTGTGCCGAAAGGATCGTGGCGGCCAGCAACTGGAACGGGTTCTTGTGGTCCAANTCACACTCGGCGTCTGGGTACTCCTCGGTTAGACGTCGGTTGGTCTCGACAGCTCGGCCCTTTGGTGATCTCGGTCTTCCCACGAAGGGCGACGGTAGCCTCATCTCNCATGGACCGGTGGACCGTCTCCGACGGGACCGANACCGTCACCCTCTCCGGAGATCCGGAGCGCTGGCTCGTAGAACTGGATGTCTACGACCCCACCACCCCCGGAGANCCGTCCGACGAGTTGGGCACCAACGACGACCGATCTCGACGTCTNCTNGAGGCCGCCACCCAGGCCGTGGCCCTTCAGGGAGGCGGGCGACTCGAGTACTGGATCGAACGGGTCGACCAACGTAGCGACGACGTTCCGACTGAGGCCGGCTTCGTGCCGTACCGCGACCTACTACGACTGCGCCGGGAACTCCCGGCCCTGATCACTGACCTGATTGTTCGTCCGTTCACAGAAGTCGACGCCGAGGCGTTCCTAGAGTGCAACAACCGGGCCTTTGACTGGCACCCTGAGCAGGGCGAGATGACACCCGAGGACCTCGCCGCCAGGCAGGCCGAGTCCTGGTACGACCCCGATGGCTTCTTGTTGCTTGAAGAGGTCGATGCCGAGGGCGAGCCTGCAATTATCGGCTTCTGTTGGACCAAGGTGCACGCCGACGAGAAGCCCGCCCTCGGCGAGATCTACGCCATCGCCGTAGATCCCNAACATCACGGGCGGGGTCTCGGTCGGGAGCTCACTCTGGCCGGCCTGACCCATCTGACCAACCGNGGGCTACGCCACGCCATCCTCTACGTAGAGTCCGACAACAGTCCGGCCCGGAAGATGTACCAGGGCTTGGGCTTCGAGATTGAGTTCACTAGCAGGGCCTACCAACGCATTGTCCGATGANGGCNATCAAGCGGCNGCTTCCGTGATNGGCAGCCCCCTGACCGGTCCACCAANNGGAGTCGACNCCAGNCGTTACGACGCNGACCGGGAGGATCTGGATGCCCTGATTGNCGAGGTCGGAGAGACAACAGGTACGGCGGTGCCCACCTACCGGGTCGATCAACTCTGNCGGGGCCTGTATGTCGACCTCGTCGACCCCAAGGACNTCAGNACCCTCCCCAAGGCCCTCCGAGAAGNCCTAGCCGAGCGCCTNCCGGCGGCACTTGTCGAGGACACTCGNTCGGTAGGCGACGGNGGTGACACCGTTAAATGGTTGTGGCGNNTGGCCGACGGCGCGCTGATCGAGACGGTACTCATGCACTACGAGGGTCGCTCCACGGTCTGTGTCAGTACCCAAGCGGGATGTGCGATGGCTTGCGGATTCTGCGCTACCGGTCAGATGGGCTTCGACCGACACCTATCAACTGGGGAAATCGTCGAGCAGGTGGTCCGAGCCCAACTGGAGGCCGGCAACCGCCGGGTTTCCAATGTGGTCTTCATGGGGATGGGCGAACCACTGGCCAACTACGACCGGACATGGGCCGCCGTGGAACGACTACACGGTGACCTTGGCCTATCAGCTCGACACCTCACCATCTCGACCGTCGGGATGATTCCGGGCATCCGTCGGCTGGCGACCGAGCGGCTACCCGTCAATCTGGCCGTATCACTCCACGCGGCTGACGACGACCTGCGCGATGAACTGGTGCCTATCAACCGGCGCTACCCCCTCGCCAACCTGGCCGAGGCATGCGCCGAACACGTGGCCGCTACCGGCCGACGCCTCTCCTTTGAGTGGGCACTCATCCACGACGTGAACGATCGCCTCGAGGATGCTGGCCGCCTCGCCGCCTACGCACGACCACTGGGGGCCCACGTAAACCTCATTCCCCTGAACCCCACGCCGGGGTGGCCGACCCGTGGCTCGTCTCCGGCACGGGTACGAGAGTTCGCCGACGAGATTCGGTCCCGAGGCGGCAATGTCACCATCCGGAGGACCCGAGGTACCGACATCGACGCAGCGTGCGGCCAACTCCGAGCCGACCGTAGCAACACCGAAGAACGCCCCACCGAGCCGGTAACAGTGGCAACGCCCAAACGCCGTAACCCGTCGAGGTAACGCGTCGGACCGCTGACAGACTGACGTCGTGAAACGCCGCTGGATCAATCGCATGCACCCACAGACGCTGGCCTCGGCCACGATATTGCTGTACATCGAGGGCCTCTTCAATCTGGTCCGCGGACAGTCACTGTTTTT
>PAXM01000030.1 GCA_002714485.1 Acidimicrobiaceae bacterium
ACGGGCCGTCACGGCTACGGTTCCGTCCCGATGATTGAACAGCGTCCAGACGGTCACGACGAACAGGACCGGGCTGAAGTGGGTCGGGGCCAAAAGACCTACGACTTCGGAACCGTGCATGGCCGGTGGCGGCGCTTCGAGGGCCCGGAGGACGTCCTGGACCTGATGGACGGGGAGGTGGGCGCGGAGGGTGTGGTGGCCGTAGTCCATGATGCCGGTGCCACCTTCCTGGGCCCAATCTTCGACGAACTGGTCGGCGTGGTGTGCACCGGTGGCACCATCCGGAGCCACATCGGAATCATCAGCCGGGAGTACCGGGTGCCCGGTGTGATCGGCATGGTGTTCGCTGTTGAAGGCGAAGAGCCCGTCGACGGCACGGTGGTGGAGCTGGACGGCACCGGTGACGACGGCGTCATCTTGATACCGGCCCGATGACCAGCAGGCTGGGTGACAGGTTTGAGTGACCAGCCGGTCCGAGATCGGGTCAACGACCGAATCCGGGCCATCAACCCGGTGACCCGACGCCTAGTGGCCGAGCGCACGGCATATGCCTCCCAACTCATCCCGGTGACCCAGTACGTGACTGTCTCGTGCATCGAAGCTTTCTTCCGATACCCGACGGCCGTGGAGGCCATTACCTCAGCCAGGACCCCCGAGGAGATCGGGGAGGCCGCCCGACGGCCGGGGTGTCAGGCCGACTCGGTGTTCCTTTGGGGGGTGGCCAACTTCTTCCTCATTGGTCGCAACGTCATGAACATGGTCGACCCGTCAATCGACGCTGGTTCGTCCGGACTAGCCCGGGCCGACGTCGTACTGGACTTTTGGGCCCGGACTTCGATGGCCTACCGCGGAGGAGGCCACCTCCAGGCGGCCGACGTCGCTGACCGCAACGACGTGTTCCCCGCTGCGATTATCGACACCCTGGTCGCCGGTACTACACCGGTTGACGACGAGCGTCGGGAGCGGATTCGGCGTGCAAACGCCACCATCATCAACCATCTGTTTCTGCTCTACTTCGATACACGGGTGGGCCATGGGGACACCGGACCGTACGTTCTCGACGATGGCCGCACGCTCGTGGTGCGTGACTACTTCCGTTTGAGTCGTAGTGACTTCGCGTGGTCCGAGGTGGCTGACGCTGTGCCGTTCTCGAACCTAACGGCCGCCTTTGTCCTAGCCGAGGGGGTCGACGTGTCGATTACCGATTACGGGACCACCGTCTCATCGCCTGAGGACTACCTGGATTATCTGGTGGGCTTCGGCCTTTGGACTTCTGATTGGACCGCTGGCGACGGACTTGAGCAGGGATTACCACTCCGGCTGTTGTCTGACGACGACCTGGATCGAGTGGCGGCGGCATGCCGGACCGCCCAGAAGCGGCACTACCGAGACGTGGTGGCCATGGACCGTGACGAGCGGATCGCCTGCGGTTCCTATGTGTACCTCACGTTTCTGCGGCCGTTTGCCGAACTGGCCGGGGTGGCCAACGACATCGACTGGACCTGTCCGAGGGACATCCCTCCTGAGCTCTATCCGCTGGTCACCGCCGAGGGTGAGCCCCCAGAGGGGGACCCCGACACCGACCCCTTCCCGCTCTACGACTGACCCCGGTGGCTAATCGTCGTGAGGCCGGTCACGGGAATGGGTGCGGAGGAGTGACCCACCGGCTGGCCTGGTGGACCGACGACGGCCGGTCGGCTGGCCTCCTCCGCCTCATGGTCCCCATGGACGGCTCAGTGCAACTGGAGTTGGGCCTCGTGGGGGCTGGCGATCCGTGCATGCTGGTGACCGATCACGCCGTACCGCCCCCCACCGGAGGTGGTTTGGAGGTGAGGGCCTCAGGCCTATGGGCCGAGGTGGTTGTCGAGGAGGCGCCCGCGTCGGGTAAGGGCCACATGAGTGTGGGTCTCGAGGCTTTCGGTACGGCCCTTGACGATCCGGACGAGGCATGGCGGGGTGGTCCAGATCACCAGTTCCGGGGCGACCGGGTTCCGGTCGGCCTGGACCTCGGCGCCGAGGCGGTGGGGAACTCGGTATTCAGCCGCTGGGGCCTAGGGGTGCCATGCCGACTGGACGGCGAGGTGCTGGCGGCCGATCGGGTGCTCGACGTCGACGGTTGGGCTTGGTGGTTGGTCGGCGAACCACCACCAGGAGACGATCTGGTCATGGCCAGGACCGATGACGACTTCTGGGTCCTGGCTACCGGTGAGGCCGCCCGACAGTGGAATGAGCCGACCTTGGAGAAAGGGTTGCTGGCCAGTCCGCTGCCTGACGGAGCAAGCGGCAGGGCTCCAGTCCTAATCAGGCGGGCTGGCGAGGAACTCCGGTTAGACCGGTGGTTTGGTTCGATGATCGGTCCGGATGACCGTGCCGGGTTGGGTTGGCGCGAATTGTCCGTCTAGCGGTCTGAGTCCCCCGCCAATCGACTGATGACCAGCACCATGGCCATCGCGGTGACGGCTAGGACGATGGGTGACACGAGGCCACCGACCGCGTCGGGCCAGCCCAGACCGGATCCCGAGATGGCCTCGTCGGTGTGGTGGCTGACCACGCCGACGCCATGGGGCCACGGCCAGAGCACCCGAGTCGAGCCCAGTAGGAGGCCCACCATGACCGCCAGCACCTCATGGGGACGGTCGGCTAGTAGACGGGCTAGCAAGGTGGAGAAGCAGGCCAGCCCGAACACCGCCCCGGCCCCGAAAATAGCGGCGTCAGCCAGCAGTCGGTTGTCGATGATGTCGATCAACGAGGCGTACATGCCCATCATGAGTAGTAGGAACGACCCGGAGATGCCGGGCAGGACCATGGCGCAGATGGCTACCGCTCCGGCCCCGAATAAGGCGGGGCCCCCCGGGTCAGCAACCGGGGCGCCCTGCCAGCCGAGGGCCACGAACAGGGCCAGGCCCACGAGTCCGGCAGCGGCCAGCCGACCAGGGGTCCACTCCACGTCCCGCCCAGTGATCAGCACCGAGGCGGCGACTAGGCCGAGGAACAGCCCGGCCATGGGTTCGGGATGCTCGATGAGTGTCTCCTCGATCACCCCGGCCAGGAGGAACACGGCGGCTAGCAGGCCGATCCCGAGGGGGACCAGGAAGCCCCATTCGACTCGGCCCAGTTGACGGAACGTCCCGTGGAGGTCGGCTCTGACCAGCCGACCGAGGGAGCGAGACCCAATTCCGATGTTTTCGATTAGGCGGTCGTAGATACCAGTTAGGAGAGCGACAGTGCCGCCGGATACCCCGGGGACCACGTCGGCGGCCCCCATTGCCGCGCCCCGGCCGACTAGGCCGAGGATCGACCGTGGGCCAGTTGCTGGATGGCTGGCCACTGGTTAGTTGGTCACTCGGCGGTGGGTGACGGGTCAGCCAACAGCCAGGGTTGAAGGCGGGTGGTCATTGACTCGGGAAACCGGGTGGGTCGAGCGTTGGTCCCAGTGACGGCGGCGACCACCTCCTGGGTGGCCAACAGCGTCTGATCCCCCGTCCCGGGGTCGATCCGCAGGATCCGTTGGCCCCACCGGGATGAAGCACGTCGGATCTCCAGTACTTCGGTTTCCACGACGAGGGAATCCCCACCTACAGCGGAGGCTAGGAAACGCGTGGCTATCTGGGTGACCACGAAGCGGTAGCCCTCGTCCTCTAGGTCGTGGAGGCCGAGACCAGCCTCGTCGAGCAGTTCCACGCGACCGGTTTCAAAGAGTTGTACGTAGACGCTGTGGTTCAGGTGGCCGTATGGATCCAGTTCGTAGAAACGGACCTTGACCGGATGACAGTGGGGCACGGCGGCGACGCTAACCCCCGCTCCCGGAGGGTACCGGTACCCTCGGCGCCGTGACCGAGTCCACCCCATTCGCTGCCCGATTGTTCTCCGAGTGCTTTGAGGCGGCCACCAGTTTCGGCGGCACCGGGGGGAACGAGTTGCTGCCGGTTCTCTTGGTGTCAGGGGCTGATTCGCACTGCACCCGGTGGACGCCAGCTCTGATCGAACCCCTCCAGGCCCTCGGCCATCGGGTGGTCCGCTACGACCACCGCGACAGCGGTTTGTCGTCCAAGGTGCCGTCGGACGTGGGCTACACCCTGGACGACTTGGCTGACGACGCACTGGCCGTCATGGAAGCCCACGGGGTCGAACGGGCACACGTGATCGGCAGGTCGATGGGTGGCATGGTCGGCCAGGTGCTGGCAATGGACCACGCCGACCGGGTGGCCACTTTGACGCTTGCCTGCTCGACCCCCGGCCTGGGAGACGAGCGGTTGCCGGTAGCTGCCGACTGGCTACTGGAGCGGATGACCGAGCGCCTGTTCACCGGGCCGCCCCGCGATGAGTCCGACCGGGTGGCGTGGATCGTGGAGCAGGACGAGTGGTTCGCCGGGTCCCGCTACGNCGTACCCACCGCAAGCCGACTTGTGATCGCGGTGGCCGAGGTGGCCCGGTGCTGGTACCCGGAATCGGGNCACGGCGCNGCCGTGGGGGCNTCGCCTTCCCGACTGGACCGTCTTGGGGGGATCGGGGTTCCCACGCTTGTAGTACACGGCACGGCAGATCCCGTGTTCAGCGTGGAGCATGCTGTTGCACTCGCCGATGGGATCCCAGAGGCNGAACTGTGGCTNGTCGAGGANNTAGGTCACGAACTNCCGGACGGCCTGATGCGTGATCTCCTGCCTCGGTTGACGGCGCACCTGACGCGGGCGGGCTGAATCGATTGATTTGATCCTGGAGATTTGATTCGTTGGAACCGGTTCCGGACGCGAAGGCGACGCCCTTCCGGCGGGTGGAAGGGCGCCGCCATCGCCGGGCCTGATTACGAGTCGTCTCGCGTCAACNTTCTCCATGGCCCAGCAGGGCCTTGGTTGCGAGGGCACGAGAAGACTGATTCGTTGGGCAGGCCTCGAACTCACCCGTCGGGTGTGAACGGCACGGCCGTCCCGATGACATCCCGAGGAGGGTCGTAACCGGGCTCAATGCCGACGAGGGGGAGATTCCAGATCGCAGGTGATCTCCTTCCATCGCTCNTGGCTGTGGTCGTGTCCGTCCACCTCCCGGTCTTCCGTGGATCCCGGAACTCTGGTCAGCGGAGTGNCGGGANCGCCGCGGAATCGGGCGGCNCGTCAACCGTCGCGCCGAANAGTGATTCTGTCAACTGAATGAGCCATCATNATCCGNGATGGGTAATGGGAGATTGGNCCGCCCACCCGGTCGGCTCAGTGTTGGCTAGCCAGCGCTCGGTTCTTGACCTTGGCCTTCATGTAGTCCCGGTTCATAAAGGCAATGAAGTCCAGCGAGATCTCTTTTGGACACGCCTCGGAGCACTCCCCGTGGTTGGTGCACGAGCCGAAGAACTCCTCCATGGTCTCGACCATGGCCTCGGTACGGCTCCACCGCTCGGCCTGGCCCTGAGGCAGGAGCCCGAGGTGGCCGATCTTGGCGGACGTGAATAACTGGGCAGCCGAGTTCGGGCAGGCGGCTACGCAGGCACCGCAACCGATACANGCGGCGGCATCAAANGCCATGTCGGCGGCCACCTTGGGTACCGGCGTGAGGTTGGCGTCTGAGGCCGCGCCGGTATTGACCGAGATGTAACCCCCAGCTTCGATTACGCGGTCCAGTGGTGAGCGATCCACCGCCAGATCGCGGACCACCGGGAAGCCGGCNGCCCGGAACGGTTCTACGACTATCTCATCGCCGTCCCGGAACTCCCGCATGTGCAGNTGGCAGGTTGCCGTGGCCTTCTGCGGACCATGGGCCCGCCCGTTGATCATCACTCCGCATGTGCCGCAGATGCCTTCNCGACAGTCGCTTTCGAAGGCCACNGGTTCGGCGCCTGCGTCGTTCAGCTGCTCGTTCAACTGGTCAAGCATCTCGAGNAACGAGGCGTCGGTGCTGATGGTCTGCTGGTGGACCTCGAACCGGCCGGCGTCACCCGGTCCAGCCTGACGCCACACCTTGAGAGTTACGTTGATGGCTTCGCCATGTTCTGAGGAATTGGCTCCTGAAGGCATGTCGTGCTTCCTCTCTTCCCCGGCCTGGGCCTACTTGTAGGAGCGCTGGGCCAGCGCCACGTTCTCGAAGGTCAGTTCCTCGCGGTGACGGGTCTGGGCCGTGCCCTCCCCATTCCACTCCCAAGCAGCCACGTGGGCGAAGTTCTCATCGTCGCGCTGGGCCTCACCCTCTGCTGTTTGGTGTTCCTCGCGGAAGTGGCCGCCGCANGANTNNTCCCGTTCGAGGGCGTCGCGGGCCATCAACTCNGCCAACTCAAAGAAGTCGGCTACCCGACCGGCTTTNTCNAGGGACTGGTTGAGAGTGTCAGCGCTGCCCAGGACTCGGACGTTGGAGTGGAACTCGTCGCGCAGGGCCGGGATTTCCGACAGCGCCTGGGTGAGCCCAGCCTCGGTGCGGCCCATGCCGATGTATTCCCAGACGATGCGGCCCAGTTCCCGGTGGTAGTGGTCCACCGACTTTGTTCCGTTTATGGACAGCCAGCGGTTCTGCTCGTCGTTCACGTCGGCGACCGCCTCGGTAAACACAGGGTCNTCGGTAGGCACCGCCGGCTGGCCGAGCAAGCCGGCCAAGTCGTCGCCAATGGTGTACGGCAGCACGAAGTAGCCATCNGCAAGGCCCTGCATGAGGGCGCTTGCCCCGAGTCGGTTGGCGCCGTGGTCAGAGAAGTTGGCCTCNCCGATGGCGTACAGACCGGGTACCGAGGTCATCAGGTGGTAGTCCACCCAGAGGCCTCCCATCGTGTAGTGGATGGCCGGGTATATCCGCATCGGCTGTTCATACGGGTTCTCACCGGTGATGCGGTGGTACATGTCGAACAGGTTCCCGTACTTGGCTGAGATGGCGTCCACTCCGTCGCGGGCGATGGCTGCCGCGAAGTCGAGAAACACACCGTTCTTCANTGGGCCCACGCCCCGGCCCTCGTCGCAGACCGTCTTGGCGTTCCGGGAAGCCACGTCACGCGGCACCAGGTTCCCGAAGGCCGGGTACTTGCGTTCCAGGTAGTAGTCGCGCTCGGCCTCGGGGATGTCGGCCGCTNTACGAGCGTCGTCATGAGCGTCGGGCACCCAGATGCGGCCGTCGTTCCGCAGCGATTCGGACATCAGTGTGAGCTTGGACTGAAAGTCGTCGCTGACCGGGATACAGGTCGGGTGGATCTGCGTGTAGCAGGGGTTGGCGAAGAAGGCGCCCTTCTTGTGGGCCCGCCATGCCGCAGTGACGTTGCACATCATGGCATTGGTGGACAAGAAGTAGACGTTGCCGTAGCCGCCGGTGGCCAGCACCACGGCGTGTGCCGAATGCGGGACGACTTCNCCGGAGATGAGGTCCCGAGTGACGATGCCGCAGGCCCGACCGTCCTTCTTGACGACTTCGAGTAGTTCGGAGCGACTGTGGAGTTCGACGGTGCCGGCGGCCACCTGACGCATCAGNGCTGAGTAGGCGCCGAGTAGCAACTGTTGGCCGGTCTGGCCGCGTGCGTAGAAGGTCCGCGACACCTGGGCGCCGCCGAACGACCGGTTATCCAGTAGGCCGCCGTAGTCACGGGCGAACGGCACGCCCTGGGCGGTGGCCTGGTCGATGATGTTTACCGACACCTCGGCTAGACGGTGGACATTGGCCTCCCGGGACCGGTAGTCGCCGCCCTTGACGGTGTCGTAGAACAGGCGGTGGACGGAGTCGCCGTCGTTGGGGTAGTTCTTCGCCCCGTTGATGCCTCCCTGGGCGGCGATCGAGTGGGCACGTCGGGGGCTGTCGTGGAAGGTAAAGGCCTTCACCCGGTAGCCCAACTCTCCGAGTGAGGCGGCCGCCGAGGCTCCGGCCAGCCCGGTGCCGACCACGATCACGTCGAACTTGCGCTTGTTGTTGGGGTTGACCAACTTCATGGAGAACTTGTGGTTCTCCCAGAGGTCGGCCACATCGCCGGCCGGGACCTTGCTGTCCAACCTCGGGCTGGTCTGGCCTGAGTTGGAATGGTTCGTGTCGGTCATCGTCATGTCTCCTACCGGTCCGGGCCTGATGCTCGGATGCTCAGTGGTCCGATGCCTGCTCAGCGAGACAGGCGTTGCCATCTACCTCGCCGATCGGGCACTGGCGTCCGTCCTCGTCGATCAGGCCAGCCTGGGTGAGGATGGGAAAACTCAGGTTCCCAACCAGGATCAGACCTGCCAGGCAGGTGGCCACGGTGCGTCGCAGGTGGTTGTAGCGGGGGTTGTTGACCCCGAGGCTCTGGAACATCGACCAGGCACCGTGGAAGATGTGCCAGGCCAGGGCCATGTTGGCCACCACGTAGAGGATGGCCACGGGCAGCGCACCCAGCGAGGTAGCCACGTTGTGGTACGGGTCCCCGGCCACAAAGTCGTCGCCCAGCCACCAGCCCCAGGTCAGGTCGGCTACGTGATACAGCACGAACAGGGCGATGATCGGCCCAGTCCAGCGCATGGTTCGACTGGCGTAGGTGGCAGCCACGTGGTCGCGCCCGCCTTCGTACTTTTTGGCACCGCTGACCACGGAGGCCTTCTCGCTAGCGTTGCCGCTCATTCGGCTGAGGGTGATGGCCGAGTGCAGGTGCAGGATGAACATCACAAGTAGGCCCGCTCGCATGATCCAGAGGATGGTGCCGGTGGGCACCAGCCCTCCGCCCAGGGTGCGAAGCGACTCCGCGTACTCGTGCATCTGAGCTGGGCCCTCGTACACGTGCAGGTTGCCGATCATGTGGACCAGCACGAACCCGATGAGACCGATTCCAGTGACGGCCATGACCCACTTACGACCCACCGCGCTCTGGTAAAGGTTCAGCGGAAACGGCCACTGGCGGCCACGAGGTCGGACCGGGGCCACGCGGTAGCGCTGCTCGGTGGTCTGGGTCATCTTCCCTCCTCGTCTACCGACCCCGGCACGACGGGAGGGCCGACTACCCGGTGGAGGGTAGCGCAGCGCCCGGTGGCTGATTCATGGATGGCCTGCTGCTAGCGACGGTCGGGACCGTCGGTCAGTCGGCCCCGATACGACCCTCGTACCGGTTGGTGGCCAGTGTCTCGCCGTCGACGGACAGTTCCAACTCGAGGACCACTGTGCCGATGGTGTCCCCCAGTTCCAACTCGATGGTCCCGATCGGGGTGACCGAGTCTGCTTCGAGGGCACCGCCCCACGAACGGGCGACGGCGGGCGCGCGATCGGAGGACGGTTTGTCGCCGTGCGGTTGCCGGTCGGGGAGCAGTAGCCGGGCGTCCACTCGGCACCGTTCAATGGGATGGCGACCGTCATGGACCACCATCACCCGGACCGAAACGGTAGATCGGGGGGCGATGGACTCCAGCGGTTGGTCAGCCATCACGATGGTCGGTGCGCACGCGCCGGCCACCGTGGCATATGCCGGCTTGTGGACCCGCTGGTGGTCAACCAGGGACCCGGACACGGCCGGCGCCCCATCTAGCAGGCGGTCCAGAGTGAACCCACCGGTAGGCCGGTACTTGCGTCGACGCAGAGCCTCGATCTGAACCCGTAGCAGGCGGTCCTGATGCCGCAAGGTGTCGACCGCCCATTCGGTGGGTCCTGACCGGTCAGCGGGGGGAAAGCGGCGAACCAGTACGTCGGCCTCAGCGCCGTAGTCATGGGCTAGGCGCTCGAGGTCCACATCGGGCCATTTGTCGGGGTCCAACGTTCCGTCAGTCAGGGCAGGTGATCGCTCGGGAATCGACTGCGAACCGAAGGCTGACACGAACCGACCGGCCCGTCGTACCCGGTCCACGTAGCCGGCCAAGTCGCCTCGGCGTCCGCTGTACCACCCGAACCAGAGGTGGCTCGTCGCGTCGTCAACCAGCGGAGGGTTGGGTAGCACCCCCGTGTGGCTGACCACCGGGCGGGACGGATCGGCTTGAATGAGGGCACGACGTACCGTGCGGTCCAGCACAGTGCGGTTCCAGTTAGGAATTTGCTGGTCCATCTGCCGAGCGACGGCCCGGGTCCGGTCCACGGAGTCAGGGGTGTCGTGGCCGCACCAGACCGCCACTGACGGATGGTGCCCCAGTAGGTCGACAGCGTCGCGGGCCTGACCGGCTGCCTGACCGCGGATTCCCCGGTGGTAGCCGCCGGTCAACGGTAGGTCCTGCCACAGCAGCATCCCGGTCCGATCGGCCTCGTCGTATAGCCCGGGGGCCGACACGTGTCCCAGAACTCGGAGCAAGTTCAGTCCGGCTTCACGGGCTAGGGCCAGATCGTCAGCGGCCGACGCCACAGTCACTCGAGACAGGTCACGGTCCATCGGTGGGACGATGGCGCCCCGCAGGAAGAGTCGCTCCCCGTTGATCGACCACACGTGGTCCTGCATCCGGACCGACCGAAAACCGGTTCGTCGCACCACGCGGTCGCTGGTCTGGCCGTCCTCGGTGGTGATCTCCAGTTCCACGTCGTGCAGTGGTTGGTCACCCATCTCAGTGGGCCACCACAGTGAGGGACGGGGGACCCTGACCGACCACTCCACCCGGTTCTCACCGCCGGCCAGAGGCTGGCGGTGCCGGTGGTCGATACCTCGGACCCGGGTGTGAAACACAACGGCCCGCGGGTGGTCCGTGTGGACCACGGCCCGAAAGGCCAGTGTGGCCACAGACTCCGTGGCCCGGGTACAAACCATTCGAACGTGCAACAGGGGGACGGGACCGGTCTCGCGCAGCCTCACCGGGCGTCCGATGCCGCCCGGGTTCCAAGGGGCGATACCCCGACCGCCCTGGGTGGTGCCGGTCAGGGTCCGTTTCTCGTCGGGATTGCCGATGGGTGGACAGGTGGCTTCCACGGCCAGAAGGTGGTCTGAGCGGGCACGGGCCGACTCTGTGACCTCCAGCAGATGAGGCACGAACGAACCCTCAGTTGGACCCAGGTACGAGCCGTCCAGCCACACGTCGCCCTGCACGGTGACTCCAGCGAACTCCAGGAAGGTCCGCCGGTCAGGTCCGGGGGTGCCAGTGGTGAAGCGGGTGCGGTAGAGCAGCGGTCCATCGGTATCGGCGAAAGCCGGGTTGCTGCGCCACGCCCCGGGCACGATGACCTCGGGCCAATCGCTGTCGTCGAGGTCCTCGAGCGGAAAGTCCCGACGGAGCGTCTCGTCGGCCTCAAAAGCTCGCCACGGACCGGGGAGCATCCCAAGATCCACCAGGTCCGGTTCGTCAGTCTCTGGATGCGCCATGTCCGAACGCTAGGCCCGACCAGATGCCCGTCGGGACGCACTGGCTATGGTGCCCGCCATGACGCTACCCACTTCCATGGCATCGACTATCGGTGAGTTACGGGCTGGCGGATGGGAGTCGGTCTCTGTTTCAGCCGAACTTCGNCGCAACGCGGTAGCCCGCATCCGGGTTGGCGAGCCTCTGTTCGCCGACGTCGTCGGGTATGACGACACGGTGCTTCCCCAGTTGGAGAACGCCCTGTTGGCCGGGCACGACGTGATCTTCCTCGGCGAGCGCGGGCAGGCTAAGACGCGGCTCATCCGGGGCCTCACCGAACTGCTGGACGAGTGGATGCCGATCGTGGCCGGGTCCGAGATCAACGACGACCCGTACGCACCGGTCTCGCGACACGCCCGGGAACTGGTGGCCGCGGAGGGTGATGACACGCCGCTGGGCTGGGTGCATCGCAGCGACCGCTACGGCGAGAAGTTGGCCACCCCGGATACGTCTATTGCCGACCTCATTGGCGAGGTAGACCCCATCAAGGTGGCTGAGGGGCGGTACCTGTCCGATGAACTAACCATCCACTACGGGCTAGTGCCGCGTTGCAACCGTGGCCTGTTCGCCATCAACGAACTGCCCGATCTGGCCGAACGGATCCAGGTCGGCCTGTTGAACGTGCTTGAAGAACGCGACGTCCAGATCCGNGGCCACCGGGTGCGTNTGCCGCTGGATGTGGTGCTGTTCGCCTCGGCNAATCCGGAGGACTACACCAACCGAGGTCGCATCATCACNCCGCTCAAGGACCGATTCGGCTCCCAGATCCGCACTCACTACCCGCTGGACGCTGACGTCGAGATGGACATCGTGATCCAGGAGGCCACTATNCCGACAGTCGACGGGGTGGAGGTGGTGGTGCCCGACTTCATGACCCGACTGGTGGCCACCATCGCCCANGAGGCTCGTAGGAGTCCGCACCTGAACCAGCGGTCCGGGGTGTCGGTGCGCATGTCGCTGGCCTGTCAGGAGGCGTTGGCGGCCAGTGCCGTGCGGCGGGCGGTCAGGGCAGGAGAGTCGGTGGCTGTACCCCGGGTGTCGGACCTCGAGGCACTGCCGGCGGCCATGGCCGGNAAAGTCGAGGTGGACAGCCTGGACGAGGATCGTGACGGCGAGATCCTGATGCGCATCGTGCAGGCCGCAGTGCTGTCGGTATTCCGGGATCTGGTTCCCGGCAACCTTCACCGTGGTGTGGTCGAGGCGTTCGACGCTCACGACGGGGTGGCCACCGGCGACGACCTAGACGCCGGGGCCTACGCCGAGGTACTCGATGAGATCCCGGCCCTGGCCACTGCAGCCACCGTCGTNCTGGGTGATGAACCGGAGGGCAGTTCCGGTGTTGAGCCGGCGCTGCTGGCCAGTGCCCTCGAGTTGGTGCTGGAGGGTCTGCACCTATCTAAGCGGCTCAACAAGCGGACCTCTGGTCCCCGCTCGCGGTACTCGTCGAGAGGGGCTGAGTCCCGTGCTCAGGGCCCCGGTGGTCCATCTGGCCCCNCNGTGGCTACCGGNAAGTAGCGATCCGCNTNAGGAGAGTGAGCCNGCTGGTGGACGGCCGGTGATNCGCTCGGACAGCCAGCGCCCACTCTCCTTGAGGCGNCGGTCCCTGGTCACCAGCCCACGGGGACCGGAGAAGCCTGGAATAGAACCCCACCCAGCGGTGGTGTAGCCGTCCAGCAACCCGTCGTGGAAAAGACCCACCACCGGTACGCCGTCGGTAACTGCTGATTCCACTTGGGCGACGACATCGTGGAGCAACTCGTCTCGCCAATCATCATCGGTTGTCGATACTCCCCAACCAGCCACCATGAGGTCCTGATCGCCGAGGCGATCGTGNACNCGTCGGAGGGCCACCCCGAGCTCCTCGGGGAGGGGAGCGCAGTTGGAGGCATCAATCCGGGCGTCGGGCGGGTAGGGCCCGGCGGCTCCGGAAGCGTCCACGGCCACCGGGTGGTCGGCCGCNAGACCCACCAGGTCGAAGGCGCCGGCCANCTCGGGCCGGTCGACCGGCCCGCGCCACGGCCAGGCCAGTTCCCCGTCGGCCAGGGCGCGCAGCCAAGGGTCCCACAGCACGCGTTCCCAGTGTNNNGCCTGGTCGCGGGCCTGCCTCTGGGCTTGAGGCCCGGCCTGGCTCCCACCGGCTCCGTTCCGGGAGGCGGCAGCGAAGACCGAGGGAGCGGAAAACACTCCCATGACCGGTGCCTTACCGCTACGCAGAAGGCGCCAGGCTTCGAAGGTCGCCTCCAATGAGCCCTCCACGGCCGCCCGGGCGGCCTCGGGGTCGGTCCGACCGGGTGGCCGGACTCCCAGGAGGTGGCCCCGGAGGGCCAAGCCGATCGGGTCCTCGATGGGTACCCAACCGGCCACCAGATCCTCGAGGGCCTCAGCGGTCCGGTCGACGTGACGGGCCCACCAGCCGCCCCGACTAGAGGAATCGGCGAAGCCCCGTTCGTCGTCTGCGAACCAGCCGGGCAGCGTGCTGTGGACCAATGTGGCCCATGGCCTGAGCCCAGCTTGGCTCGCGGCGGCCAGAATCTCGCGAATACTTTCCAGAGCATCGGTATCGACCGTCCCGGGGCTTGGTTCGATACGGGCCCATTCGACAGTGATACGAACGTCGAGGAAGCCCAGTGCGGCGGCCAGACGGAGGTCGTACTCGTAATCGCTAGCAAACCCGGCCCCGTCACCGGAGACCGGTACACGGCCGTCGCGTTCCCAGCGAGACCAGTCGGCGGCCGGAGCCACCCCTTCGGCCGACAGCGAGGAATCGGTCACTCCCCACCGGAAGTCATCGGGCAGGCTCATAGCCCTGACGTCATTCCCGAGCGGCTCAGTGCCGGCGAGTCATCACGCCGGCGTCGAACACCACCCTGTCGCCGATCCTGGTCTGGAACAGCACGGTGGCATCGTCGATCTCCCAGGCGTGGACCTCGAGTACCTCGCCGGGGGTGACTGGGGACTTGAACCGCCCAGACATTCCGGCGAAGCGTGCAGGATCTGAGCCGCAGGTGGCGTGCAGGAGGGCGCGACCGGTAAACCCATAGGTACACAGTCCGTGGAGTATCGGCGTGTCGAAGCCGGCAGCCGACGCGAACGTCGGATCGGAGTGCAGTGGGTTGCGGTCGCCACTGAGCCGGTAGAGGAGGGCCTGGTCGGAGCGGGTCGCGTAGGAGACCACGTGGTCGGGGTTCCGTTCGGGGGCTTCCCAGTCGTTCGATGGTCCGCGCTCGCCACCCCAACCACCTTCCCCACCGAGGAATAGGCCGGCGCTGGTGGACCAGAGTGGCTCACCTTCGGGGTCGGTCACATCGGTCTCCAGATAGACGAGGGCTGCCTTGCCCTTATCCCAGATATTCCCGACCCGCCCGGTGGCAATGCCGGTACCCGTCGCGGGGATCTCCCGGTGACAGGTGATGGCCTGCTCGGCATGCAGCAGGAACACCGGGTTGAAGCTCCCGAAGTCGGGGGTACCGCCACCACCCATCACTACACCCTGGGTGGGGAAGGCCCGTTGGGTGACCCCGTCAGAGTTCTCGGTGGTGAATTCCAACTCGAAGCCTGTGGGGTCGGCGACGCCGGCACCGATGCCCAGCGCGTAGATCAGACTTTGCTTGGAGGTCCAAGAGATCTCAGTCGGTTCGCCGACCGATCCGACGGCGTCTGGGTTGATGGGCATGGTGGCTCCCCTGGGCTCGTGGTCCCGTCGACCCGGTGGTAGACGGACGGTTCCGGTCATCGGACTGGCTCCCTAGGTGACGCTACGGTCCGGTCGATGGAAGATCCGAATCCGGCCTCGGCTCGACGGCGGCAGGTTCGCTAATGGCCCGCATGTCGAGGCCATGGAGGTCCGGTCGTCGGCGCGGCCGCGCGGCCCATCGGGCCACCTACTCCCGGTGGGATGGCACCCAGCAGGTTCCCGACCTGGATGCTGATGCCCTTCTGAAGGCCATGGGCGACGAACTGATCGAACACGGTGACCCCGAGGCTGCACTCCGTCGGATGCTGCGGCAGGGCTTAGAGGTAGATGGACAGCACCTCCAGGGAATTAGGGAGATCCTGGAGCGCCTGCGAGAGGCTCGCCGGGAACGCCTGGAGCGCGACGACTTGGGTGGGGTTTTTGCCGAGGTCGATGAAGCGCTGCGTGAGGTGGTCGAGACCGAGCGTGCTGCGTTGGACGCATCGGGAGAGCCCGCTCACAGGGCGACCAGCGACGACCTAGCTCTGCTGGACCATGAGGATCTAGCGGGCCGGGTCCGGGGTCTGCAAAACCACGAGTTCTTCTCCGAGGAGGCCAGTCAGCGTTTTGAGGAACTCCTCGAAACGCTACGCGACCAGCTCACCCAGCAGTTCGTTGACCAGGTCACCGAGGCTGCCGGGCAGACCACGCCCGAGGACCGAACCCGGATGACCGAGATGCTGGCCGAGTTGAACGCCATGCTCGATCGGCGACGCAATGGGGTTGACCCGGCCGAGGAGCATCGGGCGTTCGTTGACTTCATGGAGCGGTTCGGCGATTTCTTCCCCGAGAACCCGCGTACCCTCGACGAGTTGCTGGAGGCCATGGCCCGCCGCATGGCCACCATGGCTCAGGTCATGAACTCGATGTCTCCTGAGCAGCAGGCGCAGATCCAGGCGCTCTCCGACCAACTGTTGGAGGATCTAGATCTCTCATGGCAGGTCAGCCAACTAGGTGACGCTCTTCACGAGCTGTTTCCTGGGATGGGTTGGGAGGAGTCCCGTGAGTTCACTGGAGACCAGCCCATCGGTATGGGCGAGGCCATGGCGGCCATGGAAGAACTGGCCGACCTGGACCGACTGGAGCAGATGCTGCGGGGCGCGACGTCACCCGGAGCACTGGCCGAGGTGGACGTGGACCGGGTACGCGAACTGCTTGACGACGAGGTTGCCGACAGCCTCGATCAGTTAGCGGACCTAACGGGGATGCTCACCGAGGCTGGGCTGGTTGAACAGGTCGAGGGGAGGCTGGAGCTCACCCCACGGGCAATCCGACGGCTGGGCCAGAACGCTCTTGGTGACCTGTACCGACGGCTTGATCGGGACCGGGCGGGTCGCCACGACCAGTCGCACGACGGCACCGGCCACGAGCGGGAGTACACCACCCGGCCGTGGGAGTACGGCGACCCTTTCGACCTAGACATCCAAGCCACAGTGCGCAACGCCGTGGCCAGAAACGGGCAGGGCATCCCGGTGTCCCTGGCCGTGGAAGACTTTGCCATCGAGCGCACCGAATCGGAGGTGCGGGCGTCCACCGTGCTCATGTTGGACCTGTCGCTCTCCATGCCGATGCGAGGCAACTTCCTGCCGGCCAAGAAGACGGCCATGGCCCTGCACCAGTTAATGGCCAGCCAGTACCCACGCGACTACCTGGGGGTGGTGACGTTCAGCGAGGTGGCCCGGGAGATCCAGCCTGAACGGTTGCCCGAGGTGTCTTGGGACTACGTGTACGGCACGAATATGCAGCACGGTTTTGCCCTGGCCCGCAGCATGTTGAATGGTCAGCCCGGCAACCGGCAGATCATCATGGTCACCGATGGGGAACCCACAGCACACCTGACCGATGACGGCCGACCATTGTTCAACTACCCGCCGACCGTCGAGACGGTGGATCGCACTCTNCGGGAGGTTCAGCGCTGTACCCGCGACGACATCCGGATCAACGTNTTCATGTTGGACGCCACCCCGTACCTGACGAGGTTCATCGAGCAAGTCACCCGCCTGAACGGGGGACGGGCTTTTATGACCGACAACCGGGANCTGGGCGACTATGTGCTGTTGGACTTCGTCGAACAGCGTCGGACAGTGCGTTCCCGGCGCTGANGGGCGCCCTGGGGTATGAGTCGGGGNCCTGGAAGGGTTCGCCCCAGAATCTGGGAAATACTTGATTTCCCTTGCAATTCAGGGAATCACAGTGGTGTAATTCCATGGAAGGAACCTTTGCTGGGTTCTGGAGACTGANACCGGTCACGGCGATCGGATCGACCGGTGAAAGGCGGATCAACACCATGGGGATCATCGCAAAACCCGACTTGGATACGGACTGGAAGGATTCGTCGAACTGTCTCGGCGTTGACCCCGACCTTTTCTTTCCGGAGCGCGGGGCCAGCACCCGGGAGGCCAAGGAGGTGTGCCGGGGCTGCATCGTTCGGGAGGACTGCCTNGAGTACGCCCTACTGAACGGCGAGAAGTTCGGCATCTGGGGNGGGATGAGCGAGCGGGAGCGTCGTCGCATCCGCCGTCAGCGTGCTCTCGAGCGCCAGGCGGCNGCTCGGACCGCCGAGGCCGTGTGAGCACCACCGCTGGATTACTGGCCCCGTCGGTGGCGTCCCGCCGGTTGCTTGCCGTAGTTGGCTAGGGTCGTCTCATGAGCACGTTTGCATTTCTGGGAACCCAGGAGCTGATCATCGTGGCGGTCATCGCTTTGGTGCTGTTCGGTGGGAACCAGATACCCAAGTTGGCCCGNAACCTCGGCAAGGCCCAAAANGAACTCCAGAAGGGACTCGCTGAAGGACAGGCCGAGGCTGAGGCCGAGGCTGAGGCTGGGAAAGAGCCGAAGAGCGGTACCGACCAGGCCTGATTTGGTTCAGGATCTGAACCGGGTCTGGCCTTCGGGCCAACTCGGTCTTCTAGACGCCGGTCGGGGCTCGTTGGGCCACCGGTACACTCGCGGCCCATGAGTACCTTTCCCGACGATCTCCCACCCCAGCCGCCGATTGGCGACGTGAAGGTCGTCTACCTCGGCCCGGCCGCCCCTCATTGGGAGGTTCGGTCCAGTTTTGGCGACCCGCACCTGATTGAGTCGTTTCGAGACCGAGTACACGCCCGGCTCATGTTGCTACCGCCTCACGATCCGCAGTTTCGTCGCAATCGCGAGCGGATCAATCGCGATGCCGAGCGCGAGAACGTGCTCATCTCCTGGGACCTGGGTTACGACGAGGAAGAAGAGGAGCAGGCCTCGGCCTAAGACCTGACGTCCGGATGGTCTAGTTCGTCCGAAAACGCGACAGCGGCCCTGACGCTTGGCTCATCAGGGCCACTGCCGCAGGGACGGGCGTGGAGGGGTACGCCCGCTCGGTCGTTCAGGCAGCCACGGCGACCAGTCCGGTCTCGCGAGCAGCCGCCCGACGGTCCCGCAGTATTCGTCGACGCTGGCGTTCCGAGCATCCACCCCACACGCCGTGCTCGATGCGGTGGGCCAGGGCGTACTCGAGACACGGGCCGGTGATCCGGCAGTCGCTGCAGATGGCCTTGGCGATCTCGACCCCCACTCCGTCGTGGGGGAAGAAGACGTTCGGGTCGCTCTGGGCGCAGGCGCCTCGGGACATCCACGCCGATGCCGTGCCTTCGATGGTTGGGTTGAACTCCAGTAACTGGGTACTCATGGCTTCTGGTGCTCTGCTTTCTGTTTTCTTGCTCTCCGTGGGGGCGGCCCGGAGAGTGGCCGCTCCGCCCTTACAGGTGTATTTCTCTCACATCGGACCGAAAACCTCTGTAAAGGCAGGAATTTCTCAGGCGTCCGGCCGATCACCTCGGATTGACGAGGAAGTCAGGGCCTGGTCAGANGCGAAAGGTTCGTTTACCTNTTGTTCATCTAGCCGACAGGTAGGCGAAAGGTTGGCAACTTAGGTTTNCTGCGACCGGCCNGAGCCACTCCGGCGTGCCGATGTTGTCGATAGGGCCCGACATGACTGATTTNCCTNCCGACACACCCTCACTCAGCGGAGAACGCCCATCANGCGGTGGGGAAATCCCCACCCTGGTTCGGGCATTTCTTGTCCTAGCTCTGCTCTACCTGTTCCTGACAGGTGTCGAACTGCTCAGTGGTGGCTTCAAGACGATGGGCAAAGGCTTCGTGGATGGTCTCTTCGAGGGCGTCTCGAACCCGATCGGTGGCCTGTTCGTTGGCCTCCTGGCCACAGTGCTGGTCCAGTCCTCCTCGGTTTCGACGTCGGTCATCGTGGGTCTAGTCGCCTCCGGCGTGGTCAGTTCCGGCGACGCCGTCCCAATGATCATGGGGGCCAACCTCGGGACCACGGTCACCAACACGCTGGCCTCGCTAGGCCACGTTCGAAGAGACATCGAGTTCCGCAGGGCGTTCGCGGCGGCCACGGTCCACGACTTCTTCAACATTCTGGCGGTGGCTGTCTTCTTGCCCATAGAGCTGGCCACCGGCTACCTATCCGATAGCGCGAGCTGGATCACTGAGCGGGTGGTGGGTACTTCGGGCGCCTCGTTCAAGAGCCCGCTGAAGGCAGCGGTGAAGAAGCCCGCCGGGATAGTCAAGGACCTGCTGGACGATCTCGGCGCNAGCGGTAATTGGAAGGGCGGGCTGATGATCATCATCGGTCTCGCGTTCATCTTCCTGGCNCTGGCCTANATCACANGGAACATGCGTCTTCTGGTGGCCGACCGGGTCGAAGCGGCCATCAATCGGGCACTGGGAGCCGGTTCGGGCATCGTGGNCATCCTGCTGGGCGCCCTCATCACCATCTCGGTGCAGTCCTCGTCNATNACCACCTCGGTGCTNGTGCCGCTGGCCGCCTCGGGGGTGCTGACGCTGNAGAACATCTATCCGGTGACCNTGGGTGCCAACGTCGGGACAACGGTCACCGCACTGCTTGCGTCACTGGCCACTGGGAACCCGGCAGCGGTGACGGTAGCCATCGTGCACACCCTGTTCAACATCAGCGGGATCCTCGTCTTCTACCCGCTGCAGGCCCTGCGTCGGATNCCCATTCGGCTGGCCAACGGTCTGTCCGATATCGCCGTCGAACATCGAAGCACGGCCATTGCCTACGCANTCGGGATGTTCGTGGTGGTCCCGCTGCTAGGCGTGCTGCTGTTGCGATGACCCGACCACCGATCGCGCCAGAATTGTCTATCCGCCAGTACCTTCATTGACGAACCTTTAAGGAGATCGTCCCATGGTCATGAGCTTCTTCCGCCGCCCTGATGACAGCGGCATCGACCACATCGAGGCGCAGGTCCAACGCATGGTGACCGATGCCCGCCACACCTTCGACCTGGCCATGAACGCCGTCACCGGTGGGTCCGTGGCGTCAGTGGCCGACGAGGTGCGGCGTACGGACCGCCAGATCAACGTCACCGAGATGGAGATCCGGCGTGAACTAGTCGTGCACTTCTCAGTCCACGCCGGTGGTGACGCCACCGAGATGCTCGTCTTCATGAACATGGTCAAGGACCTCGAGCGGATAGGCGACTACAACAAGAACGTCTTNGACCTGGCCGAGGAGGGCGTGTCGTTCGCCGAGGCCGACGACCTTGAGCGCATCCTCGGTTTCCGGGACGAGATCTCCTCTCGNATTGCGCTGATGGGCGAGATCCTGACAGTCCGTGACGAGGAGCGGGCCCGGGCCTACATCGCCCGGTCCGACGAACTCCGTCGGGAGTTCGACACACTGGTGAACGGNCTGNTCCACTCGACGGAGCCNGCCCTGCACGCNGTGCCGCGTGCCCTGCTCTACCGGTTCTTGAAGCGGATCACCGCCCACAGCATGAACGTGGTCACCGCTGTAGTCATGCCGGTGGACCGACTTGACTACTACGACGAGGCTGACGACACGCGCACCTGAATCTTGGTCCCGTTCGGGGCCTATTAGGGAGCGGACGCCTCTAGGGTCGTTGTCTGTGCGCATCCTGGTCACCAACGACGANGGGATCACCTCGCCGGGACTCCACGCCCTGGTCGCCGCNGTGGTCGCCGTTGGCCACGAGCCGATTGTGGCCGCTCCATCCACCGACTGGAGCGGTGCCTCGGCCTGCCTCGGCNCACTTGACGANCAGGATCGGGTATCCGTCGATCGATTCCCGATCCCGGGCGTAGTGTCGGCCGACGGGTCCCCGGTGGTGGGTCATGCCGTTGGTGCACCGCCTGCCCTGATCTCGATGCTGGCCGACCTNGGTGGCTTCGGGCCTCCGCCCGNGATGGTGGTGGCNGGCATCAACCGTGGCCCCAACACCGGACGGTCCANCCTGTTCTCGGGAACNATCGGTGCGGTNNTAGCCGGNGAGCGATTCGGCTGGTCNGGCATGGCGGTNAGCGCAGACGTCCCGGTGACCGGCGGGACCGGTGCCGTCGGTGCCCCCGGCCACGTGCACTGGGAGACAGCCGCCGCAGTGGCCCAGGTGATCCTCCCGTGGCTGGTCGACGCGCCGGANCAGACCGTCCTCAACCTGAACGCACCGGATGCGCCGCTGGCCGAACTACAGGGCATCCGGTGGGCTGGCTTGGCGCCGGTTGGCGGGGTCCGCACGGTGGTCACCGGCCGTGATGACACTGGCCTGGACCTAGACCTCGTGTCCAACGACGANTNGATGCCGGACGATTCGGACACCGCTCTGGTACGGGCCGGTTGGGCCACGGTCACGCCGATCGCCCCCACGGCGGCTCTGGAGATGGAACTGCCATTGGCAGAGTGGGAACGGGCCGTCGGTCGGGGAGACTGATCATCGTGGGGATCGTCCGGGGTCGACGACGGAGATCCGGACGTCCTTCTGGCGGTGGACCACCGGTCGCGGCGCTGGGNCCGACCAGTGCTGAGGCTTTGGATCTCCTGCCGACGGGCATCGTCCTAACTGATCAGGAAGGAAGAATCGTTCGTCGGAACGCGGCGGCCGACGCCCTGGTCGACTCCTGGGAGGACGGGGTGCTGGGGCGACGCATCGTGGAACGTCTGCTCGAAGCGGTGAGACCGGGTGCTGAAGCTACGCGGGAGCAGGTCCGAACGCCCGGCCCACGACCCAGGGTGTTCGAGGTCGTAGTACGACCCGTCCCCGACGAGATGACCTCCGACCTCCGACCTCCGTCCACCGTCCATCGGGGTGCCGTGGCCCTTTTTGACGACGTCACCGAACGGATGCGCGTTGAAGCTGTACGCCGAGACTTCGTGGCCAACGTGAGCCATGAACTGAAGACGCCGCTGGGTGCTATCAGTCTGTTAGCCGAGGCGTTGGAGGGAGAGGTCGACCCCGAGGTGGCGGCTCGCCTGACCGGCCGGATCGGCACCGAGGCTCGACGGGTGTCCGACCTAGTCGAGGACCTGCTGGATCTCCGGGCCATCGAGGAGTTTGATGCCTCGAGTCCCACTACGGTCGATCTGGTCTCCGTGGCCGCCGAGGTGGTGGATAGGGTCGAGCCGCTGGCCGACCGCCGGGGCGTGTCCATGGTGGCCGAATACCACGACACGGCTCCGGTGACCGGGGTGCGAACGCAACTGTTGAGCCTCGTTCGGAACCTCGTGGAGAATGGGGTGAAGTACTCCGATGATGGCGACACGGTCCGGCTCAGCGTTACCGGACGTGGTGAAGAGGTGGAGGTGCGGGTCTCCGACGAAGGCATCGGGATTCCCGAGGACGACCATTCCCGGGTATTTGAACGCTTCTACCGGGTAGATCGGGCTCGGGCACGCGACACTGGTGGGTCCGGCCTAGGCCTTTCGATCGTCCGGAACGTCGTCCAGAGGCATGGTGGTTCCATTGAGTTGCACTCCCGGGAGGGAGAGGGCACCACGGTGACGGTTCGCTTGCCGTCGGAGGCGACGACATGAATTCCGTCCGCGTGCTGGTGGTTGAGGACGAGGCGTCGTTCGCCGACGCCCTCGAGGTCGGTCTGGCCCGGGAGGGCTTCGCCGTGGAGGTGGTCGGTGATGGTGCATCGGCCCTCGAGGCCTTCGACCGCCGTTCGCCAGACCTCGTCCTGCTGGACCTGATGCTGCCGACGTTGTCGGGAATCGACGTGTGTCGGGAGATCCGTACCCGGTCGTCGATCCCCATCATCATGGTCACTGCCCGCAGCGAGGAGCTGGACACNGTGTTGGCNCTCGAAGTGGGTGCTGATGACTATGTGACCAAGCCGTACCGNCTGCGCGAACTAGTGGCCCGCATGCGNGCCGTGCTCCGTCGTGCTGAGAAGGGAACGGATGACGACCCGGAGACCCCGGTGGCGGGTGGTGTCACGGTGGGCGACGTGGTCGTAGACCGGGACCGGCATGAGGTTCGTGTTCGGGGGGATGTGGTGGCCATGCCCCGGCGGGAGTTCGAGTTGCTGGCCGTGCTCATGGACAACGCCGGACGGGTGCTGACCCGGGAAGTGCTCATCGACCGGATCTGGGGCTACGACTACGTAGGGGANACNAAGACCCTCGACGTCCACGTGAAGCGGATTCGGGCCAAGGTNGAGGANNATCCGAGGCGGCCGGTTTGTCTCACCACGATNCGAGGNGTNGGCTACCGGTACGAACGGCCTCAACTAGAGCGGTGAACGCGCGACCTCCCGGCTACATGTCCAGTCCGTTCGCCCGCTTCGGTCGGACCCACGGTCTGGGGGCCATGTCGGACGCCATGCTGGCGGTCGCCCTGGCCGGGTCGATCTTCTTTTCCATCGATCCCGATGCGGCCCGTTGGCGGGTTGCTCTCTACCTGGTGCTGACCATCGCTCCGTTCGCCGTGGTCACCCCGCTGCTGGGGCCATTGGTGGATCGGGTTCGCGGCGGACGGCGGGGGATGATCATGATCTCGATCCTGGTCCGAGGACTCATCGCCTGGCAGATGATCGAACACATCGACGGGCTGCTCCTGTTCCCGCTCGCCTTTGGGCTACTGGTGATGCAGAAGACCTACTCCATCGCCAAGAGTGCTGTGGTGCCGTCACTGGTGCGTAACGACATCGAATTGGTCGAAGCCAACGCGAAGCTGGCCATGGTCAGTTCGGTGTGCTCGATGGTGGGCGCTGCGATCGGCGGCATAGCGCTACTGATCAGTTCGTCGGCTCCNGCCGTGGTTGCGGTGATCGGCTATGCCCTGACTCTCATGACGGCCGTCCTNGTGCCCAAGGTGCTGGTCGCAGCGTCCCCGGCCTCGGCCGGCGAACGGGCCGTGCTGCGCCAGCGGGGGATCTTGACCGCGTCGATGGCCGTGGGGGTGCTACGAGCCACCGTCGGGTTCACCTCCTTCCTGTTGGCCTTCGAGTTCCGGGGCGGGGGCGATGGGGTGTCCATCGACGTGGCCGGTCGNGCGGCGGGTGCCGGGGCCGGGGTGGTGCGGGGCGAATCGGAGTTGGCCGGTGCAGCGGCGCCCGCATGGCACTTTGGGCTGGTCNTGGCCNCCGCAGGCCTGGGGGCNTTCCTNGCCGCCCAGTANTCACCGATGCTGCGTCGACGGCTGCTTGAAGAGCGGATCATCCGTGGCGTGCTATTCGTAGGAGTGACNCTGTCTGGCCTGGCCGTCTGGCTGGGTGGTCTNTGGGGAGCGGTCTTGATCGGCGGCACGGTCGCCATGTGCAGCGGCACGGCCAAGTTGGCCTTCGATTCACTGGTCCAACGCGACGCTCCAGGGGCCAACCACGGTCGTTCGTTCGCCAAGTTCGANGGTCGATTTCAGCTGGCGTGGGCCGTCGGAGCNTTTCTGGCGGTGTTCCTGCCCCTGTCGGTCGAAGTCGGCTANCTGTTCATCGCTGCANTCTTCGCGGCGGCTCTCACGTGGTTCGGTTTGGCATCGCCGCCGATCCCGAGGATCCAGACCCCGGATGAACCGGAGCGCCCCGACGGTCAGCTCGGATTCTGGCGACGCGGNGAACTCGGCGAGGAGTGACTTCCGGCCGNGTAGTGAGTCGGATCAGGCGTCGGGTGACAACTCGAGACGGGCCAGCCAAAGGCCGGGGGCGTCTACCTCCGAGGGAGTGGGCAGGTTTTGACCTTCCTGCCACAGGAGGGCGAGGCCCTCATCACCGGCCCGCTCNAGTACACCGGCCACGAAGGCCGCACCCCGGTCGACCTGCTCCTGGGTGAGGTTCAGGCCAAGGATTCGCTCCACGAACCGGTCGGCATCGCTGGTGGTGACTCGCCGACGCCGGACCGCTTCGGTGACCTGACCGTAAGAGGCGATCAGCCCCGCACCCACGGTGTCCATCACGTGGTCGACCACGCCAATCACTACGGCTACCAGTGCCTCGAGGCGTGGCAGGAGCACTTCTTGTTCCGGTGAGCGCACCGCCCCGAGGACAGCCTCGGGGNCGAGGGCATCCTGAAGTCTGGCCAGCAGTTNGGGTCCGGTGGTCGGATCCATTGCTGACGCGGGGTCGAGGTCCAAACCCAGGTCCGGGTCCAGCCCGAGTCGGTTACCCAACTCAGACGGGTCATTGCGAAACGCCCCGGCGTGTCGGGCCAGCAGGTCGCCGATGGCGTCACGGACGTGGGGTACACCGAGCACCGCGTGATGGGCGGTCTCGTGCAGGCANACCCACAACCGTAGGTCGTCTGCCGGGAGGCTCCAGTCAGCACTGAACGCCTCGACGTTGGGGGCCACCACGAGCAGGGTGTCNGCGTCGGACCCACTGGTCGGACGAGGGATGGGCAGGTCGTATGTACCGAGACTCCGGAGGGCGAGGCGACCGACCATCGTCCCGGTGGTCATCCCGGCCATCATCGGGGCCATGGCGGCCATCAGNCCCGACAGCCAGCNGAGGGTCTGTTCGGTGCGGGGGTCGTCCGGGTCGACGTATTCGCCGTCGATTTCCAGTGTGGGCCCAGAACCCAGATCAGAGGTCAGGTCGGTCGGTAGTTGGGCCATCTTCGACAGGTACGGCCGGTAGGCGTCGACTGACGTTGACGCCCACACGGTGCGGGTCACCGGTCGGACCGACAACGTCCCCTTGCGGGCCACGCTGAGGCCGGTACAGGCCGCTACCTGGAGTTCGGCAACGCGCAGGAGGGACTCGTACTCCATCCGGACCACGGGGTCGACGTTAGGTTCGCTGGCGCCCTCAGATGCGATGGCCATCGCGATCTGGCGTGCCGGGTCAACGCCCGGTTGGTTCGTTCCGGTCAGGCCCATGCTCGGAAACATTTCGCCGAACGCTCGGCTGAATGCGGCAAAAGGATCCTCTGGTGGATCGTCGGGGCTCATGAGGGCACTCTATGGGCGTGGTTTTCATGGAGTCCCGCGATCGAACTGGCATATCGACGGACGGAGCCGCGCAGCGGCCGGAGCAAGGGGAGGCACGGTGAGTCGCGTAGTGGTCACCGGATCGACCGGGGCGGTCGGACGGGAGACCTGCGTGGGCTTGGCTGCCGCCGGCTACGAGGTCATCGGTCTGGACCGTCGGTCAAGTATTCCGCCAGCACCCGGGATCGAACTGCGGACAGTGGACCTAGCCGTCACCGACCTGCGTGCCCAACTAGCTGATGTGGACGTGGTCGTTCACATGGCGGCAGGTGTGACAGCAGGAGACTCGGGGGTCGACGTGGGCCGCGACCGGTTGGCGGTGTTTGAACGTCTACTGGCTGCGGCGTCCGATTCGGGGGTGACCCATCTGGTGGTCCGCTCGTCGGCCATGGTCTACGGGGCGTGGTCTGACAATCCGGTGCCGTTGACCGAGGACGCCCCGGTGCGTCCGTGCCCGGACTTTGCCTTCGCCGTCCATCGGGCCCGGATGGAGGAACTGGCTACTGCATGGGTCGTCGAGTCCGATGAGCGGTCGCTGACCTTGCTGCGCAACGCGGTGACGGTTGCCGAGGAACGGCCCGGTGGTCTAGCAACGGTGGTTGGTGCGGCGGCATCGATCCGCAGTGACGAGGGCGACCCGTTGGGCCAGTTCCTGCACTCCGACGACCTTGCCGGGGCTGCGGTGTGTGCCGTGAAGACCCGGTACGACGGGCCGTTGAACGTGGCCCCCGACGGGTGGATCGGCGCGGAGGTCATGGCCGAGCTGGGTGGGCCAGGTCCGCGGTTGCGTCTACCTGGTCCGCTAGCCGCCTTGACGGCTCGGGTGCTGTGGCACACCGGGTTGTCTCCCGCGCCTCCGGGCGTGTTCCCCTACTCGGTGTACCCGTGGGTGGTGGCCAACGATCGACTCCGGGGCCTGGGGTGGGAGCCCACCCACTCCAACGAGGAGGCCTACGTGGCGGGCCACGAACCGGGCCTGCTGGATCGAATGGACGCCCGGGCCCGACAGCAGGTCTCGTTGGTCGTGGCCGGTCTACTGGCGCTGGGTCTGGGGTGGTTGCTGGTTCGCCTCGTGAGCCGCCCCCGGAGGTCCGGTCGTGGAACATACGATGCGGCCGATGGCCAATGAGATCCGTCCTGATGGACGCCCCGAGGAACACGGTGGTGAGCACGTCGGTGATGACACATGGTTGGGTTTGATCGACGGCCCACTACCCGTCGACGAGGTGGCCTGTTGGATCGGGCGTCCCGACTGCGGGGCGGTGGTGGTGTTTCGTGGTGACGCAAGGGACCACGCTGATGGCCGTCCAGACGTCACCGCCTTGGAGTACGAGGCCTATGAGACCCAGGTGGTCCCACGCTTGGAACGTCTGGCCGCAGAGGCGCGGAACCGTTGGCCGGATCTAGGTCGGGTGGCGATGATCCATCGAATCGGACCGTTGGCCATCGGCGAGGCGGCGGTGGTGGTGGCCGTGTCGTCGCCCCACCGGGACACGGCCTTCGATGCCGGTCGCTGGTGCATCGACACGCTTAAAGCGACCGTGCCGATCTGGAAGCGGGAGGCCTGGGCAGGGGGCGAGCACTGGGGGGTGGACGCCCAGCAGTTGGTCGACGTGACCGATTCCACTGCCACGGAGGCGGGCGCGTGAACCCCGCCTTGCTGTTTCTGGCCGGTGGGGCTGGACTAGCCGTGGTGCTATCCGCTCTGGTCTGGTTGTTCAGCCGCCCGAAGAAGGTTGTTGAGGATCCGAACCGGGCCCGGGCAAATCTCCGCGCCCTACGGCACGGGGCCGGTCCGTCGCGTTCCCGGAACCGGACCTCGGGTATGCGCTGGTCGACCTCGGCCGGTAAAGGGTCGAGTGATAGCGGAACGGGGGGCATTCGAGTACTAGGCAACGTGTCACCCGACGGGTCGGACCCCGACGGTGGGTCGGGTTCCAGTGGAATCGCTGGTCCCGGCCAGTCCGGACGCTGACGTTGTGGCACGTGATCTGGCCATTGACCTGGGCACGGCCAACACGCTCGTCTACGCACGCGGCGAGGGGGTGGTCCTGGCCGAGCCGTCGGTGATCGCCATCAACGAACGTTCAGGCGAGGTCCTAGCCATGGGAGACGAGGCGTGGCACATGATCGGGCGCACCCCTGAGCACGTGGTGGCCAAGCGGCCGCTCCGTAAGGGGGCCATCACCGACTTCGAGGTGACCCAGCGGATGGTGCGGCTCCTCCTGGAACGGGTCGGGGTGAGTCGGTTCAACCGACCCAAGGTGCTGATCTGTGTGCCGTCGGCTATTACGGCCGTCGAGCGGCGGGCGGTTACAGAGGCGGCCCGGCGCGCCGGGGCGGCCGACGCTCAACTCATCGAGCAACCGTTGGCTGCCGCGATCGGCGCCAATCTCCCCATCTCCGAACCGGTCGGGAACATGGTGGTCGACATCGGTGGCGGGACGTCGGAGTCTGCGCTGCTTTCGCTCGGTGGAGTGGTGGCCCTCGAGGCGGTGCGGGTCGGTTCGTTCGACATCGACTCCGCNATCCAGGCCTACGTTCGACGCGAGTACGGGCTAGCCATNGGGGAACGCACCGCCGAGGAGATCAAGTGGACAATCGGTTCGGCGGCGTCGACTCCAGACGAGGGTCGGGCCGAGGTCAAGGGACGGGAACTGATGAGCGGTCTACCTAAGACGGTGGTGCTGAGNCCGGTGGAGATCCGTCGGGCNATTGAGGAGCCGGTGGCTGCCATGGTTGAGTCGGTGGTGCAGTGCTTGGCCCAGGCCCCGCCTGAACTGGCCCAGGACCTGATGGCCCATGGCATCTGCCTAGTGGGCGGCGGCAGCCTGCTCCGANGCCTNGACGTGCGGATCGCNGAGGACGCCGGAGTGCCCGTTGTTCCCGTGGAGACGCCAATGGAGTGCGTGGTGTTGGGNGCNGGCCATTGCATCGAGTCGTTCGANGCCATGCGGGTGATGTTCATGGAAGGCCGGCGCTAGCCNGACTTCGGGTCCGGGTAGGCCGGCGTTAACCGGAATCCGCATCCACGCCGAGGAGGTCCTCGGCGGCCTGGCGGACCTGCCAGTCNCGGTCATCNAGGGCCCGGGTGAGGGCGGCTTCCACNTCATCGCCTTCGAAGGCCGCCAGGGCCAGCACGGCCCGACGGCGGATGGTGGCCCGTTGGCCGAGNCCCGCCAGAACTGATTCCCNGCCTAANTCNTGTCCTAGAGCACCNAGGGCGGCCACGGCNGCCTCGCGGCAGAGGTGATCGGGGTGTCCGGGTCGGTCACCNTCGGGACCGNTACCGGCTACNGCCACGACTGAATNGACCAGTTGGTCAGCCGCTTCAGGGTGCTCGCCGGCCGCCCAGCANGCCGTCTCGACCACCTCAGGGATCGGGTCCACGAGCAGGTCCACGAGAAGCCTCGTGAGTAGGNCTGACANAGGTGTTGGTCCACCCAGGATCTCCAGCGCCCTTAGTCGGACAGTCGGATGGGGGTCGGTAAGCCCNCGGGCCAATCCATCGTCGGTGAGGGTACCGGTACGGTTCAGGGCACCAAGGGCGGCGGCNCGTACCACAGCCTCGGGGTCGACGGCGAGAGACCGTGCCGCCTCGGCATCGCCGCCGTGCCCGGCCAGTANGGCNCGACGACGACGTTCGGCCGTCTCCCGGTCCGGCGCNGGGTCNNGGTGGACGTGGCGGTTCGGGACTGTGCCGGGATCGGCCCCGGGCTCGATGGTCGAGTCGGTCACAGGGTGCTGATCAGCCAATGGCCTGTTCGACCAGGAATCCCGACAGGAAGATTCCCACGCCGATCACGGTGGCNAAGGCGACGCCACCGACCACCACGAAGGTGGNCAGCAGAACCACCGAGCGAACCCGGTGCCACCAGCGGATGCGTGCTCGGCGGCCGGTCACGACCTGGCGCGGGGGCTGAATCCAGATGCCGAGGCGGGCGCCGGGGCTCCACTGACGGTCTACGGCGTACTCGAGGTCGCCGACCGGCGGTAGCGCCCGACTGCGGAACCGTCGCAGATTCATCAGCCCGGACCGTCGGTGTCGATGTCTAGACCGGTCGGCTCCGTGGCAGGCTGGGCGTCCATGGAGGAGAATCTACCGGCGGGCGATCTTCCGGATTCGTCGGATCAGCCGAGGCCGCCGTCCCATCCCCTGCGGGCCACCATTGTCCTGCTAGTCGTGGCCGCCGCCCTGCTAGCCACATTCGTCCGGGTTCCCTACTTCGTCTTTCGGCCCGGGTCAGTGCAGCCGTTGAGCGGGAAGGTGATGGTCACTACGGGGCAGCGATTCAATGCCACCGGCGAGATCCATTTCACGACGGTCCGCCAGGACGCCACCGTCAACGGCTGGGAGTGGTTGGAGGCTCGCATGAAGCCGTCGCTGACGCTCGTCGAGGAGGACCGGATTCTCGATGGCCGGTCCCGGGACGAGAATCGGGCGTTCAATATGCAACTGATGCGGGTGTCGAAGTCCACGGCAGTCGCCGTGGCCCTGCGACACCTGGGCATCGACCCGTTCCGGCCCACCGGCGTGGGGCTAGCNCAGGTCCAGGTCGATGGTCCGTCGACCGGGAAGTTGACGATCAATGACGTGATCGTGAGCGTGGACGGTGTGCCAGTCCTGGAGGCCGGGGACCTGGTCGACGCCATTCGGGAGCGCAGCCCGGGAGAAATGGTCGATTTTGAAGTGGAGCCAGTGGANGGTGGGGAGTCTCGGGTGGTTTCATTCGCCCTCCNGCCCCGGCCCGACGACCCGACGACCGGGTACATGGGTGTAGTGCCTCAGACCCGCTGGGAGGACGTTGAGGACCTACCGGTCGACGTAAGGGTCAACACGGGCAACGTGGGTGGGAACTCGGCCGGTCTGGCCCTCACGCTGTCGATCCTGGATCTGGTCACGCCCGGTGAATTAACTGGTGGGTTGCAGGTGGCGACCACCGGGACCATCGATCCGGCAGGGGTGGTGGGGCCGATNGGCGGGATCGTTCAGAAGGTAGTGGCGGCCCGGGATGGCGGTATGGACCTGTTCCTGGTGCCGGCCCAAGAGGCCGGTGAGGCCCGCCGTCATGCCGGCTCGATGACCGTCGAGGGGGTGGCCACGCTAGAGGACGCTCTGGAGGCCCTAGCCCGCCACGGCGGCAGGACCCGAGACCTGCGACTGCCGACCGGCTGAGAAGCCAATTGGCTAGAACACTGATCGGCTGAGGCGCAGTCGGCCATAGGCTGGGCCCATGCGCCCAGAAGACGCTCCACCGCCAGGTCCACGTCCCTTCCCCCGGATTCGTCGCCGTTCCCGGGGCTCGATGAAGATCAGGCTGATCGCCGGTGCGGTGGTGTCGGCGTTCTTCGTCCTTGTGCTATCGCTGCGCGGCATCGCCGGCTTCTGGACCGACTACCTGTGGTTCGACGCCCTCGGCCATCAAAACGTGTTCGTGTCGGTGTTCGGAGCTCAGGTGGTGCTTGTGGCTCTGTTCACCGTCCTGTTCTTCGGGATCCTGTTCACCAACCTCACCGTGGCCGATCGCCTGGCCCCGCTGGTCCGGCCGCCGGGTCCGGAGGAGGACCTGCTGCGGAACTACCACCTCGTCGTGGGTCGTCGTCGGTGGTTGGTGCGCTTTGTGCTGTCGGCCCTGTTCGCCCTGGTGGCCGGCTTCGGGGTGAGCGGCCGCTGGGAGGAGTGGCTGCTGTTCACCAACAGCGTGGACTTCGGCATCCTCGACCCCCAGTTCGGCAAGGACATCAGTTTTTACGTCTTCCGCCTTCCATTCCTGTCGTTCGTGGTCGGATGGCTGTTCGCCACGCTCATCGTGGCACTCGTCGTCACGACGCTATTCCATTACATCAATGGGGGGATCCGACTCCAGACGACGGGTGAGCGGGTCCAGCCGGCGGTCAAGGCCCACCTGTCGGTACTGCTCGGCTTAGTCGCCCTGGTGCGGGTCGGCGACTACTGGCTAGCCCGGTTCGAGCTAACCACGTCAGACCGGGGCGCAGTGTCCGGGGCCACCTACACCGACGTGAAGGCCCAACTACCGGCCATCAACCTCCTGATCCTCATCTCGGTGTTCGCTGTGGTACTTCTCATCGTGAACATTCGGCGGCGGGGCTGGGTGCTACCCACCTTGGCCGTGGGCCTCTGGGCATTCGTGGCGCTGGTGATGGGCAACATCTACCCGGCGGTCATCCAGAACCTCCGGGTGGAGCCCGCAGAGTCCGAGAAGGAGGCGCCGTACATTGAGCGCAACATCACGGCGACTCGAGCGGCTTATGGGCTCGACGCCATTACCGAGGTTGAACTCACCGACTTCGACAACCAGATAACGGCGGTCGACCTGCGATCTAACCGGGGCACGGTGCGAAACATCCGGACCCTGGACCCACTCGTGGTGCAGGGGACGTTCGACCGACTGCAGGGCGAGCGCGAGTTCTACGCCTTCGCCCCCGAGATGGACACCGATCGCTACACGATTGATGGTGAGACCACTCAGGTGCTGCTGGGCACCCGTGAGCTGGATCTGAACGAGACGCGATCGTGGGAGAACCAGCACGTGGCGTTCACCCACGGCTACGGCGTTGCCATGGCGCCGGTGAGTCGGGTGAAGGGTTCAGGAGACCCGGACTTCCTGGTGGGTGACCTACCGGTGTCGATCGACCCGACGGTTGATGTGGTGCTGGACAGGCCGCAGTTGTACATCGGGGAAGGCCTGAGTGGCTACGCGGTGGTTGGGGCCAGCCGTGACGAGGTCGACTTCACCGATGAGAACCAGGAGACACAGGCCGTCCGGTATGCCGACATCGGTGGTGACGGCGGCGTGGGCATGGGGTCTCTGGTACGGCGTCTGGCGTTCTCGCTGCGCTTCGGTCAGTTGGAGCCGTTGATCTCCAACTTCATCACTGACGAGTCGCGGGTGTTCTACGTGCGGGACGTGCGGGACCGGGTCGAGAAGCTGGCACCGTTCCTTCACTTCGACGCCGATCCGTATCCGGTGCTGGTTGACGGTGGGATCGTCTATGTGATCGATGGCTACACCACCACCGACCGGTACCCCTACGCCCAGCCGGCGTCGGTGGCCGAGCTGCCCAGGAAGAGCGGGTTGCGCCACGACCTGAACTACGTTCGGAATTCGGTCAAGGCCACGATCGACGCCTTCACCGGCGAGGTCGTGTTGTACGTTGTCGATGATTCGGACCCGCTAGTGGCTGCGTACTCGGCGGCGTTCGACGACCTGTTCACTCCGATGTCGGAGATGCCGGCTGAACTAGCCAAGCACCTCCGCTACGCCGAGGACTTGTTCCGCCTGCAGTCGGAGATGTGGGGTGCGTACCACGTCGACGACACGGAGAACTTCTACCAGCGGGCCTCGGAGTGGGCGGTGTCCCAGGATCCGGGTCGGACCGGTGAAGGTGCGGCCAACGTGGTGCTTGTCGACGAGCAGGGCTTCCAGGTCGGGGTCCGGCATCGTCGCATGGCGCCGTACCGGACGATGGTGGCGCTACCCGATGGGGAGGCCTCTGATGGTTCGGGGTCCAGTGCCGAGTTCGTGATCATGCGTGCCTACGTGCCGTTGGACGAGGACGACGCCAGAAAGGAACTAGCGGCCTACATGGTGGGCCGGAGCGATGGAGACCGTCTGGGCGACCTGATGGTGTATCGGCCACCGTCGTCGAATTTCGATGGTCCGGCACTGGCTGAGGAGCGGATCCGCAACGACGAGGCGGTGGCTAGTTTGCAGACGCTGCTGAGTCAGCGGGGCTCGTCGGTGCTGTTCGGCGAGCTTCTGCTGGTGCCAATCGGGAATTCGATCCTGTACGTCCGACCGCTGTACGTGCAGGCCGAGGGCGACAGCACGGTGCCGGAACTCGAGCGGGTCATCGTGGCCGTGGGCGAGCAGGTGGTAATGGCAAACTCGCTCCAGGAGGCCCTCGAGGAGTTGACGGGGGCGTCGTTGGACGAGTTGTTCCGGGGCATCTCAACTGGGTCGGCGGCGGGCACCGCAACCGATGACTCCGATGCTGGCACGGGTGCCGCGACGGTTACCGATACCGGTGATGGAGCGACCGATGGTGATGGAGATACCGGAGCGCCGCTACCCGACGACTTAGCTGGTCTGGTGGCTGATCTGGCCCGCCTGCAGTCGGCATCGGCTGCGGCGATGGCTGAGGATCCGGCTGACTGGGCCGAATTCGGTCGTCTCCAAGCCCGTATGCAAAAGCTGATGGACGCTCTGGAGGACCTGGCGGGCTGAGGCTGGTTGGCCAGAGGTCAATCGGCGGGTTGCCAGCCGCTCGTGCGGCGGGTGGAGGCGCCGGATGGGGATTGAACGCCGCGTGCGCGCGCCGGTGAGTCGGCGCTGAGGTCCTCGAAGGACTCGTCGCCGGCCAGCGCCGGCGTGGGAATAGCCGTGCCGGTTGTGGGGTTGGCGCTGACAGGGTCTCCGGTCATGGCCACGCCAGCCTGACCGGCCACTTCGGCGATCCGGGCCTCGAGGCCGACCGTGACCCGGGAGACCTCGGCGGCCAGACGGGCCACGTGGAGGCGTAGGTCCATGACGTCCTCGCCGTCGGGATCGGTAGCCGCCGTCGTGCCTAGGGCATCGAAGTGGTGCTCAAGGACGTCGACACGCTCGGTGAGTTCGCGCAGCCCATTGACCAGGTCGAGCAGGGTCTGGTCGGTGCTAGGCCCGTTGGCCACGGTCTGGGCGACGGCTCGTCGACCCTTCGGGTTTCGTGAGTTACGTCGGAAGGCCATCGCCCGATGGTAGCGATGGACGAGTCCTCGGCGGGGTGGCCCGGTGCCCGTGGCTACCCTCCCGTGCGTGGACTCCTGCCGTTTGCCGTCGTCGCGCGGTTCAAAGATGCATCTGACGAGGATCTCCCTCGTCGTGGTGGCAGTGNTCCTGGNGACGCTNTCGTCGGCAGGCTGCGCGGAAGCCGACGGCCGGGAGATGGTGGCCAACGGNATCGGACNCACGCCAGAGCCGACNGAGNCGTCNGTGGTTGAGACCGTGGCGNCCACCAACTCGTTACCNGAGGGCAAGATNCCGGAACGGGGGTCCGGCGATGGTGCCGGCGGGTCGGNTCAGGGGGTTGATCNCGGGTCNGTNTACNTGGATTCGATGGCTGGGACGGTAGGNGGGACCGGGGTTTATGACCTCAGCCATCCGCAGTTGGACGGTCTGGCTCTNGACCACCCGGTGAACGTGGCGTTACGGGGTCCGACCGAGGCGGTGAGNGCGGAGTACGTGTCGGTGATCTCCGAGCGGNCTGGTGNGGATTCGAGTNCGGGGGCTGGAGGCGACCAGGGCGACTCGTTGCGNGGGTCGGGCACGGTCCACCTACTGGACGATCGGCTGGTCAGCGTCGTGTACGACTTCCGGATCGAGTGGGCCGGGGCGGCTGGTCCGGACGAACGGGTCGACTCGGTGTTGATCGACTTGGCGACTGGGGCTGAGGTCGGGCTAGGTGACCTCTTCGTGTCGGGTAGCCCGTGGTTGGAGACCGTCGGGTTTTTTGCCCGACAGGACCTCGTGGCCCGCTTGGGTGATGGGGTCCTGTGGCCGGACGGTCGGGGCCTAGGGCCCGAGGTCTCGAACTATGCGGTGTTCGGCCTGACGCCAGAGGACCTGGTGGTGCGGTTTGCCAGCCATCAGGTGGCGCCAGGTGTGGCGGGTACGCCGGAGGCCATGATCCAGTGGTCGTCGCTGGCAGGCATGGTGGATCCGTCTGGGCCTGCCGGTCATCTAGCTAGTTGACCGGTCCCTGCGGTGAGGCTGGTCACTCGAGCGACCCAGGGGCAATAACAGAACCAGTCCTGACATGCCGGGTCGATTGTGGGTCCGATCTCGAATCGACGACGGGTCAGCCCCAGCGGCTGGAGGTGGTGAGTTCGCCCACTGGCAGCTGGATGTCAAACCTGTCGCGGATCCTCGCATCGGTGTCGGGCGAGATATGCGACGGGTAATGCGAGCCCAGCACCTCACGCACCCGGACCCGGGCCCGTTCGTCGACTGAGGTGGCGCCGGCGTCGAACCAGTCGGCCGGGCTCAGCCGGTCGCCAACCTCCGGGTAGATGTACTCAGACTGCATGAGGGACAGCGTCTGGTCCTGTCCTAGGAAGTGGCCGTCGCCATGGATGACCGACCGGATGGTCTCAAGCGAAAGTTTGTCCGGCGTGACCTCGATGCCTCGGACGGTGCGGTTGACGGCACCCAGCATGTCGTTGTCGATGACTAGGGCCTCGTACGAGCAGGCCAGCAGGCTGGCCAGCATCCCGGCCGACTCGTAGACGAGGTTGGCGCCGGCGTGTCCGGCCAGGGCGACGGTTAGGCCCTTCTCGTGGCCGGCCTGGTTATCAGGGACCTTGGAGTCAGCCATCCCGGCGGCTACGCCCGAGGGCAGGCCCAGCCAGTTGGCCATCTGAGCGGCTGCCGCGTTGAGCACCGCTTCTTCGCCCGAGCCGCCCGTCATGGCGCCGGTACGGAGGTCGGACACGAATGGCCACAGGCCCATCACGCATGGGTGACTCGGGTTCAGCAGGTTGACACAGGTCAGCGCCGAGAGGCATTCGGCGAGGGCCTGGGCCAGCGAGCCGGCCAGCGCGGCGGGCGACGTGGCGCCGGCCTGACCGGCCGACAGCAGGTTGATGGGCATACCGGTACGGACCTGGGCGACCATGGAGCGCACGGCGTCCTCGGCGTAGCGAAGCGGTGGTACGACGAACGTGTTGTTGGCAACGCAGAACGGCCGTTCGGCGAACGACCCGGGCTGGCCGCCGAGCATCTCGTCGAACATGTCGACAACCTCGTGGACATGCTCGGGCTGGAAAAATGACGTGCCCATCGGCTTGGTAGTGCCCATGGCTACCGCGTAGGCGCTGTTCAGGTCGAGGTCCCGGGACTCGACCATGTCCCGGGCCACCAGGGTACGGACGTGGAAGTGGATGTGTTCGAGGGTGTCAACGAGGCGGGCCACGTCGTAGAGGTCCTGGAGGTCGGAGGGTCGGTGCTTGCGGGTCTCGTGGTCCCAGACCGAGACGGCGGCTCCCGCAGTACCGAAGTGGACTCGATCGCCGCCGACCACGATTGAGCGGTCATCGTCGAAGCCATGCCAAGTGAATTCCTTGGCCGCCATGCCGATGCACTCCTCAATCAGCGTCCGTGGGAAGTGGAGGCGTTCGTGGTCGTCGACCCATCCGCCGGCCGGTACGACGACCTCGATGAACTCGGGAATGGGGGTGCCCATGCCGAACTCCTCAAGCATGGTGAGCGCCGTGTCGTAGACAGTGCGGCACTCCGAATCGGTGAGCGGCTTGTAGGCACCGCCCGATTGGCCAGGGCGGACGGCCTTCTCGTCGTCGGCTAGGCCGGCGGCCCGCGCGGCCACCCGGGCCGCTCGTCCCCCGGCACGGCCAGCTCGGTTCGGCTTGGCGCTCATGCCCGGACCCTCTCGTTGGCGGGGTCGTGGGCCGGTTCGTCGAGCACGGTTGCCTTATGGCGTTCACCGAACAGGGTGATTTCAAAGGTCGACCCCGGGGCCTCAAAGGCAGGGTCGACGTAGGCGAAGGCAAGCGACTTCCCTACGGTGTGCCCCCAGGCGCCNCCAGTGGTGATACCCATGCATCGGGACCCGTTACCGGATGGGTCGTAGCAGGGTTCGTTGCCCCGACAGTCCGAATCGGTGGCGTCGACCTCGCAGTACACGAGAACCATGTCGAGGCCGGTGGCGTCCTCCTGTTGGCGACGGGCCATGGTTGCATCGCGGCCTAGGAAGTCACGACCCGATTCAAGGTCAACAAAGCGTTCGAGGCGGGCCTCGATGGGGGTGATCTCGGTGGTGAGTTCGCCTCCCCACGCTTTGTAGGCCTTCTCCAGGCGCATGACGTTCATGGCNGNCGACCCAAAGTGCACCATGTCGTGGGCGGCGCCGGCGGTCACCAGGGCGTCGTAAAGATCGGGCATCTGTTCGATCGGGTGGTGGAGCTCCCAGCCGAGCTCTCCGACGTAGCTGACCCGCAGTGCGAGGCAGTCCACGCCGCCGATCTCGACCTGCTGGCAGGTGAGCCACGGCCAGGCGTCCGACGAGAGGTCGGTGTCGGTGCAGGCCGCCAACACGTCACGGGCCTGGGGGCCAGTGACGGCGAGGATCCCNATTCGGTCGGTCCAGTCGTCGANGACNACTTCCTCGCCNNNTAGGACGTGTTGCNGCAACCAGTCAAGGTCGTGTTCGGTGCCNGCNATCGCCGAGTTGAGGTAGAAGTGGTCGTCGGCCATACGGGTGACGGTCATCTCGCACTCGATGCCGCCCAATTCGGTGAGCATGTGGACAAGACGGATGCCACCGTCCCTGGTGGGAAGGCGGTTGGCCGATAGGCGGCCGAGAAGGGCACCGGCCTCGGATCCTGTGACCGAGAACTTGGCGAAGGCGGTGAGATCGGCGATGCCGACCCGNTCGCGGACACCGNGACACTCGGCAGCGACGATGTCGTGGGCGTTGGAGCGGCGCCACGAGTATTCCTCAGGCTCGCCGTAGTAACGGGGGCGTTCCCAGCCCCAGACGTCCTGCCACTGGGCACCGAGGGCGTCGAGGTGGTCGGCGATGGGGGTGCGCTTCAGGGGTCGGCCGGCGGAGCGGTACTCGCCGGGCATTCGCACNTGGTACATCTCGTGGTANTCGTCGATGGANTTGTCAATNGTGTANTGCAGGTCGGACCAAGGGCCGAAGCGGCGGGGGTCCATCTCGCGGACGTTGATTTCGGTCTGGCCGTGGACCATCCACTGGGCGAGGTACTTACCGGCTCCTGGACCCTGGGTGATGCCGATCGACGCGCCGGCGCAGAACCAGTAGTTGCGGTAGCCGGCGGCCGGGCCCATGAGGTAGCCACCGTCGGGAGTGTGGGTGATGGGGCCGCTGACCACCTGCTTGATACCGGCNTCNGCGAACACNGGGAAGCGCTCGGCTGAGATNTCGAGCCACGGGGCGAGTTGCTCGAGGTCNGGNGGGGTGAGGTGAAAGTGGAGGTTCCAGTCGATGCCGNCGATGCCGTAGGTGATGGAGTCGTGGGTCTCGTACGGGCCNATGAGCAGGCTGTCGATCTCTCGGCGGTAGTAGCAGGACGAGCGGGGGTCGCGGATGACGGGCATCTCGACCTCGNAGGCCTTCATGGCGTCCAGCGGTTCGGTGATCAGGTACTGGTGGATCATCGACACGATGGGGACGTCGATGCCGGACATGGCGCCGATCTGGGGGGCATAGTGGCCGGCCGCGTTGACGACGTGGTCGCATGTGACCTGTTCCTGTTGGCCGTTCTTTTCTGTGGTGACCTGCCAGCGGCCGTCGGGGAGCTGNGTGACGTCGGTGACCAANGTGTGGCGGGCGATCTGGGCGCCGAGCTGTCGGGCGCCAGCGGCCATGGCGTTGGTGGAGCCGGTGGGGTCAGACCAGCCGTCGTGCGGCGTGTGGAAGCCGAGGACGACGTCGTCGATGGACTCCATGAGAGGAGCCAGGGTTCGGATGTCGTCGTGGCCGATGAGGTGCGATTCGATGTCGAGTGAATCAAGCATGGCTTGCACGTAGCGGTACCACTCGGCTTGTTCCTGATTGACGGCGAGGCGGATGGCGCCACAGCCGTGCCAGCCGGTGGCCAGGCCGGTCTCCTCCTCGAGCTTCGAGTAGAGCTCGGCACCGTAGGCGTGGACCTTGGCCATGTTGAGGCTGCCGATGAAGTGGGGGACGAGGCCGGCGGCGTGCCAGGTGGAGCCGGAGGTGAGTTCGCCCTTCTCGATGAGGAGGGTGTCGGTCCAGCCCTCNTGGGCCAGGTGGTATAGGAGGCCGACGCCCATGGCGCCGCCTCCGATGATCACGCACTGCGCGTCGTTGCGCATGGTGGACTCGTTTCTCGGCTGGTGATCGGTCTCGGAAAAGTGTTCCATTGAATGGAACGTTCCGCTCANTGGTANNATAGACTACAGGAATCCAGTCAATCGAGCGAACGTTCAGNGTGCTGCGGGCCNTGGCGGGGAGTGGCGACTCCTCGGGGGTGTCCGAGGTGGCCCGGACGACCGGTCTNGCCAAGTCNACGTGCTCGCGGATNCTGGCCAGCCTNGACGAGTTGGGGATCGTGGAGCGGGTCGACGAGGCCGGACGGTACGTGATTGGACCGGGCCTGCGGGCTCTCGCTGCCGCCGGGGCACCGGTCGGGACACTGCGCGACCTCGCTCGTCCGTACCTACGGGAGTTGGCTGGACGGTTGGGCGAGTCGGCGTCATTGGCCGTGATGGACGGTGGCGAAGGGTTGTACGTGTCCCAGGTCGCGGCACCAGGACCGGTGCAGGTGACCGACTGGACCGGCCAGCGATTCCCGCTACACACCATCGCGGCGGGGCAGGCCTTCATGGGGTCGTGGACCGACGAGGAGGTAGAGGCCTACGGGGCGGACGGCTTGGCCGGGTTCACCGAGGCGACGGTGACCACCCTGGTCGGCCTACGGCAGCGGGTCGGAGAGGTACGCCGGACTGGCGTGGCGTGGACGATGGGCGAGTTCTCGGAGGAGATCACCGGCGTAGCGGCCCCGGTATGCGACGCCGACGGGCAGCCGGTGGCGTCGGTGTCGGTCTACGGCCCCGGCTGGCGGTTCCCCGGCGACGGGGACACCACCGAGATAGAACGTCTCGTGCGAGAGACCGCCGAGAGGGTCGGAGGACTGCTGGGGGATTAGTTGGTCGGGATGACCCGATCGACTGCTCAGAACTGGTAGGTGCGATGGTGGGGCGCCGTTACCCTCCCCTCTGCGGGGTGGAGCAGTCTGGTAGCTCGTCGGGCTCATAACCCGAAGGTCGCAGGTTCAAATCCTGCCCCCGCCACCACTTGGAAGGTCCGGGATCATAAAGGTTCCGGGACCTTCTGGTTCTCCGGATCGTTCGCTGAATTGGTTGAGTGCCACAAGAAAAGTCACGGCCTACTGTGGCCCAGTGCACCTAGGTCCACTCCGCACACTTTTCTGGGCTTTTCTGCTCGTCGCCTGCTCCTCCACTGCCGCAGAGACCATCACGACGGTTGTCTCGACGCGCGTTACCGCCGATACGACGACCACTGCCGCAGAGAACACCACGACGGTTGTCTCGACGCGTGTCACCGCCGATACGACGACCACTGCCGCAGAGAACACCACGACGGTTGTCTCGACGCGCGTTACCGCCGATACGACGACCACTGTCGCAGAGACCGTCACCAACGCCGTTGGGAACTCGTCGGCGCTCACTGCCGACAATTCCAGCTACGTCTTCGACCAGGAGCGGTTGCACACGTTCGAGTTGACGTTGTCCGACGAGGCTCTCGCCCAGATCGATCGCAACCCCTCGGCCGAGGAGTGGGTGCTGGGGTCGCTCACCTTCGAGGGTGAGACCATCGACCGGGTCGGTATCCGGTACAAGGGGTCGATTGGAGCATGGGTCGGCTGCCTCTCCGACCCGAACTGGTCCGACCCGTCCGGCCACAGGGTCTGCACCAAGCTGTCGATGAAGGTCAAGGTCAACTGGGATGACTCGAACCGGGAGTTCCACGGGCTGAGGCGCCTGCAGTTCCACAGCATGAACTTGGACCCATCGCAGATGCACGAGCGCCTCGGCTACTGGTTGTTCCGCGAAATGGGCGTGCCGGCCCCCCGGTCGGTCCACGCCCGGCTGATCGTCAACGGCACCTACGTCGGGGTGTTCGCCCTCACCGAGCAGATCGACGGCCGCTTCACTCGCCACAACTTCGACGACGGCACCGGCAACCTCTACAAGGAGGTCTGGCCGTTCAAGGGGAGCAGCAACACCATTACCCCAGACTTTGAATTCATGAGGGCGCTCAAGACCAACGAGGACGAGAACCCCTCCATCGAATTGATTAAGAACTTCGGCTCCGAGGTGAAGGCTGCCGGACCTGATGGGGCGGCCGAGGTGGTCGACCGCTGGATGGACGTAGACGAGGTGCTGGCCTGGGCGGTCGTCGACCGCATCATCCGCAACGACGACGGCCCCTTCCACTGGTACTGCTTCGACGAGTGCCGCCCCCACAACTACTACTGGTACGAGGAGCCGACAACCGGCACGCTGCACCTCATCCCGTGGGACCTCGACAACGCCTTCATGAACATCGTCAAGGACTCGAACCCGGTCACTCCAGTGGCTGACGCCTGGGGTGGAGTCACCGCCAACTGCCTCCCATTTGGCTACGGGGATTGGGGTCTGTCGCAGCGATCAGCAGCCTGTGACCCGCTGTTCGCCGCCTGGGCCACGTTCGACGACGACTATGGGCGACTCCTCAACGAGTTCCTCGACGGCCCGTTCGCCGAGGAACTCGTGACAGCCCAGATCGAGGCCTGGGTGGCCCAGATCGCCGACGCCACCACCCAAGCCGCTGACGCCCACGACGACGCCGTGCCGGTACGTAAGTGGACCGACGCCGTAGACGAGTTGTTGGCCGCCCTCGACCATGCCCGGTCCATCGCAAGGACGCCCCGGGACGCCCCGGACGCCTAACGTCGTTGGTGAACAACCCCGAAGACAGGTGACTGATCCATGTCAACACCCTGGCTGATTGTCTCCGACCTAGTTGCCGTGGCGGTGCTGGTGTTCGTTCTGTACTTCCCCCGCAACGGCCGGCGAGACATGGTGGTGGCACTGCTCGGCATCAACGTCGGGTTGCTCGGCATCGCCATGACCCTGACACGCAGCACGGTGAACCTCGGCCTGGGGTTGGGCCTTTTCGGCGTTCTGTCAATTATCCGCCTGCGCTCCTCTGAGTTGGGCCAGCAGGAGGTCGCCTACTACTTCACCGCCCTTGCCCTCGGTCTACTGGGCGGCATGCCGATCGATCCGGCATGGGCAACCCCAACTCTCATGGGAGCGGCCCTGGTTGCCGTCTACGTCGGCGATCATCCAAGGCTCTACGCCAGGAACCGAAACCAGGCTGTCACCCTCGACCGGGCCCACACCGACGAGACCGAGTTGATTGCCCGCCTCGAGTCGATGCTGGGTGGCACCGTGGTGCGGCTCAAGGTGCGCCGCATCGACCTGGTGAACGACAGCACCGTCGTCGACGTGCGCTACCGGATCAACGGCGACTGACCGGCCATGATCGACGATCTGCCGTCGGTCTCGCTGGCCAAGATCGGGAACACCGCTGGCCTCCAGACCCGCCGTGACCGCAAGTACGTGGTATCGCCAGAGTTCGTGGATCGGTTAATCAGCGAATTGTGGCCAGAGGTGCTGGCCCTCGAGATCGACGGACAGCGGGACTTCGGCTACGAGTCGCTCTACTTCGACACCCCGGACCTGGTGTCCTACCTTGCAGCCGCCCACCGTCGTCGACGCCGGTTCAAGGTGCGCCACCGCCACTACGTCGACGCCGGTACAGCGATGCTGGAGGTCAAGGTGCGGACAGGACGAGGCCGCAACGCCAAGCTACGACTGCCGGTCGACAACGCCGGGGCCAACCTGTTTTCGACCGCCGGCCGAGTGTTCGTTGACGGTGCCGTCGGTGCCGGCACCGCTGAGAGGCTCGTCCCCATCTTGATCACCCGGTACCGGCGCTCCACCCTCGTCGACCTTGACGGTCCCTCCCGCCTCACCATTGACCGGGTCGTCACTTGCACTGACCGAGACGGTTCCACTGCATCGGTGGACGGCATAGTGCTCGAAACCAAGACCGTTGGGCCGCCCAGCCAGTTCGACCGCTGGCTCTGGGCACAGGGCCACCGGCCGATCCAGCTCTCCAAGTACTGCACCGGGCTGGCGGCTCTGCGCCCCACTCTCCCGGCCAACAAATGGCACCGCACACTGAGCCAACACCTGAGTTGAGCGCAATGGATTCGCTGTATGACGCCTGATCTTTTGTCCCGCCGCGGAGACCAGGACTGTCTTGCCGTCCAATCTCACGGCGCCTTCTCGCTAGATCTGCGGGGGATATGGGCTGACGCAACTTCTATTCAGTTGCCGTCGCGCCCTAGCCCCAACTAGTACGGATCGTGTCGACGATTCGATCGACCGAAGGAACCGCCTCATCCTCAAGCACGTCGGCAGCCGGCAGTGGAACGTGGGGAGTGGTTATTCGCAGCACTGGACCGTCGAGATCCCAGAATCCCTCGTGGGCGACGATCGAGGCAACCTCGGCTCCCCAACCACACAGCCGCGGGTTTTCCTCCACGGTTACGAGACGAGAAGTTCGGCGAACTGATTCCAAGATGGACGCCATATCGAGCGGCACGAGGGACCGCACATCGATGACCTCAGCGGAGATTCCCTCCTGCGCCAGGATCTCGGCGGCCTCGAGGGCTCGAGGAACCATCAGCGCCAGTGCGGCGATCGTGACGTCGGTCCCGGGTCGCACCGTCCGGGCTGTACCCAGTGTGTCGAGCACCTCGCCATCGGGGACGTCGCCCTTGGTCGCCATCAACGACTTGTGTTCGAACAGCACGACGGGATCCGGGTCACGAATCGCCGCCGCCATCAGGCCGACCATGTCAATCGGTGTGGACGGAGCCACCACCTTCAGACCCGGGACCATCATGCACCAGTTCTCAAGGCTCTGACTGTGCTGCGCCCCGAAGCGAACGCCCGATCCGTTCGCGCATCGCACTACAAGTGGTACGGCGAGTTGGCCGTTGCTCATGTACCGGGTCTTCGCGATCTCATTCGACAACATGTCGAAACACACCGGCAGGAAGTCGGAGAACATGATCTCGGCGACAACCGGCACCCCTGTCATCGCGGCGCCCATCGCCGCACCCAAGATGGCTTGCTCGGAGATCGGAGTGTCCCGGACCCGGTCCCGCCCGAACTCGTCCCATAGTCCCAGAGTCGTCTTGAACACGCCTCCAGCCGGGCCGACGTCCTGACCGAGCATCACCAGCGACGGGTCGCGTCTCATCTCCTGTGCGATGCCGTGGGCGACAGCGCTTCTATAAGTCAGTTCCGCCACGATGACCCTCCGTCAGCGAATACCTGGGTGTAGACCTCTTCCAACGGCGGCCGCGGACCGGCCTTGGCAGCATCAGTCGCTGCGTCGACTTGCGCGGCGATGTCGGTTGCGACGGCCGTCAACTCCGCCTCGTCCACACCGAGCGACAACAAACGGCGGTGATAGAGCTCGATGGCATCGTGGCCTTGCCAAGCCTCGACCTCCGCTTCGGGTCGATACTTCGCCGTATCGGCTCGCGAGTGGCCGCCCAGGCGGTAGGTGATCGCTTCGACCAGAGAGGGTCCCTCACCTGCTCGGGCCCGTTCGATCACCCGCTGGGCACAGGTGTACACCTCGTCGACGTCGTTGCCGTCGATGACGATCTCCTCGAGTCCGTAGGACGGTGCGCGAGATGCAGCCGGATGCTCGACGGCGGTGACCAAGTCGATGGGTGTGTACTCCATGTAGAGGTTGTTCTCGCAGACGAATACCACCGGGAGTTTCCAAACGGCGGCGAGGTTGAGTGCCTCGTGGAACGCCCCGATGTTCGTACCGCCATCACCGAAGAAGCACACGGTGACCTGGTCACTACCGCGTAGCTGAGCCGACCACGCGGCTCCGTTTGCGATCGGCAGGTGGCTGCCGACTATGCCGTAGGAACCCAGCATTCCGTTGTTGACGTCAACGAGGTGCATGGACCCACCCTTGCCCCGCATGAGCCCGTTGTCTCGACCGAGGAGTTCGGCGATCACGCCCTCCATGGAGGCACCCCTGCTCAGCGTGTGTGCGTGCCCTCGATAGCTGGCCAGCGAGTAGTCGTCGTCCCGCATGGCCGCGCCGAAGCCCGCCGATACCGCTTCCATACCAAGTGACAGATGGCTGGTGCCCCGGACGAGGTTCTCTAGGAAGAGTCGGTGCAGGCGGTCGCCAACCTGACGAAGTTCCTGGAGGCGTCGGTACAAATGGAGCCGCACCTCACGGTCGATATCGAGATCTGCATTAGCCTCGTTGAGTGGCGGTGGGGTTCTCGGCGGGCGGTTCGCGTAGTGGTTCTCAGGCACGGCACCAACCTACTGAGCGACGTAGCCTCCATCTACTGGCATGGATTGACCAGTGACGAACGATGCCGCGTCGGAACACAACCAGACCACAGCCTCGGCTAGTTCTTCGGGCTCGCCGAGCCGACCGATGGGTTGGGCGTCGAGATACATTTCCTTGCGCTCCGGCGTGTTGCCGAGTATCCGCTCGAGCAACGGGGTGTCGAACACACCGGGACACACGGCATTGACTCGGACGCCGAGTCGTGCGTACTCAAGTGCAGCGGTCTTAGTGAGACCCACGACGCCGTGTTTCGCCGCAACATAGGGCGAGGAGCCGGTCAGCCCGACCAATCCTGCGATCGAGGCGGTGTTCACGATCGAGCCACCGCCTTGGCGAAGCATCTGCATGATCTCGTACTTCATGCAGAGCCAGACACCCTTGAGATCGATGCGGACCACACGATCCCAGTCGTCTTCTTCGTATTCGATAGTGGTGGTTCCAGCCTTCCCCTCGATGCCAGCGTTGTTGAACGCGCAGTCGAGTCGGCCGTACCGATCGATTACCGCTGCCACCATTGCATCCACCTGTGCGGCTTCGGTCACGTCGGTCTCGATCGTGAGTGCACCGCCGATGTGGTCGGCGGTCTCGGCTAGGCCGGCTGCATCGATGTCGGCGAGCGCAAGGGACGCACCCTCCCGGGCGAAGGCCACTGCAGCAGCCCGTCCCAGACCCGAGGCAGCCCCCGTCACTACCACCACCTTGTCGTCGACCATCCCACTCACAACGTTGCCTCCAGCGCCATCAAAGCGGCATGCATCGCTCGGGTGGCCGGAAGCTCGAGGCCACGCTCGTCAGCATCGGCGAGCATGGGCTCGAGGATCGCACACAACTCGGTGGGCCGGCCTGCTGTGATGTCGGAGAAGGCTGAATGGCGAGAGCCGCTGGTTGCCAGCGGGGAGACGAGCACCTTGTCGATCGCATCATCGACCGTGCCCTCGACCCACGATGCAATGTGGAATGGGCCGAGGTCAAGCGGTTCAACATTGCTGTTGCGAGCCAATGTGGCGAGCTCGCGCACTATGTCGACGTACGACCGGGCGATGACGCGGTCAGACATGATCTCGGCGTTTGTCCGTCGTCCGAGCGTGGCGAACAGGCCTATCGGTATCCATCCGAGCATCTTGGACCATGTAGACGCGGTGATTCGGTCAGTTGATTCGGTGTTCAGGCCAGCGGCAGTGAACAGTGCAACAAGGTGGTCGACTCGCTGTGATGACGAACCGTCGAGCTCGCCGAACCGGGTGAGCCCATCGAATGTGAGATGCACGACGCCTGGTTCCGGTCGTTCCCCGGCGACGATTGCCACCGACCCGACTACGCGCTCTCGGCCGAAAGTTGCAGCGAGGGCGTCGTCTTTTTCGACACCGTTTTGCAGCGAGGCGACGAAGCACTGGGCCTCGATGTGGGCGGTGGCCTCCAGCACCGGGGCTGTGTTCTGAGCTTTAACCGCATATATGAGCCCGTCGCACGTGCTGATTGCAGCCGGGTCGTCCACTACCTCGATGTCCACGGTGAACTCTTCAGCACCAGTGAACTTCAGCCCTGAACTGGCGATGGCCTCTACGTGGGCGCCAGGTCGTCCCAACAAGGTGATCTTGCATTGATCCGTTCTGGCTAGTAGCGCAGCAACGGTCCCCCCAATACCGCCGGGACCAACCACAACGATGTGGGTCATGAAGCGCCGCCTCCTGTGCGGACTAATCGACGGCGGAGATGCCAATCGTTCGCTTGCTCATACAGGTTCCCGACCGCACACTTTCGGGTATCGAGGTCTGGGTCGGTTGATCTCATCACGAAGTAGGTCCGGGACAACGGCGGCCCGGCGTCGAACTTAGCGTGCCGTGAGCCGACCCATGATGCCCACCACGGTGTTCACCGCCGGGAAGTGCAGTATGGGGCCGATTGATGGCGGGCGTTGTGGCCGGGTTGGCGCTCTCTCCATCCGTGGCAATAGGACTGGATCGTTCTTATAGGTCCGAGGTCGCAGGTCAAAATTCTGCCTCCCCCACCAGGTGAGAGGCTTGGGATCACAATGGTTCCGGGTCTCGCTGGTTCCCTGTCCGGTCGCCTCGAAGACCTCGTGGGAGAATGTCGGCGTGGACAGTTCCCTGAACCCGGCCGATCGCCGGGCCGTCGCTGCCCTCGCTTCCCTCTACGCGCGAGCCATCGATGAGCTTGACTTCGAACAGCTGCGCCGTGTCTTCACGGTTGATGGTGAACTTGATACCGGCTCATCGGTCCGGAGGGGGATCGATGAGATAGTGGCCGTCATGGAGGGCCTCCGGCGCTACGAGTCGACCACCCATCTCGTCGGGGAGCAGGTCATCTCCTCGGCCGCCGTCGACACCTGTACCGTCGTGACCCCATGTACCGCCCATCACCTGACAGTCGAGGGTCATTGCCGTACCGACCGGGTCATGCACATTCACTACCAAGATGAGTGCGTTCGAACTAAGGCCGACGGTTGGCGTATCCGTAGTCGTCGACTCGATGTGGTTCAGGTCGACGAGCGACGGGTGAATTGACCAGTCGATGACCGCCGCGGCCCGCATCTGGTCGGTCACTGCCCGGAACCTACCCGAGCATGCAGACAATCTGATCCACACCGACGAAGGCGCCCGGGCTATCGGATTTGGCGGGGCGCTCGTCGCCGGGACCACGGTTCACGCTTATCTGGTCCATCCGATCGTCGAGGCGTGGGGAGCCGACTGGCTGGCCGAGGGCACTTCGACGATCGAGTTCCTAGCCCCAGTGGAGGCCGGTGACCGGATTGATTGTGTTCCAGTTCCAGCCGACGACGGATCGGTTGAGGTTCGAGCGGAGGTGGCCGGGGCTCTACGGGCCCGACTGGTCGCATGGCGTGGCTCATCGGCAGGCGACGTTGGGCCGCGCGACGGCGAATGGCTGCCCGACCATCTTGAGCCGTTGGATCACTGGTGGATCGACTACGCCCGTCGGGCCGGTGACGACCTGACGCTCTATTCGGATAGCGGGTTCGTGCACCCCTGCGGATGGTCATCGCTGGCCAACAACGTGATGATCCGTCACCTAGTCAACGGGCCATGGATCCACACCCGTAGTCGGATCGTCCACCATTCAGCAGCCATGGTCGGGGCCACGGCGCTGGTCGAAGCGAAGGTAGTGGACCGGTTCGAGACCCGGCGGGGAAACCGCGCCGTGATTGACGTTGATATCTCGGTCGACGGCGGCCCAGTGGCAACCGTCCGACACGAGGCGCTGGTCAGCTTGACGCCGACCGACCTCTGACTGATCAACTGTCCATCCTGCCCGTCGGCATGTCCATCTGCATGACTGTGTCTGGATCGAGGCCTGGGGCGAAGCCAGGGTTGACGCTCCCATAGGCGCTAGGGAGGGTCAAACGCCTACTGGATTCTCCAGAGAAGTGTCAGTGGGCCTACCTTTGGATATGGACGAACGCCAGATCTGTGTTCAACGGGCGATCTGTGCATCGCCCGGGACCATCTTTGAAGTGCTGGCCAGTCCGGCCGGGCATGTGTCGATTGACGCCTCGGGGATGCTCATGGGGGCTGACGGCGACCCGGTGTCGGCGGTCGGCGACCGATTCACCGTGCAGATGGATCGCGACTCGCTGCAGGACTTCCCCCTGGGTGAGTACGAGGTAGAGGTGGTCATCACCCGCTTCGAGGTTGACCGGGCCATTGCCTGGGGCATCGAGAGTGCCAATCTTCAGCCCCCTATCGGTCATGTCTACGGCTACGACCTGGAGCCGATCGATGGGGGCACCCTGGTTACCTCGACTTACGACTGGACCGAGGTTCACCCAGATTGGGAGGCGGCCGTCGACGCCATCTTTCCGGTGATCAGCGAGACCAACCTGCGGGCCACCCTCGGGATCCTCGCTCGGACCGTCGCTCCCGGGCTTGGTCGCCCGGGTGCAGCGGAGGACTGATCGATGGCTTGGATTCGGACCATCCGTGAGGACGAGTGGGGGGGGCCGCTGGCCGATCTGTACGGACAGGTGGTCGATGCCGACCATGGCCGGGTGGACAACGTCATGCAGATCCACTCGCTGAACCCGGCCGCTATGGCTGGGCACCTGGCCGTATACNGGTCGGCTATGGCCGGCACNAAGACNCTGCGGAAGGTCGAACGTGAGCTGGTAGCACTGGTGGTCAGCCGCTACAACGATTGCCACTACTGAACAACCCACCACCGGCGCGGTCTGCGTCGACTCCTCAAGGACGACGACCTTCTGGTTGCCATCGAGGACGACTGGCGTACCGCCGGCCTGTCGGGCCAGCGCGTGGCGATGCTGGCCTACGCGGAGAAGTTGACCGCCCATCCCGGCGAAATGGTGGAGGCCGACGTGGAAGCCCTGCGGTCCGTTGGCTTCAGCGATCGCGATGTGCTCGACATCTGCGAGGTAGTGGCCTACTACGCCTACGCCAACCGCATCGTGGACGGCCTCGGCGTATCGCTGGAGTCGTGGATCACCGAGGACTGAGCTGGTCAGCACCGGGTCTCGGTGCCCCGTGGCTCACTTGAAGGCAGGTATGACCTCGTCGCANAACANCTGCATGGACCGCTTCTGTTCTTCNAGCCCCANGCCGAGGCTGGCGTAGTAGATGAACTCGTCCACGCCGAGCGCCTCGTAGCGTCGGAGTTTGGCNANNACCTNGTCGGGTGTGCCGAACAGGAGNTTTTCGCTCAANGTGGTTGGTTCGTAGTCNGCAGCGTTGGTCACCTGGTCCATGGGNATGGCTGCNGGNAAGCCGTCTTGGACGTCGCCCANGTTCTTGAACAGGTTCTCGAACTGGCTGAGCTGNCGCTGNGCAGCCTCCACTGGCACCATCCACTCATCGACTGAGCNGTANACCGCGGTGTGGCGCATNANCGCCCACGTTGGTCGGGGCGCNNNGGGGCTAGCGGCNATNGAGGCGTCCAACTGCTCCTTGTAGAGCTNGGCTTCGGCGAANGGNCGNGCGATGGGCCACGACATGACATTGCACCCGTTGGCCACCGCGTAGTCGAANGTGATGGGTGANCGCGCGGCCACCCAGATNGGCGGGTGGGGCTGCTGAACTGGCTTGGGCACTGACGTTGACGTCGGGAACGACCAGAANTCGCCGTCGTGGGCGTAGTCNCCGGCCCACANTTNCTTNAGAACNGGCAGCATCTCTTGCATGNAGCGCCAGGCNTCGGACTGCTTCAGACCGGGGNGCATCCGGTCGAACTCGCGCTGGTAGGCCCCCGATCCGATNCCGAACTCGAGNCGNCCGCCGCTGACNAGNTCCAAGAANGCCGCCTCGCCGGCCAACTTGATGGGGTTCCAGTAGGCNGCCACGGCCACTGCGGTGCCCAGCCGGATCCGGCTGGTGTGACCGGCCCACCACGTCAGGATCTGCAGTGGGTTNGGAGCGATNGTCATCTCAAGGGCGTGGTGTTCAGCGGCCCATGCAGTGGTAAACCCTCCGGCCTCAGCCATTTGGACCATCTCGAGGGTATGGCGGGCCACGTCGTCCATGGCGAGCGAATCATCGAGTCGCTCCAAGTTGATAGCCAGTTGGAACTTCACGACAGTTTCTCCGAATCAGGGTCGATGGGGGTCNGNTGGGCAAACGAGTCGCGTCGGAAGCTACAGAGCGCAATCCCGTGGATGAGGATTAGCGGTGGGCTGGTAGCGGTCACCCNANGCCGAGGGGCAGCATGGGNAACCAGTCCTNACGGAGGCGCTGACCGTCGACCATGCCGTGGCCGTCGAACGGTGGTGANGTGGCTCCTCTGCGCTGNACGTAACGGGCGTCGTCGCCCACCATACGNAGNGAGAAGGCCCGNCGAAGGTTCGCTGACCCTCGGGCACCGTGGACGGTCCGGTAATGGAAGGCCACGGCGTCACCCGGNTCGCACGCCCACTCCATCACCTCGAACCGGTCAGGTTCGTCGTCGGGATCTGGTATCGGCTGGAAGCCGCCGCTATGGGTCGTGTGGTCGTNGCCGTAGAAGCCAGTCATGGTGGTCCAGCTGACAGGATGGACGGCATCCTGCCAGAGGTGGGACCCGCGGATCAGACGGAGGGTGGACTCCGCCGGTACAGGGTCCAGCGGGATCCAGATGCTGACCGTCTGAGGGCCGTCAACGAAGTAGTAGGGAGCGTCGCAGTGCCAAGGGGTAGGGCGGGGGGCGCCTGGCTCCTTGACCAGCACGTGCTCGTGGAACAACTGCACGGTCTCGGATCGCATCAGGCCGGCGGCCACGTCGGCAATGCCCGAACCAAAGGCGAACCGCTCAAACTCGGGGATACGCGACCAGTTGCAGTAGTCGTCCCAGAAGCGTCCGACGTCGCTAGTGGTGCCGTTGTCGTCGAAGAACTCGCTGGGGTCGGCCTCGTTACGGGCTACTCCGGCGGCCAAGTCATCGACCCAGTCAGTAAACAGGCCCTTGAGGTGGACGGCGCCATCGACGGCGAACGCGTCGGCCATCTCGTCGGAAATGGGAAGGGCGGTTGCGTGGTCGATCACCGGGGCAGGATACGTCGTCTCATCTTCGCGATGCTGGGGAAATGCGGAAGGTGACATTGCGCGAAATGGCCTCCCTTTGACGGATGCTCCGATGTCCGGCAGCATCCGGGTGTGTCTTCGCTCTCCACCCCTTCGATCTCCGATGTGGTGGATCTGCTGGGTGAGCTAGTCGCGTACCCCACGGAAAGTCGCTCTCCCAATGTCGACTTGATCGACCACTACGCGGATCGAGCCCATAGGGCCGGTGCCATGCTTGACGTGGTGCCTGGCGAGGTGGGGCGGGCCAACCTGCACCTCCGCTTCGGTCCGGACGCGCCGGGCGGGGTTCTGTTGTCGGGTCACACCGACGTGGTTCCCGCCGGAACCGGCTGGTCTACCGACCCCTACGCCCTCACAGAGGTGGGCGGGCGGTTGGCTGCTCGTGGAACAGCCGACATGAAGGGCTTCTTGGCCACCGCCCTCGTGCTGCTTGAGGAAACTGACCTTGATGCCCTTCGGGCCCCGGTCCATCTGGGCCTCAGCTATGACGAGGAGATCGGCTGCGTCGGCGTCCGGGGCCTGCTCGACGTGTTGGCCATCGGATTGACGGGTGCTGGAACGTGTAGACCCGAGGTCGTGGTGGTGGGCGAGCCGACAGGGATGCGCCTATGCAACGCCCACGCCGGCAAGGTCGCCTACCGGATTGACCTCTCTGCGGCCTCCGGGCACTCCAGTCGAGCTGGGACCGAACCGACCGCCGTGCACGAGGGCGCTGCTCTGGTTGCCCTAGTCCAAGGCCTCAACGATCCCGATCGTGGCATTAGCGCCAACGTGGGGTCGATCCACGGTGGCGTGGCCGTCAATGTGTTGTCCCCATCGTGCACGCTTGAGTTCGAGGTGCGCCACCAGGCCGACACCGATCCTGACGAGGTGCTGGCCGGTGTGCTGGAAGCGGTGGCCGAGGCCGATCGTCGGTTGTCGGCTGTGGGCGGACACGTCACTATGGAGTCGTTCATCGATTACCCGGGCCTGGAGACCGATCCTTCGCTAGCCCCGGTCGCCGTCATGGTCGACCTGGTGGGCTCTGGTGCACCGGGCCCTGTGGGGTTTGGTACCGAAGGCGGCCTGTACTCCGACCGGCTAGGCGTGCCGTCGGTGATCGTCGGCCCCGGTGACATCGCAGACGCCCACCGTCCCAACGAGACCGTGGCCCCCGACCAACTCGAGCAGTGCGGTGATGTGCTGCGTCGAACTATCCACCGCTTCTGTTCTGATGACGGCCCAGACGTGGTCGGGATCGCCCCAGTCGACCATCCCAGCTAAGGGAGATCTCCCCATGCGTACCACTACCGAAGAGACGTCCACCACTGTCCCGTGGCGCGAGTCTCCGGAAACCACCGAGGTCCTGGCCCGGGTCGATGCCCTGGGCCCGGTCTGGCGGGAGCGCGCCCGTTCCCTAGACGAAGGCGTCGAGTTCCCGCACCGGAACTTCACCGAGGCGAAGGCTGCTGGTCTACACGCCCTCTGTCTGCCTACCGATTACGGCGGCGCCGGCTGGTGGCTACCCGGCCGGTTCAGCCCTTGGTACAAGGTGCTGGAGCGAATGGCCCGCTGGGAGACCAACACTGCCCAGTTGCTTCAGGTGCACAATCACGCGGCAGGCATCATCGCTTTCCATTCCACGCCGGAACAGCGCGACCGGTTCCTGCCCGACATCGCCGATGGAGCCTTCTGCGCCTCGTTGGGTTCGGAGGCACACCTGTATGAGAACGGCGCCGAGATTCTGGAATCCGAATTGACCCGGGTCGAAGGTGGCTACCGGCTGACGGCCCGCAAGGGATTTGCCTCGGTGGCCGCCGCCGCCAAGTACTTGATGGTTTGGTGCGCCGTGGAGGGTGACACGCCGTATGCGAGCCGGATGGTGTTCGCGGTAGTGGAGGTGGGCTGGGAGGGCGTTGAGTTGTTGGATGACTGGCAGATGCTTGGCATGCGGTCCACCATCTCTTGCGGCGTGAAGTTCGATGAGGTTTTCGTGCCCGATAGCCACGTGGTGGGGACCCCAGGCGGGTGGGTCACTGATGACCAGCGCACGTTCTCCTGCGCATACGCCGCCAATCACGTGGGGTCGGCCCAGGGAGCCTTTGATTTCCTGACCGGCTACATCGGTGAGCGTCCGGACCTTGCTGAATCAGAGGCTGTAAGGGTGAAGCTGGGCCAGATGGACGCCCAGCTGTTTGCCGCCCGATCCTGCTTGTACGCTACGGCGGCTCGGCTGGACCGGGGCGACGATCCTGACGAGTGTGAGGCCGACGCGGTGCGCACCATGCACCTGGCCAAGGACGCGGTGCTGACCATTCCCTATCAGGGTTTCGACCTGGTAGGCGCCCGGGCCTGTCATGAGCGGTACCCGCTGGGGCAAATGATGCGTGACGCCCGGACCTTCACCCTCCATTTCCGGGACGACCTCTATGTGGAACGCTTGGCCCAATTAGCCCTTGGCAAGGGCTTCTCGGCCAAGGGTGGCCGCGGGGGGTCTACCCCCTTCGAGGGAGGGACCGGGGCCACCGCCCAGGCCACCGCCGGGGCATGATCCCTTCCAACCCAACGCCGCCACCCACGCCGTCCGTTACGAGAAAGCGTCTGACGCCATGACTCACAAGCGCATCCGTCCGTTCAATACGAAGGAGACGTACCCCGAGCAGAACCTCGACAACGACCTCAGCCAGGGTGTCGTGGCCCGCGGCACTTTGGTTTTCTTGCGGGGCCAGATCGCCCAGGATCTCGATACTCGGGAGTCATTGCACACTGGCGACGCTGGCGCCCAGACGGCCAAGGCCATGGAGAACATCGCCATGTTGCTGGCTGAGGCCGGCTCGGAGATGTCCCATATCTGCCGGATCGTCGTCTACCTGACCGACATCCGCTACCGGGAGGTCGTTTATCAGGAGATGGGAAGGTGGCTCCAGGGTGTCCATCCGTGCTCGACTGGCATCGTGGTATCTGCCTTGGCCCGTCCTGAGTGGGTGGTGGAGATAGAGGTCACCGCGGTGATCCCCGACTGACCGATTTAACTGACCAGCCCGATTGAGCGGATCTCCACCTGATGACCCCCCAGTCCGAGACCGGCACCCTGTTGTCTGGTCTGCGTACCGTGGCCGACGGACCGCTGTCGGCGGCTACCAACATGCCTCCGGCTATGTACCACTCCGAGGCGGTCCTGGCCCTCGAACAAGAGCGGGTCTTCGGGCGGGACTGGGTGTCGCCTGGGTTGGCAGCCGAGATCCCCGAGGTGGGCGATTATCTGGTCTGGTCGATCGCCGGTCAGCCGGTGTTCTGCGTTCGCGACGGTGATGGCCGGGTCCGGACTTTTTCCAACGTGTGCCGGCACCGGATGATGACGCTGGTGGTGGGCGACGGGAACTCACGCCGGATTACCTGTCCGTACCATTCGTGGACATATGACCTGGGTGGGCAACTGGTGGGAGCGAACCACATGGAGCGCACCGACGGATTCGACCGGGCTGACGTCTGCCTGCCTGAGATCCGTACCGAACTCTGGGAGGGGTGGATTTACTGCACGTTGGACGACGAAGCGCCGTCGGTGGCCGACCTGCTGGCCCCCATCGAGGGCATCGTGGCGCTCTACGGGGTGGCCGACTACGTACCGATCCACCGGGTGGACGAGGTATGGAACGGAAACTGGAAGTTCCTTGCCGAGAATTTCATGGAGGGCTACCACCTGCCTGTTACCCACCGGGTCACGCTCGGAGCCTGGATGCCCATGGACTCGGTGGTGTTCCCCGACGAGCGCCACGGAGCGTTCACGTACCAGATGTTCGAGAAGGACGAGAACGCCGTCTACGGGCGAGCTCATTCGGACAATGACCGTTTGGAGGGGGCGTGGCGGAGCACCACGTTCATGCCGACGGTGTTTCCCGCCCACATGTACATCCTCGCCCCCGATCACCTCTGGTACCTATCGCTGCGACCGCGAGGCACCGGGCAGGTCGAGTTGCGGTTCGGGATTGCCCTAGCGCCTGAAGTGCACGCCTCACTGGTCGAACCCGAGGCATGGATCGCCGAGATGGTTGACTTTTTCACCGCAGTCTGCGAGGAGGACCGCATGGTGGTGGAGGGCATTCACGCCGGGTCCCGCTCGTCGCTAGCCACGCCCGGCCCGTTGAGTTGGCTCGAACATGAACTGCACCACTTCATGGGCTATCTGGCCGACCGCCTGACGCCTGCTGATTAATCCCCGACCCGGGAGCCCACCATGACCTTTTCCATCACTGGACACTGCGCCAGGACCGGCATGGTCGGGGTGGCCGTCACCACCTCATCCATCTGCGTGGGGTCTCGCTGCCCGCATGCCAGGGCCGGCGTGGGCGCCGTGGCCATCCAGAACGTCACTGATCCAACTCTGGCTGTCCGCGTGTTCGAGCGCTTGGAGGCAGGCGCAACGGCCACCGAAGCTGTGGCCGCTGTAATGGACGGTCGGGTTAACGCCGACTACCGACAACTGGCGGTAGTCGACATGGCCGGTCGGACCGGACACTTCACTGGGGCCCACATCCTTGGCACCAATCGCGTTGTGGAGGGTGACCACTGCATTGCAGCGGGCAATCTGCTCTCGACGTCGGAGGTCCCAGCGGCCATGGTGGCCGGCTTCGAGGCCGATCCCGAGGCCCATCTGGCCGATCGTCTTCTGGGTGGCCTAGAGGCCGGGCTAGCCGCTGGTGGTGAGGTGGGTCCGGTGCACTCGGCTGCCCTCGTCGTGCACCATGACCAGCCGTTTGCTCTAGTCGACCTGCGTTGCGACTGGGACGAAGACGACCCGGTGGTTGTGCTGCGCCGTCTATGGACCGATTATGAACCTCAGATGCAGCCTTATCTGGACCGGGCCGTGAATCCAGCGGTAGCGCCCAGTTACGGCGTCGCCGGCGACTGGTGAGTCGATACCGGTGCTGACCGACGAACAGATTGGGAAGTTCTGGCGCGATGGGGTCTTGATAGTTCCCAACGCCGTCACCTCGAATCAACTGGCTGCGCTGCGGGTCGACATGGAGCTTTGGGTTGAAGAGAGCCGGTCCCACGACGGGCCGTATGGAGAGACGATCGACGGGCGTCCCCGATTCGACGTTCAACCGGGTCATTCGGAAGACCGGCCGGCGTTGCGGCGGGTTTCGGCGCCTACGGAGGTCTCAGTTGCCCACCGTGAGGTAATGGCCGACAGCACCATGGTCGACATGGTGGCTGAACTAATTGGGCCCGACGTCCGGCTTCATCACACCAAGGTCAACACCAAGCTCCCGGGGGCTACCACCGAGGTGCAGTGGCACCAGGACTTCTCGTTCACTCCGCACTCCAACGCCGACATAGTTACCGCCTTGCTGATGGTTGACGAAGTGACCGCGGAGAACGGGCCTCTGGAGGTGGTTCTGGGTTCGCACAAAGGCCCGATCCACTCGTTGTGGCATGACGGGGTTTTCACTGGGGCCATCTGCCCTGCTGTCGCCGCTGCGATGCGCGATACCGCCGTATCGTGCATGGGTCCGGCGGGTTCGGTGTGTCTGATGCACACCCGACTGGCTCACGCCTCGGCCCCGAATCAGTCGAACCGGTCACGGACCCTGTTCATCTGCGTCTATGGGGCAGGTGATGCCGTGCCGTATGGCCCCAGTCCGGTGCCCACCAGCCACCAGGGGTTGTTCGTGCGGGGTTCGGATCCTGGTCGGGTCCGTACTGGGGATTTCGAGATGGAACTGCCTGAACCACCGGTGGGAGCATCGTTCTTCACTCAGCAGGAGGCCGCGGGGGTCGATCCGGGGCGATGGTGATGGTGCGTCGACCGGTGGCATCCGACGACCGGTTCCGATCGTGAACCCGGTGTCTCCGGAGCGACTACCTTGCCGCTGCCGAAGTTGTCTGGAGTGGGGTCGTCTGAGATGCGGAGCCGTCGATGAGCGGTGAGCGCCGTCGAGGAGGCCGGGGTGCGCGTACCGCTGCGCGGGCGGCTGGACCGGCCGCCGAGGTGCTGCAGCCACGGCGGAGGATTCCCACCTACGAACTTCTCG